>CAKQBG010000050.1 GCA_934216145.1 uncultured Anaeroplasma sp.
TATACCACCCTGTAATGCCTGAGAAGAATGTAACAATTATTCTTCATCAAAGAAAATTTAAATGTCCTGAATGTGGACATATCACTCTATAAACAACGTGATTTCATGCTGGTACTGTTAAAAAAGAGTACAGCCATCTATCATTAAGACAGCTACACTCCCTGTGTTTGATGTTTTATATTGTTTCGCTAATGTGTTTTTTTACTTAACTAATATCAATTCTTAAAAAAACATTTTCTGGAAATTTTTCTAAATCAGAATATTTAACTTTTATTGCTATTCCTTTTCTCCAACCAATTTTATTGTTGAATCTAATATATAGCCATCCAGGAGACACACTCAAACCATCCATTAATAAATAATTTAAAAATGTTCTTTTTGTGTATCTTATATCTTTAATATTATTAATTGGTATTATTATATTTTTGTTTTTTCTTTTAATAACAATCTCTTCATTAGTAATTGTCATTTTTTTTAATTCGATAATCTTTTGTTTTTTCATATTATCCTCACCATATTTGATTTAATCCATATCCAATTAATTGTTTTAATCCAAATTGTAAACCTAATAAGCCACCTTTAATTGCTAGTTCAATTAATTTACTATTAATTTGTACCATAACCAAGCTAGAATATGCACTATTATAATTAGCAGCTGCTTGAGCAATAGTTATAGCAATATTAGAGCCACTAAAAGGCAATCCTGAAAGGTTTTTAACATTTTTTAATGACGAAAATGCACTATCAAGTCTTGCTTGCGCTGAATTAACGCCTGATAAACTGTTTGCAATTTGAGTTGTATTTACCGCATATTTTATACCACCAAAAATACCACCAGATATAGCACCAGAAATGGCACCACTTAACGCAGATTTACCAACATCAGACCATTGAATATTCTCAAAACAACTTGAAATTGCCTGACTACCAATACTGAAACAAGCTCCTGCAACAGCTCCTCCGAGTGCTCCGACAATTGCTCCAGCAGCTATTGAAGACATCAAACCGCCTCCTAAAGCTGCCGTTAATGGAACTGCAAGTCCTCCTGTCGCTACAGAAAGAGCTATTCCATCTACAATAATTAATCCTCCAAGAACCCATTGTGCCCATTTAGGCATATGTCCACTTTCATCAGAGTACATCACAGGGTTATTACCACAATAAGCATATAAATTTAATCCATCAACTGATTCATTGTTTAAATAATCTATTGAATCTGGCGATATAAATCTTCCAATACTTGGATCATAATATCTCGTTTGTAAATAATATAGATTTGTTTCACTATCAAAATAATATCCTTTATATCTAAATGGATTTATATTTCCTATATCATTTTGATCTGTTATTTTCTCACCAACACTATTATATACCTCATGATTTTCAAAACTATCATAGCTATATTTTACAACCATTTTTCCACTATCGTAAATTATATTTATTATTTAATTCTTACTCATTAAATTATTTAATTTTTATTCCAAAGAATTCATTGTTCTTTTCTATTGATAAATTAATTATTTCTATTAGAGTTTTTATTTTGAATATTATTCCAAGCTATTCTTCCTTTTTCAGTCAATGAATAAGGATATTCATCACGCTCTGTTTTCCAAGCATAATTAATAAAAATATATCCTTCTTCTACCATTTCATTTAACTTTTTTTTTAATTCTAAGGGTGATATTTTTATTTCGGCAGCCAACGTAAAATATTCCAATATTTGAGTAAATGCCTCATCATCATCAATCAAGCTATCTAAAATTAATTCTTTGTTTGTCATATGTTATTCCTCCTAAAATCATGGATGAAAATGTGACCCATGAATAAATCTTCCACCTCTAATAATTTTGTGAATACCTAATTTTGAGCCAGTCCATTTATTAATATAATTTGAATAAGTAGAAATGCCACCTTTGTTTGTACCTCTTCCTGGTTCAACTAATTCTTTCACTGTTTTCCATCTATTTGGATGGTTGTTAAAACTATTCATCATTTGATTAGCTGTAGCAGCATTTCCAACACTTGTTAATACACCAGTAACTATTGTTCCAGCAGTTGCGATTGCTGCAATTGCTATCATTAATCCATTGTACCATTCTTCACTCATGCCGGCATCTAACATCCAGTTATTACCTGTAAATGCTTCTTGATATTCCGCAGTAGCAAACACTCCTGTTCCAATTCCTGCAACCGTCGTAACACCACCAATAATACTCAAGTATGTTGCACCACTAAATAATGCACCAATTCCACTTATTAAAGCAGGAACAGAAACCATTGTAAGTCCAATTCCTGTCATTAGATTGTTATTAGTAGCAACACCACCAATTGTTAATCCCATACCTGCCAATGCAATTTCACATAATATTAGTGCTAACACAGGAAAACATCCACTAGGATCAGCATAGTTGATTGGATCATTTCCACAATAGCAATATAAATTCAATCCATCAACTGATTCATTGTTTAAATAATCTATTGAATCTGGCGATATAAATCTTCCAATACTTGGATCATAATATCTCGTTTGTAAATAATATAGATTTGTTTCACTATCAAAATAATATCCTTTATATCTAAATGGACTTATATTTCCTATATCATTTTGATCTGTTATTTTCTCACCTACACTATTATATACCTTATGATTTCCAAAACTATCATAGCTATATTTTACAACTATTTTTCCACTATCGTCAATTATATTTACTAACAAATCATAAATGTAAAAATAATTCAGTACTCTAAATAAGAATGTGTGTGAAGGGGAATCCAGTTCTAAATAAAGAGATGTGTTACCTTTAAATAGTCAGCCTTAATGAAAAAATTTTCAGATGATATTTATCAAGATCTTTTGAAAATTTATCCTATTAATGAAGCTAGATAAATATTGTGTATTGCTTCAATTAAGATTATTAAGACTTCTATTAAATGCAGTAGATATTCAAATGAATTTGAGAGAACATATATTTCTATTTATTATCAAGATTGTCACTTAAGTAAAAATTCAATCATTTCGCTATTATTACATATTTGAATGGATAGTGAAAAAAGAGAAAAATTTTATCAAAATAGACTTTCTAGAATACCAGAATCTCACCATATCGCTATTGATGGAACTTTAAAACAAGATAATACAGTAAATCATTTCCAGGCTATTCATATAAATCACGCTTAAAAAACACTAAAGATTTTTCAATTATTTATGCTTATGACATAAATACAAAAGAGCCTTTGTGTTCTACTGTTTTTCCTGGTAATAACCTTGATGTAGTATCATATAGACAATTTATTATAGAAAATTCTATAAAAATCTGACAAGGGATTTTCAATAAGTGAAATAGAAGATATTATAAATAGTAATAACGAATTACACTTTTTGACAGCTATAAGAAGAAATGATAAAAGAATTAGTAATAATGATATGTTTCAATATGAAGAAATTATAACTGGAATTGAAAAAGAAATATTAGGAGAGAAAATTAAAATAAATGAGAATAGATATTTATATTCATTTCTAGATGTATCTACCATGAGTAAAGCAACACATGACTTTATTAAAAATGCAAATAAAAATAATGATTTTAAAGCAGAAAAATATGATAAGAAAAGAAATACTTTTGGGACAATAACATTAGAATCTGATTTAGATATGACATTAAAGGACGCATATTTATGTTATGCAGAAAGATGGAAACTTGAATTAGTATTTAAAGCATATAAAAGTGATATAGGATTATGTGAAACAAATGTTCTAAGTGATTATACGGTTATAGGTATGGAATTTATTAATTTTATTTCAACAAGAATAACAACTAGAATAATAGAATTTTTTAGAAATAAAGGTTTGTTTAAAAAAATACTCATGGGGAAATAATGGAAGATTTAACATCAGCATGGAGAAAAAGAGAAGCTGAAATAGCTAAGCCATCATATAGTGATGGAAAATTGGGAAATGCTATCCCATCAGTATTAGAATTAATGAGATTATTCGAATCACTTAAGAAAGAGATGCCAAAAGAAAAAATAGGACGAGGCAGACCTAAGAAGTCTATCTCATCCTAATATTAGTAAATCAAATTGGGAAATTTTTATTTTATTAAATATTATTATATATATTTTGTAATTTTAGGATTTCTTTTCCTAAATTTGTATTTTCAAGATTTTTTATTGAATCAGTAATTAAATATGTTGATTCTAACATTCTTTGGTTTTTGCCATATTTGAAAAATTTTATTCCACTCCTAAATTTGTCATACAATTCTTCTATTTCTGGTTTTATTACTTTAAGTAGTTGCTCTTTGTCCCAAAGGGAATTTTCATCAGAGATTTCATTTTCAAGAATAATTAATATTTTTTTTCAGTTGTTCAATCATAAAACCATAAAACACTATTTAATAATATTATTCCTTCTTAACCTTTATCTTACCAGTTATAGTCTTTGTAAATCTCTTACAAGCCTCAGTTGCATCATCATAGCCATTTTGACTTGATAATCTATACCATCTAAAGGCATCCTCAAGGTTAATTGATGAAACACCAATACCCTTCTCAAGACAATCACCTAAACGATACATAGCATATGGATCACCAAGCTCAGAGGCCTTAAGCCACCAATTTTTTGCCTCTACTAAATCTTGATCAATATTATTGTCAGTTGGATCAGTTAAAATCTCAGCTAGGTGAATCATCGCATTAACATTACCATCATTAGCTGATTTAGTCCACCAAGAAACAGCTGTTAAATCGTTCTTAACAATACCATCACCTAAATGATAGCATTCAGCTAAATTATTTTGAGCCTCACTATTACCAGCATTCGCAGCCTTTGTCCACCAAATAATTGCTTGCTTAATATCCTGAGGCACTCCATTACCCTTTGCATACCTATTTCCAAGCTTAACCTCTGCTGATACATTATTTTGTTGACATGCTAAATCATAATAGTGTAGTGCAAGCTCTGTACATTGAAGTGTACCAACTCCATCAGCATAATAATCAGCTATTTTTTCTTGACAATAGGAATCTCCAGCCTCAGCTCCAGCTAAATAAAGCCTTGCTGCTCCTTTAACCTTACCAAGTGATTCATAACAAATTGCACCTTCACGCTCAGCATCAACAACACCTGATTTTGCAGCATGAACTAACCATTGAGCAGCTCTAGGTATATCCTTATCTACACCCTCACCCTTCATATAGGCAAGACCTAGATAATATTGGCTTAATGGGTGAGCATATTTTGCAGCCTCTGTAAACCATGAAACAGCTTGAATTGAATCTTGATAGGTTCCCACTCCCTCTAAATAACATAATCCAACCATATAGCTAGCTTCTGTAACCTTGTTTGTTGCTGCAATCATATAATATTGGAAGGCTTTTTTAGGATCCTTAGGCATTCCTTTTCCATAATATAATAAATCAGCATAATAATAACATGCCATATAATTAGATTGGTCATTTTCACAAACCTTTTCTAATAATAAGCCTGCTTCTTTAAATTTTTCATCCTCATAAAGCTCTATAGCTCTTTTATAAACACCACGATATTGATTTATTTCGTATTTAGGCATATCAATAAACTCCTTTTATCGTTTTTTCTTATATATATTTTATAAGAAATCAATCTAAAAAGAAAGACCTATTAAGAATAAATAAATAATATTAAAGATTAATAATGTTATTAATATCCATATTATATGAAATTACAATTATACTTTATCATACATATATAGCAAAAAGGACTATATCTCTATAGTCCTAATGCTTAATATATTATTATTAATCTAATGAATTAATGTCTAATTCTTCAAAATTAACATCGAAGTCAACTGAATCATCATCATTTCCATTAATTTGATCAAGATAGCTTTCATGCTCCTCTTTATCATCGTCATTATCATTTTCATTTGAAACATTATTTACTTGATCATAAATTGTCTCATCAACAGGTCTATGCTCACACTCAAATGTATCTTCTCTTAGGATTCCTGTACCAGCTGGAATTAATCCACCAATTGTAACATTTTCCTTAATACCTAATAATGAATCGCTCTTAGATTGAATAGCAGCAGATGTAAGAATTCTTGTTGTTTCCTGGAATGAAGCAGCAGATAGGAATGACTCAGCAGCTAAGGCAGCCTTTGTAATACCTAATAATAATTGCTTACCAACTGGAAGCTTACCACCACTTTGAATAGCACTTTCAACAGCATGCTTAAACTCAGTAATAGATACATCTCTACCTGGTAATAACTTAGTATCTCCTTCAGTAACAACTGTAATCTTTCTCATCATTTGACGAACGATAATTTCAATATGCTTATCGCTGATTTCAACTGATTGAGAACGGTATACCTTTTGAACCTCTTCAATAATATATCTTTGAACAGATTCTGCATCTAGAATTCTTAATAACTCTTTTGGATGGATAGAACCCTTCATTAGCTTATCGCCACGCTTGATTGCTTTTCCTTCTTGAATTAATAATTCAGATGTAGCATCAATTGTATATTTCTTTTCTTCACCAGTAAGTTCATTATTAATTGTAACTTCCTTACCAGCCTTTGTATTTCTAATAGATGTAACAACACCATCAATTTCAGTAATAGTTGCTTTACCTTTTGGCTTACGAGCCTCAAATAGTTCCTGAACACGTGGAAGACCTTGTGTGATATCAGCAGTAGATGCAACACCACCTGTGTGGAATGTACGCATTGTTAACTGTGTACCTGGCTCACCAATTGATTGAGCAGCGATTGTACCAACAGCTTCACCAACCTCAACTACCATATTAGTAGCTAAGTTTCTACCATAGCACTTCATACAAACACCTGTCTTTGCAGCACAAGTAATATTTGTACGTAAGCAAACACGAGAAATTCCTGCTTCCTTAACTAAATCAGCAGTAGCTTCTGTAAACATTTCATTACGCTTACAAATAATTTCACCTGTTTGAGGATTAATAACATCCTTTGCAGCATAACGACCAATACAACGCTCATAAACTGGAACGATAATCTTTGGTTTACCATTTTCTAATGTATTCTCATCAACGATATCATCAACATAGAAGCCCTTTTCAGTTCCACAATCCTCACAAGAAATAACAACGCTCTGAGAAACGTCTACTAGACGTCTTGTTAAATAACCAGATTCTGCTGTCTTTAAGGCTGTATCTGTAGAACCCTTTCTTGAACCATGGGTAGAAATGAAGAATTCTGATACTGATAGACCTTCACGGAAGTTAGCCTTAACTGGAACCTCAATTGTTTCACCAGCTGTATCACTCATTAGTCCACGCATACCTGCTAATTGGGCAAAGTTAGATGCGTTACCACGAGAACCTGAATCAGCCATCATGAAAATGTGGTTATCCTTTTGACTAGATAATTCCTTCCATAGACCATCTTGAATTTCATCACGAGCTGTCTTCCATTCAGCAACAACAAGCTTTTTACGCTCAGCATTTGTGATAAGACCCATCTCATAGAATTCACTAATTTTATCAACTTGTTCTTCAGCCTGATGAACACGCTCATGCTTACCCTTGTAATCTAGAACGTCGGCCATAGAAATAGTTAAACCTGCAATTGTAGAATACTTGAAACCTAAATCCTTAATTCTATCAAGCATCTTAGATGTTTCAGTAATCTTAAATCTCTTGAATACCTCAGCAATAATCTTAGCAATGAACTTCTTAACAAATGGCTTAACCTCATCATGAGCAAATAACTCATCACGTGAAGCCTCTAAATTCTTAGTATCTAAGAAATAACGAACTGGAGTTTGATGTGTTAAATTATCATCAGTTGGTTCATTTAGATATGGGAATTCAGTTGGAAGAATCTCATTGAAAATCATCTTACCCATTGTTGTAAATAAATACTTAGAAGGTAAGTCTTGACCTTGGAACTTTGAAGCTGGTAAATAAGAAATATCAACGAAAATACGTGTATGAAGTGTAATTACTCCATTCTTATAAGCCATATAAGCTTCATCATAATCCTTATAGAAATGACCTTCATTAGGTTCGCCCTTACGCTCTAATGTTAAATAATAGTTACCTAAGATCATATCTTGAGATGGAGTAACAACTGGTTTACCATCCTTAGGGTTTAGGATATTGTTAGATGCAAGCATTAATAGTCTTGCTTCTGCTTGTGCCTCAATAGATAGAGGTACGTGGATAGCCATCTGGTCACCATCAAAGTCGGCATTGAATGGTGTACATACTAGTGGGTGAAGACGAATAGCCTTACCTTCAATTAATACTGGCTCAAATGCTTGAATACCTAAACGGTGAAGAGTAGGAGCACGGTTTAATAGAACTGGATGCTCACGAATAACCTCTTCAAGAATCCCCCAAACACTTGATTCTTGGTTATCACACATCTTATTAGCAACAGCAATACTGTTACCTGACTTCATTAATTCCCTTAAAACAAATGGCTTAAATAATGTTAATGCCATTTCCTTAGGAATACCGCATTGATACATCTTTAATGATGGACCAACAACGATAACAGAACGTCCTGAATAGTCAACACGCTTTCCTAATAGGTTTTGACGGAAACGACCTTGCTTACCTCTTAACATATCAGATAAGCTTTTTAGCTTATGAGCTTTATCAACAGCAGCCTTCTTATTGCCACGCTTAGCGTTATCAATTAAAGCATCAACTGCTTCTTGTAACATTCTCTTCTCATTTTTAGTAATTAGATGAGGAGCATGTTGCTCATATTGCTTCTTTAAACGATTATTACGGTTTAATATACGACGATATAAATCATTTAAGTCTGTAGTAGCAAATCTACCACCCTCTAATTGAACCATAGGTCTTAAAGCAGGTGGAATTACTGGTAATACTTCAAGTATCATCCATTCAGGCTTATTATCACTTCTTAAGAATGATTCAACAATCTCAAGACGCTTAATAACCTTATCACGAGTTTGCTTTGATGAAGACTTTAATTTCTTTCTTAGAATCTTTTCTTCAGCCTCTAGATCAATTTCCTTTAATAAAACTTTAATAGCCTCAGCACCTGTTAAAGCCTTGAATTGACCTGGGAATTCCTCAGACTTAGTAGCATATTCTTGTTCAGATAAAATTTGCTTCTTAACTAATCCTGTGCTCTTACCTGGATTAATTACGATATATGAAGCTAGATAAACAATTTCCTCTAAATCCTTAGTCTTTAAATCTAGTAATGTAGCAAGTGGAGATGGTGTATTACGAATAAACCAAGTGTGTACAACTGGAGAGGCAAGCTTAATATGACCCATTCTCTCACGACGTACTTTTGATTCAGTAATTTCAACACCACATTTTTCACAGATTTTACCTTTGTCCGTATTACGCTTTGACTTTCCACAAGCACATTGGTAATCCTTACTTGGACCAAATATTTTTTCACAGAATAATCCATCTGGTTCTGGCTTTAAAGTACGATAGTTAATAGTTTCGTGCTTTAAAACCTCTCCATATGACCAAGATAGAATTTCTTCAGGAGATGCTAAACCAATTTTAATATATTTATATTGCTTACTCATTTAATCTCCTCCATTTATTCGTTTTCTTTATTTTCTTCAAATTCTACTGTAGTCTCTTCTTTATGACCACCGATAGAATCAAATGCCTTTGTATCATGAGTTGCTCTATTATTATTAACTTCTCTAATCTTGAAGTCAACAATAGAACGATTAACTTCATTTTCACCATCCTCGTTAATTAACTCAACGTGAATACCTAAAGATTGAAGTTCACGAGTTAATACTCTGAATGATTCTGGAATTGATGATTCTGGGATTGGCTTTCCATCAACAATAGCATCGAATGTACGATCTCTTGCTACTAAATCATCTGACTTAACAGTCATCATTTCACGAAGTGTATGAGCAGCACCATATGCTTGTAATGCCCAAACCTCCATCTCACCAAATCTTTGACCACCGTTTTGAGCTTTACCACCCATAGGCTGTTGAGTAACTAAAGTATACTTACCAACGTTACGAGCATGTAACTTATCATCAACCATGTGTGAAAGCTTAACGAAATACATAATACCTACTGTAATCTTATTCTCGAATGGCTCACCTGTTCTACCATCATATAGAGTTTCCTTACCATCAAGAGGCATTCCTGCTTCACGCATAATGTCCTCGATATCCTCAATTGTTGCACCATCGAATACTGGTGTAGAAACCTTAACACCAAGCTTCTTTGCAGCAATACCTAAGTGAAGCTCTAGAACCTGTCCAATGTTCATACGAGATGGAACACCTTGTGGGTTAAGCATGATATCGATTGGCTTACCATCACTTGAGAATGGCATATCCTCTACTGGAAGAATGTTAGAAATAACACCCTTGTTACCATGACGACCAGCCATTTTATCTCCAACTTGGATCTTACGCTTTTGAATAATGAAAATACGTACAACCTCACGAACACCAGGATTTAATTGATCCTTATCCTTAGTAAAGTGTTGAACTGATTGAACAACACCTCCACCACCATGAGGAACACGTAATGATGAATCACGAACATCACGGCTCTTTTCACCAAAGATTGCAAGAAGAAGCTTCTCTTCTGGAGTTGGATCAGTTTGTCCCTTAGGAGTAGTCTTACCAACTAGGATATCTCCCTCTTTAACCTCAGAACCTGGAATAATTATACCGTTTGCATCAAGATTTCTCTTGCTTTCTTCCTTAACATTAGGAATTTCATAAGTGAATTCCTCAGGTCCTAACTTTGTATCACGAGCATCAATCTCGAATTCATCAATATGTAAAGATGTATAAACATCATCATATACCATCTTTTCAGACATGATAACGGCATCCTCGAAGTTATAGCCTTCCCATGTCATAAATGCAACTCTAACATTTCTACCTAATGCTAATTCTCCATCCTTCATAGATTGACCATCAGCAATGATATCGCCAGCGTCAACTCTCTCACCAACTGAAACAATTGGACGATGCATAATAGCAGTTGCAGAGTTTGATCTTAAGAATTGATATAAGTCATAGCGTTGCATATGACCAGTATCTTCCTTAATAATGATCTTCTTTGCATCAACATATTCAACAACACCAGAGCCTAAAGCGATTAAAGCACTACCACTGTCCTTAGCAGCTCTATACTCCATACCAGTACCAACGATTGGGCTTTCTGGATTAATAATTGGAACTGCTTGACGTTGCATGTTCGCACCCATTAGCGCACGTGTAGCATCATCATGCTCTAGGAATGGAACGCAGGCAGCAGCTACAGATACGATTTGCTTTGGTGAAATATCCATGTAATCAACACGATCCTTAGAGAACATTTCTGTTTCTCCATTATATCTACCGATTACCTTATCCTCAAGGATATAACCTTTTTCATCAATCTTTGTTGATGCAGCGGCAATTGTCTTACCCTCTTCATCATCAGCAGAAAGATAAACGATATCCTCAGAAACATACTTATTTCCATTTTCATCTAATTTAACAACGAAATATGGCGTAATAATAAATCCATATTGATCAACCTTAGCATAAGTAGCTAAAGATGTAATTAAACCTACTGATGGACCTTCTGGTGTCTCAATAGGGCACATACGACCATAGTGTGAATTGTGAACATCACGAACCTCAACACCAGCTCTATCACGAGCGATACCACCTGTACCTAAGGCAGAAATACGACGCTTTTGAGTAATTTCAGCTAATGGGTTGATTTGATCCATGAATTGTGATAATTGGCTTGAACCAAAGAATTCCTTTAAAGAAGAAGTTAATGGCTTAATATTAATTAAGTTTTGAGGAGTAGCCTTATCAAGCTCAACAGTTGACATACGATCCTCAATATTCTTCTTTAGCTTAGAGAAGCCAATACGGAATTGGTTCTTTAATAATTCACCAATTAAACGTAAACGTCTATTACCTAAGTGGTCGATATCATCAATAGTACCAACACCTACATATAGGTTAAAATAGTAGCTTACAGTTGCCATAATATCTGACATTGTAATATGTAAAGCTGTTTCACGGTGATCATTACCGATAATCTTAACCTCTTCAGATTGCTCACCCTTAACGTGAGTAATATAAAGAATTTCATTATATGGATCATCGCATAATGTATTACCTAAATCAAGCTTAACACGGAATGCAGCACGAGCCTTATTTAATCTATCATATACCTCATCCTGAATAACATCACCCATTTGAGCAATAGTTGTTCCCTTAGCATATAATAATTCACCAGTCTCATCATCAAAAATATCATCTAAAGCTACAACATCACGAGCTAATGCGTTACCCTTAGCACGTTGTAAAACGTCTAGCTTAATATTATATTTATAACGACCAACCTTTTGTAGATCGTACTTATTATCATCAAATAATCTTTGAGTGATTAAACTTCTAGCACCATCTGCTGGAACCTTTTCACCCTGACGAAGCTTAGAGTAAACCTCAATTGCAGCTTCCTCACTATTTGTTGTAGTATCCTTTTCAAATGTGGCCTTTAGATGTTCATTATCACCAAAAAGCTCAATGATAGATTCATTAGTAGAAAGACCATAAGCTCTTAAAACTGTAGTAAGAGGAATTTTCTTAGAACGGTCTAGCTTACCATACCAAACATCTCTACTACCAGCCTCATACTCAATCCAAGCACCACGTGTTGGGATTACAGTACCACTGAACTTAATATCTCCTGTTTTCTTATCTATTTCTCTATCAAAATATACACCAGATGAACGAATAATTTGGCTAATAATTACACGTTCAGCACCATTAATAATAAAAGTACCAACTGGAGTCATATATGGGAAATCTCCCATGAAAATCTCATCCTTCTTCATTTCACCAGTTTCTGTATTCTCAAGTAATACATTAACCTTTAAAGGACGAGAGTAATTAATACGTCTAAGCTTTGATTCAACAACATTGTACTTTGGCTCATCAAAATGATAATCTGTAAAATACAACTTTAAGCTTTGATTAAATGAAGTAATAGGTGACATGTCCTCAAATACTTCTTTTAAACCTTCATTAACAAATTGTTTGAATGATTCTGTTTGAATTTCAATTAAACCTGGTAGTGGAACTTCAGAACGAATTTTAGAATAATTACGTCTAACTGATTTCTTACCATAATTGACATTCTTGTAATTCATAAAGACACCTTTTCGGTATATAAACTATACCTTTTCCCTTTCTTAATTTTTAAACTGTCTTAGGACTTTATAGCCAAGGCTAAAGGGCTGTTTATGCCACATAATAAAGGATACCCGCAAAATATATATAAACTGTTTATCAGTTTTAATCGAAAATAAGCAGCATGAAAAAAGCAATGAACCCACTTCACGCATTTTATTATTATAAATCAAGTTTTCAAAAAAAGCAATACCCGAAACAATTTTATTTAAAATAAAAAATCCCTAATTTTTTAGAGATTTCATATTTCATTATGGATAACTATATTCTTATCATTAGAAGCCACTGCGTAATAATAAAGATTATTTTTATCCTCTATTTTATTATAATAACAATCTAAATAGCTATTATCATTTTTTAATATACTATCGCCGGGTTTTCAACAGTTATAAACTAATATTTTTATAAATTTTGAGGATTTTATATACTACGTATATAATTCCTCTTTTTTTATTGTCAAATTTTTAAAAAGTTTTGTTGTATATGTTGTATTATGTTGTAATATATGTTATAATAGTGTTGTGAGGTGTTTTGCTAATGAAACTTTGTTATGACAAGAAATCCAAAGATCCTACTTATTTCGTTCAACATGGATATAGATATGGTTCTAA
>CAKQBG010000051.1 GCA_934216145.1 uncultured Anaeroplasma sp.
TTGTTTTTAAGGCAAAGAAAAAGGAGCTGTTGCTCCAAAATCCAAGTTTTTCAAAACTTAGGTTTTTTTACAGCTCCCTTAATTTATATTTATTCGTCTGAAGATGATGTATCTTTATCCTCAGTTTTTGCCTCTTGAGCTTGTTGAGCCTTTAATTCGGCCAATAATTCTTGACGCATTTTTTCCTTTTCAGCTTGGATTTCAGCAAGCATTGCTTCTTTATCTCCAGCTAAAGCAGCTTTTTGTTTTGTACCCTTTAATTCCATAAAGTTCTTTATTACCATAAATAATTCAAATATTAATAATAATCCAACTGGTAATACGAAATACCATAACCAATTTTGATGTAGGTTATCTAATACATTACCTGCACCTTGAGTAACAGATGTTACAACTCCTTTAATATCAGAAGCATTTCCAGTAGAGAATGTTTTAGCATCCCCTCTACCAAGTAATTCATTACTTAATTGTGGATTTTCAGAACCACAATATCTACCATAAATCCATACAGAATAATCACCTTGAACAGTTAATGTTTCAGTATGACCTTCACTATCTTTTGTTAAATATACAATTCTATGTGAATTTAAACTCTTAATATCACTATCATAAAATGTAATAACATCTCCAACCTTAAGATTATCAAAATCATTTACATTAAATACTGTATCATGTAATAAGTCACCTTTTCCAAATTCACCAATTGCATAATCATCGTATTCTTTTTGTAACTCATCACTTACACCAAATGACTTATCTCTTGTCATTGAGTTAGATTGAACTGATAAAAATCCTCTACCAAATATATTTGGAAATCCTCCATTACTACTTCCAGCATTAATATTCATTATTGACCAAAACAATAATAATAATATAATCAAATAAAATATTATATTACCTACTATTGTTAATATAAACTTTGTTTTTTCTTTTGGTGTTTTAGGAGTCTTTGACTCTTTCTCAACTACTTTAGTATTGTTTTCCATATGATACTTCCTTTCTATTTAACACATAAAAACGAAATTAAATAATTTACATTTATTTTAACACAAGATAATTCAAAAATAAACAAAATAGGTTTAAAAACTACATATTTTATTAAAATGAATAATTAACTTATTCACTTTAATAAAATATCAAGTATAGGAAAGAAACCTATACTTGAATAATTTATTTTTCATCTTGCGCAGTAGCAAAGGTTAAATTTAAAAATACAGGACTATTATTTATTATTTGAAAACAGTCAGCATCCCAACCTTCAAACCAAAAATCAACTGTAATTTTCATTTTCATTCTTTTACCATTAATTATTCCAAAACCTAAATCGCTATTTGATAAAGAGGCATTTTCATTTGTCAATTCCAAATCTCCTCTATTTAAAGCTTCTTCAGGAATGTAAAATCTAGATGGATTCAAATTATATATTGATTTAAACTCTTGATAAGCTAAATTATATTCTTCCGGAAGAATACCACCAAAACTATAGGTGTCATTTTTTTCATCATAGTAAGGATTATTTGTTCCACCTTGATATATTACTTCCTTATATGGTCTAACAATTTCATTGTGTTCTAAATAAGAATCTTCAAATGGAATCGGTGAATATAATGATAATGCTATTCTAGCACTTGAAGCTGAATTAACATAAAAAGCATCTGTAGATTTTATTTCATTAAAATTTGTTTTAATAGTATTTTCTGATGGGTATTTAATACCATTAGCAACAGATCCTAATTTTTTAGTCCCCACAATAGTGTTTTCTATTTCAGCTAAAAATAAATTTACTGCAATATTTGTTGATTCTGTTATAGCTTCTTCGCCAACATAATCAACAGTTAAAAATAAATCAAATTTAAATCTTTTATTTGTTTTTTCTTTAACATCAATTGAATTTTTATTAACTAAATAAAAATCATCTTTATATAGTTTATTATTACCTATTGATACAGGAGTAAGTTGTATTTTATTAAATTCAACATTAACACCTTCATCACTAAGCAAATCAACATTCACTCCCATGTTATATAAAATTTGCCTTTTTAAATCGCACAATCCATTTTCACCAATAGATTCAGAAAATTCACCATTTTCATTTGCAGAAATAAGCAGATTATAATTAGAAAGAACATTAGTTTTTAAATTTAATTGAAATTGATTAATAGATGAAGCTGTAAGGATACCAACCCATGCATATGTAGTTGCAAAAGTTGTTATAAATACAACTAATATTGTAAAAATACTTATTAATATTTTTCTTAATGCAACTTTTTGCATGGGTTAACCTCCTATTTTAAACTTTATTTGCGTATATTTTTCTTAAGTTTAAGGTTCTACATAGTATATTTTGCTACAGCATCAATAGTATTTGCTTCTGTAGTAAATGCAAGAGACACATTGAATGTTTGTCCTTTACAAGCATCAAAACAATACTCATCCCATCCATTTAAGAAAAATGTAAATGTTAAAGTAGTATATTCACCAGTAGGATCAAGATTAGCAACTGTAATATTAGTATTACCAGTTCCTCCTAATTTACGTTCAGCAGCTAAAGAAACATTTGTTGCACCATCTTTTGTTTTTCCTTTTGTATAATTTGTTTCTTGAACTTTATTCAAATATGTTAAAGCATTTGGATTAGTCAAATTTACATCAGTTAATGGAGTGGAATCAGCAGCACTCAAATCAAATATATCTGTTTTATTCGCATCATCATTTGATGTACTTGTATAAGACATCCATAATGCTTTAGTAATATCAGCAGAATATGATGCCTTTGTATTATCAACACCACCATTTTCCTCTGTAGTATTTTTACCATTTAATAAGTTATCAGCAGTAGGAAGAGTTGTTGCTGTATTTGTAATACTTATTGTTTTTAAATATAGAGGAATTTTATCTTCTCCACCTGTTGCAGTTGTTTTAACATACAAAGTAATTGTCATAACTCCATTTTCTGAGAAAGCAGCAGTTGTATCAAGTCCTTTATATACAATTTCATCACCATCTACTGTTGCTTGAGCTGGAACAATTGTTTGAGACATAGCTTTATAAAAATCTGTTTTAGCATTTTCAGGTGATACAGTTTGAAATGTATTATTTGTATAATATTGTCTTAATGATTCAGATAAATCTACAGATTGTGACCAATTTGTATGATCTGTAGATATTAAAACGTTTGCATCACCTGTAGATGCTGATGTACCAGTAATTCCACTTGCATCAACTTGAGTATTAGAAGTATACCATGCATAAGTTGTTGAAGTTAATGTTGCTGCACAAGCTGCTAAAGCTGCAGCAGACATAATTAATTTTCCTTTTAATTTCATAATTAATAAATCTCCTTTTTTATGTTTATTTTTTTAATTATCATTAATCTTGTATAAAAGATTGTAATGATAATCTAACATTAATAGATTTCGCAAGCCCATCAAAACAGTCGGCATCCCAACCTTCTTGCCAAATTCTAATAGTTAGCTTTTGTGAATCTCCACCAGATTTTACTGTTGCTACTACGGGGTTTTTCTCATTCACATTACCGTTTTCATCATTAGCTAAATCAGTATTTCTTAGTGTTTTAGGCCTATTTTCATAAGTCATTAGTTTATCTTTTAATGTTGAATTAGGTCTTTTAGTATTATAGTAGGTATACATTGCATTTAGATTTGCATTATATAGATGATTTAAATCTACATCATCACCACTATAATTTGTTGCGTAGCTTCCAAGATCTTTATCATCTGTAAGCTCATATACATTAGCTGTTTCATTTTCAGTATAAATAGTTTTTGTATCAACTACTTCTTCATTTTCAATTATATCTTCTTTAGTAATTGTATAACCAGATATACTGAATCTCATTGCGTTTGAAGAATTAACTAATATTTGATTATTAGGATAAATGGCATTTTTATTCCAAGTATATAATCCTGCTTTCCCTACTTCATCAGCAAATCCCGTTGAAATATCAATATAATCTTCATCAGATGTAATACTTGTACCCTCGATAGTTGAGCCTGTTTCAGTTTCTTTATCACCATATAATAAATAGATATCATAAGTGAAATTATCATTTATATTATTAGAGGTAGCTTTTAAATAAATATCAAACTCTAAATATCTTCTACTTTCTGGCATAAAGGTAGAACCATATAAATCTTTAAAATTAATACCATCATTAGATGTTACTGGATATAATTGAATTCTTTCAAATTCTTCTATTAACCTATCCATAGATATTTCTTCTTTAGTATTAGAATCAATAAGCTTACCATTACTCCACTCAGTATAATCTTTATGAGTCTTATTATAATAAGCCATTAATAACTTATCATAAGTAATATCATTACTAAAATTCTTATTATCGACTGATACTAAAAAGCCAAGTCCACCATTAACTTTAAAGTTAAACTGAATATCAGCGTGACTATTAAGTTTAAACCATGCATAGGTTGTAGATGTAAATGTAACAGCTAACAACATAACAGTCCATAAGCCAAGCATGATTTTCTTTCTTATTTTCATCACATTCCCCCTCTCAAGGATTTATATTAAATACAATTTATTTAATTTCAAATTGTAATTTAATATCTAAATTATTACATGTAGTAGGTAATCCCATAAAATAATCACTATCCCAGCCCTCTAGCCATAGATAAATTTTTGAATGAACAATATTATAATCATTAATTTTTTCATCATAGCTAAATTGAGATATATAATCATTATCATCATTCATAAATTGATTCTTTGTATTAAAAGATTCATTATCCTCTGCTGCAGAGGTAAATGGATATAATGGAAAGCAATTGTTATAATAGGTATACATAGCATTTTTATTTTTATCATGTTTATCAGTACCATTTTCAATTGCACTACTACCTAAATCAAATTCATCAGTAATTTCATAATAATTTGTATTATTAATAGAATCATTTTCAATTAATGAAATAGCTAAACGCATTGCGTTTTGACTATTAACACTAATCTCATCTCCACTTTTATAATCATTTTCTAAAGTAGAAAGCTTATTACTAAGTAAAACATTTTCTAAAGTACCCTTTATATAGGAATTATTAGTAATATACAAATTAAAAGAATCATTATTATTAGAATTAATTATTTTAAAATATAAATCAAAACTAATATAATCTATATTTTTAGTAGCATCTATATAAGAATGCTCATTATTATTAACATTATCCTTAACAAATAATAAATTATTAGTGTCTATTAAAACAAGACCATTTTCACTTTTAGGAGTAACACCTGTAAATTTTAATTCATCATAATTACCATCAGGAGCTATAACGCTAGTTAACATTTCACTTGTTAATCCTGAAGAGAAATTCTTTCCATCTAATGATAATAATAAACCTGTAGTATTTTCGATATTAAAATTGAATTCTCTAACATCAGCATTTCTACCAATAACAACATACGCATATGTTGATGTTACAAGAGTAGATGCTAAAAACACTACTGAAAAAGAGGATATAATTATCTTACGCATTTTCATCATTATATTCCTCCTTCATAAAGTTTAAATAACATGTAATGTTATTATCATTAAGACCCTTTATAAAGTCACTATCATAACCTTCAAGCCAAATAAATACTGTAATCTTAACATCATCATAACTTTTTTCATTCTTTTTAAATGTACCAAGATTATCTTTATTATTAAAGCTCTTTATAGTATTTTTATAAACATCAAAAGTAGTTTTATTAGAATCAATAGATATATCTTCTAATGGTTTTAATTTATCTGCATGAGTATTATTAAAATAAGTAAACATAGCATTCTTATTAGGATTATAAAGATCATTAGTTTCATTTTCTAAAGCATATGAGCCAATTCCTGTATTAGGTTCATAAATTAATGCTTCATTATCACTCTTTAATACTCCAACTCTCATAGCATCACCAGAATTAACTTTAATTTCTTCGCCACTCTCATAATCTTTAGTAGGTGTACTAAGTGAATTTGAAAGCTTAAAGGATTCACTAACACCTTTAATATAAGAATAACCATTAACCTTAGTTTCTTCTGTTGTATTATCATCATCATAAGCAAATGTTAAATAATAATTTTTATCATTATTAGCCTTTGATTGATCTATTCTAAAATATAAATCAAACTCAAGATAGGTATTCTTAGATGCTTTATCAGGAACATAATAGCCTTCTTCTATTTTTGAATTTAAATTCACAGTACTAAAATTAACCAAATCATAAGTAGAAACAGGTTCTAATATAGAATTCTCTACTGATAAAATGTCATCATCAGTAACTTCATTTATTTCTTTATTTAATCTTTTTGAAGCAATTGCTTTAAAAAGAGTTGTATTATTAATTGCATTAAAATAATTATTTCCATCAACTGAAATAACTAAACCATCATGTTGTCCAATTTCTAATTTGAAATTATCAACCCAAGCATCACTATTTCTTGCAAACCATGCATATGTTGTTGAAGTCAAACAAACGGCAGTCATAGCACATGCAGAAACACTTAATATTAATTTACGAGTAATTCTATTCATATGCTATTTCTCCCTTCTATTATTTAACATCAATATTTAATGAATATCTAATTGTACCATTATAAAGCTTTTCATTATAAAATTCACTATCAGGATCTTCTCCCTCAAGCCAAAATAACACACTATATTTTAAATAAGCATATTTCTTAGTGCCATCTGCATTAGTAGTAGTAGCATCTAGCATTAATGCTTCATCATTATATACTACACCTTTACCATTTCCCTCTTCAGCAAAAGCCTTAGGAGTAATTGTATATCCTTTATATGTATGAGGTTCTTTATCTTGTTTTTGATAAATCTTAACTTCATCATCACCGCTATATCTTTTTTCACAGAAAGTTAATACTCTAGCTACCTCATCAAAATAATTAGTAACCTTAGAATAATCCATTGAAATATTAATATTTATTGCTCCACTTCCTGTATTAACAATATAAAAAGTATAGCAATAAAGATTATATCCAGTCTTTTCACTACCCTCAAGAACTATTCCTGGTTTTGATGCATATTCCTTCAAAGTTTCATATTCATTTTCGAGGAATCTTTCAGGATTATAGTCAATAAATGATGTTACTCCTTCTGGTGTAAGCATTGATGCAAGATCACTACTTTCAGGTACTTTACCATCAAGTTCTAGTTGCTCCATATCAACTTCTGTAATAGATACACTGGCTTCAGGATCACCATTTTTAACTTGAATAACAAATGATCCAGCTTCATTTCCTAACAAAACAGAAATAATTACTACTGAAGATACAAATAATAATGCAACCAATATAGCAATTTTAGCTATTGGTGTTTTAAATAAAGAAACAAAACTCTTCATTTGTTTTTCTCCTTTCCTTGAAAATAAAAAAAAAGCCATTATGTTAACACAACATCAATGGCAACTGGCTATCCTTTCGGACCCTATAGCTTTGCGTCATTAGGTTTCCCTAATTTTGCTTTTAATTCAGCATTATTATAAAATAAATTAAAATATCTGTCAAGAAAATCAAAATAAATTATTTATAATAATGGAGAAATTGGGCAAAATTACCATTGACTATTTATTTTAATCAAAATATCCATCATTTAAATTATAGAATGCATCGATATAATTTATAAATTCTTTCGCCTCTAAATCTATTAAAAAAGAAGTATTTCTTTCTATTTCCTCTTCTATATCTGAAAACTTAACATCAACTATATAATAAATAGAATACATTTCCTTAAGTCTTTTTAATATCTCTTTTTTATTATATAAAAGACTTAATGTATCATTAAGCTGTTGATGTAAAGAAAAATTATCAATATCAGTATCATTCTTTATCAATCCATAATATAAAAAATTATCTGTTATGCCGGGTTCTACTCCAATATAATCAATAATAGAATACACATCAGATTCATCTAATGAAGAAATTCCAATTTTAAATACAGTTTTACATGTCATATTATATCTTACTTACTCTTAAATAGAGTCTCCTCTTTAAGATTATTTATAATAACTGGACATTCACCACCCATTTGAACTGAATATATAATTTCATCATTAACTTTTTTTATATCATACACAATTCCAAATCGTAAATCATCTTTATATCTAAAATTGACAAAGTCTCCTTTTTTAAACTTTGAATCAATTATTACTTCTTTTTTTCTTTTAAAAAACATAACTAATACTCCTATGTATACGTTTTCTTTTTTTCATAAATAAATTATACTTCATTTTAATATAAATAGCAATTTTATTTTTTAAGAATAAATTCATTAATAAAAATTAAAAGCCTAGTCATTAGACTAGGACTTAATTAATTAATATTTTTATTTCGATTCTTTTCTATTAATGAAGTAAGAATTGTATTATAAGTATCATCATCATTATCATTAACTAAATTATATTCTAATGCTATATCATAAAATATTTGATCTACTGTATGAACCTCAATACCATTCTTTTCAAATATTTTATAAGTAATATCATTTAGAAGGATAAAATCTTCTTCAACAGCATTCTCTTTATTATCTAGTTCTTTATTGACTTTATCTTCTAAGGTATTTAATTCAGTTATTTGTTCTTTAACACTTTCCTGATTTAAGACCTCTGATTGAAATTCATTAATATAGAGAAGTAAATTAATAGTTTTTGAATATTTCTCCATTTCATCTATATTCTTATTAAATTTACAATCAAGAATAGTTCCTATCATTTGAAACTGATCATAAATATAATCATAACCTGTAGAGAATATAAATTCCTCATCCTCTGTTAAAGCATTTTTTTGTTTTTGGTCATATAAATAATCTACAACACTAATAACATGAGTAAATCTAGAAATAGTTTTACTTTTTTTCTTTACTAATGCTTGTATTAATTCATGATTTTCATATTTCCAACTTAAATAATCTTCAAAAATATCCATATTATCTTATCTTCATTTGAGGGAATAATATAACATCACGAATTGTTGTTGATTCAGTTAAGAAAATAACTATACGGTCAATACCAATACCTATACCACCTGCAGGAGGCATACCATATTCAAGTGATTCAACGAAATCAGTATCCATCTCGTTTGCTTCATCATTACCTTGAGCTTTTTCTCTTAATTGTTCTTCAAATCTTTCTCTTTGATCGATTGGGTCATTTAATTCTGTATATGCATTAGAGAATTCATGACCACCAATAAATAACTCAAATCTTTCAACAAATCTAGGATCTTCTGGATCCTTCTTTGTTAATGGAGAAATCTCAATTGGATGTCCACATAAGAATGTAGGTTGAACTAATGTTTCCTCACAGAATTCCTCAAAGAATGCATTAATAATATGTCCAACTGTAAAATGTTTCTCAACAGGTACATTATGTTCTTTAGCTAAAACTAATGCTTCTTCTAATGTATAATTATTTGCTTTGAAGTCAACACCTGTCTTTTCTTTAATAAGCTCACACATTGTTACTCTTCTAAATGGTTTAGAAATGTCAATCTTTTCTCCTTCAGGATTGAATGGATTATTAAATAATTCTTTGCCAATAACTTTATTAGCTATATAACGAATTACACCTTCATTTAAATCCATCATACTGTGTAAATCACCATAAGCCTGATATAATTCAACTGTAGTGAATTCAGGGTTATGAGTCTTATCCATACCCTCATTACGGAAAATACGACCAATTTCGTATACTCTTTCAAGTCCACCAACTAATAATCTCTTTAAATGTAATTCTGTTGCGATACGTAAATAGAAATCACAATCTAGTGCGTTATGATGAGTAATGAATGGACGAGCTGTAGCGCCACCTTGAATGTTTTGTAAAACTGGAGTTTCAACTTCAATAAAACCTTCATTATCAAAATATTCTTGCATTGCTCTTATAATTCTAGGTCTTAAGATAGCAACTCTTTTGCTATCTTCATTCATAATTAAATCTAGATATCTTCTTCTATATCTTTCTTCTATATCCTGTAAACCATGGAATTTTTCAGGAAGCGGACGTAAAGCCTTAACTAAATGAGTATATTTCTCACATTTAATTGTAATCTCGCCAGTTTGAGTTAACATTACAGTACCATCAATTCCAACGATATCTCCAATATCAGCCATTTTAAATAGGTTGTATTGGTCTTCGCCTACTATATCCTTACGAATATAGATTTGGATTTTTCCTTCTCTATCCTGAATAGTGAAAAATGAAGCCTTACCCATTTTACGGATGAACATAATTCTTCCGGCAACAGTAACATTAACGTTCATTTCTTCTAATTGTTCATGTGTATAACCATTATATTTTTCTTTGATTTCAGTACTTTTATTTTTTACATCAAAAGCTTGACCAAAAGGGTCAATTCCTAATTCTTTATATTTTTCTAATTTATTTCTTCTTACAATTTCTTGTTCTGATAAATTACCCATAATTTTTCCTCCTAAATAATCTTTGATAATTATATCATATTAAATATATCAAAATCAAGAATTTAACGATTTCATAATATAGCTTTTATTTAATATAATTAATATTATATTTATTTTTTCTTAAATAAGGATATTTTTTTAATATTCTTTTTTTATATAGAATACATTTAAATTTATTAATAATTTGAGGTGTAATTATTAATTTTATTAAATAATTGACTTCTATTATAATATTATTAAGTAATTTATTTATTTTAATAAGACTATTATTAAATAGTTTATTAGAAATAATATAACCTAATAAATAGATTATAAAATAAATAAGCTGGAATTTTATATTATATTTATTTGATATATGTATCCAAAGAATAGATAATAATATAAAATAAATTATATTTTTTATAAATATAAATTTTTTTTGATGGTAAAATATTATTGTATAACTAATATAGGTAAATATACCTAAATAGAAATATAGTAATAAATGAATTAGCTCATAAAGAGATTTCATTAGCTAAATACTCTTTTTAAGAATGATTTATTCTTATGTTTAATATTTTGAGAAATTGAATAAAATTCTCCTGTTAATTCTAAATGCGTATTGCTATTGAGGACATTATCTAATAAAATATTATTACCTAAAAGGATATATTCTTTATTATTTATATCTAGCTTTATCATTTTAGAATTATATTCCTTTAGTTTAGTTACATTATTAATAATTATTTTGTTTTCATATAAAATAATTAATTCATTTTCCATATAATCACCAATTGATTATATGATTATAATAAAAAGAATATTCGAGGTAGATTATGATTTATAAAAGAAGAACATATTATCATGAAACAGATCAAATGAGAGTAATTCATCATGCTAATTATTTAAAATATCTAGAAGAGGCTAGAATATATTATCTAGATAATATTGGATTACCATATAAAATGCTTGAGGATATTGGTATTGTATCTCCAGTATTAGAAATAGAGTGTAGATATAAAAAATCTATTTTATTTAATGAAGTAGTAGATATTCATATTACTATGAGTAATATTACTACTGTCAAATTTGAATTTGATTATGAAATAATTAATAGTAATAATGAAGTATGCTTTACTGCCCATTCTAAACATTGTTTATTAAAAAATGGAAATGTTATTTCTATAAAAAAAGAAAATAGTGATTGGTATAATTTATTATTAGAGAATGTTAATAAGGCTTAATTTTTATTGCGATTATAGAGGCATCATCCTTTAAGATGTTGCCCTCTTTTTTTTGAATATAAGTAATAATATTATCTATTATAACATCAGGATTATTATTTAATGATAAATTGAATAATTCTTCTTTTGTAATAAAATCAGCTATTCCATCTGACATTAATAAAATAATATCATTAATAAAAAATTCAATATTATAGCTTGATGATGATACATCTAAATTTAAAGGTAATGTATGATTTTCGTAGCTAAATATATCATTACCTCTAATTAAATAGGTACTAGTAGAACCTATTTTATATAAATATAACTGCATAGTAGATAAATTAAGCTTAAGTAGATCTAATGTTGCGTAGGAATCATAGTCTAATCTAAGATTAGAGATATTGCCTAATAGTGATAGTGTTGATTCAATTGAGAGATTATATTCTAATAGCCTTTTAAGTAGTTCTAAAGTATGGGTTGATTCTTTATAGGCTTTATGTCCATTTCCCATTCCATCACTAAGAGCAAAGATCATTGATTCATTTGGCAGTCTTTTAATGAAATAGTTATCTCCACTTATAAGGTTATCATTTTTAGTTAATATTCGATGTGAGAATATTATTTTACATCTAGGTTGTTTAAAAATATATAAAAGATTATTTTTTAATAATATAGAGATATTTTCTTTAAAGATTGGTTTTATTATTAATAATAATGAATCTACATTTATTTTTTGATTCATCTTTATTTTCAATTCCAAAAATAATGATGATATATCTAAGCTTTTTATTTCTAATACTTCTATAGAATAAAAAGAAAGAGTATTTAAGAGCTTATTATATTCTTTTGTTTTATATACCTCTTGGTAATACATTCCTGATAATTCTTCTTTTATTTTAGCTATAAAACTTGATTGAAAACTTGTAGGTTTATAGTTTGTTTCTTTTAAATAGAATGTTGAATAATTAGGACAATTATAAATATTATTATCATTATAGGCTATTGCGGAAGCTAAATATGGTATTCTTCTTTTATTATCTAGTTTACAGGGAGTATTTTTATTACATTTCGAGCATATAGTATTGCTTATTTCATTTAAACGTTCTTCTCTTAGTTTTTTATTTATTTCAATATTATTTACTTCTTTATTTAATAGCTTTGAATAATCATCTAATACATATAGTATCGAGTCTACTGAACTATATATAATGTTATTTCTCTTATTTAGAAATAATGGTATATACATTATAGGTATTAATACTATGAAATAGATAAAGCTTAGATGAGAATAATCAATATTGAAATAGAATAATACTGGAAATACTCCATAAATTTGTTGATAGATTAATTTTAAATTTAAGATATGATAATAAGCATAATATAAAAGAAAACTATATGATGATAGTAATAATATATATAGGTTATTGAATAATAGAAAATTAGATAAATAAAAATAAGAATAGAGGAAATCATTAGGGGAATAAATAGTTATGAATGTTAAGTAGCATAGTGATAGTAATAGGTGAAATAGAGTAGGATTTATTATGAAGGAGGTATTTTTATAGTATTTTATGTTTAAATTAGATATTAAGTAAAATAATAATATCAATAAGTAAGAATAGAGATTATTAATAGTAAATTGATTTAATATTGTATAGGTTATTGATAATATTAATAGGCTTCCTATAAAAATTATTAGAGAATAGTATCTTTTCTTTTTTATTATTTTATTCAATATTAAATATAATAGTATTAATGAAGCTAATATTATTTTATTTATTAAAGATATAAATAATAGCATTATTAGAAATATTAATAGTATTATTCTATTATTATAGGAATATAGTATTAGTAATAGTATTAGCAATAGCATTTTTATATCATCTGGGAAATATATTAATATAGACAGATAAAAGGTTAGTTTTAGTATTTCTATTATTATTCTTTTCATTTTAACACCTAAAATGATTATAGAATAATCGATCTAAATATATTGTCATATTTAGAATTGTTATAGTCGAGTCATAGGTTAAAATATAATTCTTTATTATAATATAAGTAGAATTATTAAAACAATAAAAATAGTTATATTTGATACCACTTTTTTAAATTATGTGTATAAATAA
>CAKQBG010000052.1 GCA_934216145.1 uncultured Anaeroplasma sp.
ATTAATGATTTATAATACATATGTATGTTTCCTTTCTTAAGTATTTTGTCCAATTACTATTATAAAAGGAAACATACTTTTTTTGTATACATAACTACCTTAAAATGGAAAAGAGGTATTAAATCATTGCCTACCTCAAATTTTAAGAGGGTAACTACCTACCTACCTCAGAATTTAAAGAACCGGTTTTAATAGAATCGAGGTTTTTTTGTATATAAGAATAACTATACATATTATCACATTATTTTAAAATGAAACTGAGTTGCAAATTCAAAATAATGTGATATAATATCAAATGTTATGAAAGGAAGTTTATAAAATGTTAAAAATAGATATTATTTCAGGTTTTTTAGGCGCAGGAAAAACAACTTTTATTAAGAGATTATTGAATACATCATTAAAGGATGAGAATGTAGTTTTAATTGAAAATGAATATGGTGAGGTATCAGTTGATACTAATTTATTAGAGGATTCTAAAATTGAAATAAAGGAATTATCTCAGGGCTGTATTTGTTGTTCATTAGTTGGTGATTTTTCTAAATCATTAAATGAGGTTATTTCTAAATATAATCCAGATCGTATTTTAATTGAACCATCAGGAGTAGGAAAGCTTTCTGATATTGTTCAAGCTGTATGTAAGGCTGGTTTACAAAATAATATAAATTCACTTGTTTGCTTAGTAGATGCAAAGAAGGCTAAAATGTATGATAAGAATTTTGGCGAATTCTTTGTTGATCAAATTGAAAATGCTCATACAGTTATTTTAAGCCGTACTGATGTAGCTAAGGAAGATACTGTTAAGTCAGCACTTGAGATTATTCGTAAGCATAATGATCACGCTGTAGTTGTTACAACACCTATTGCTTCATTAAGTGATGAGGATTTACTTGTAGCTTATGAGGGATTTGATGTTAATTTATTAAATGATATACATTTAGATCATGACGATGATGATGAATGTGAGTGTGGACATCATCACCACCATCACGACGAAGAGTGTGAGTGCCACCATGATCATGATGAAGATGAGCATCACCACCATCACGACGATGATGACGATGAATGTGAGTGTGGACATCATCACCACCATCATGATGAAGAGTGTGAGTGCCACCATGACCATGATGAAGATGAGCATCACCATCATCATTATGATGAAAATGGAGTATGCTCTTGTGGACATCATCACCATGCTGATGAGGTATTCAACTCCGTAGGTATTGAAACTGTTAAGAAGTATGATATTGATGCATTACATGCTTTATTAGATAAGATGGCTAATGGAGAATATGGTGTTATTGTACGTTCTAAGGGTATTATCCAAGGCTTAGATGGAAATTGGTATGTATTTAATTTAACTCCAGAAGAGGTTACAATTGAGAATACTAAAGCTATTCCAATGGGTAAGATTGTTGTAATTGGTTCTCATATTGATGAGGAAGCAATTAAAGAATTATTTTAATGAGGTGAGTAAATGAAAGAAGTTCCAGTATTTCTTCTAAATGGCTTTTTAGAGTCAGGAAAAACTACTCTAATTAAGGAAATTGTTGAGAATAATGAAACCTATCATAATAATTCTACTGTAATTATTGCTTGTGAGGATGGCGAAATTGAGTATGATGAGGAATGGTGTGAGAAATACCAAATCCATGTTGAGCATATTTCTAAGCAAAGTGATTTAACTCCTGAATATATGGAGCGTGTGGATGAAATTTATATGCCTGATCGCTTTGTTATTGAATATAATGGCTTTTTTGATTGGGATATTCAGGAATTTCCTGAATATATGGTAATTTATCAACAAATTACTTTAATTGACGCTACTACATTTAATGTTATGTTCAATAATATGAAGAAGCAATTTAATACTATGGTTAAGGATTCATCATTAGTTATTTTTAACCGTTGTGATGGAGTAAAGGATTTAGGACTATATAGAAGATGGATTCGTGCTATGAATCAAAATGCTCAAATTGCCTTTGAAAATGCTAATGGCTCTTTAACATCTATGCTTGATGAGGACCTACCTTATGATTTATCTAAGGATATTATTATGTTTGAGCCTGATGTTTATGCAACATGGTATGTTGATGTATTTGATAATTATGAGAAGTATTATAATAAAACTATTAAGTTTGAGGTTTATGTTAGAGATATAGCTAAAAATGGTAATCTTGTTTGTGGTAGACAGGTTATGACTTGTTGTAGCCAGGATATTCAATTTTTAGGCTATGAGGTTGTTAATAAGACTAATGTTAAGCCGAAGGTTGATGATTTAATTTATTTAGAGTGTACAGTTCATCATGAATATTCTAAATTAGCTCGTGAAGAGGTTGTTATTCTTCATGCTAAAAACATTACTATTCTTCCACCAAAAGAGGAAGAGGCTGTAGGTATGTAATTAAAAGGCTTTCTACTTTAATTTTTAGTAGAAAGTCTTTTTATTTTTGTAAAAACAAGTATAATATACAATGGAAATTAGGTGATTTTTTATGAAGAGCTTTTTTACTACAAATAGTGAAGAGACTATTTTGCTTGGAAAAAGGATAGGAGAGCTATTAAATAAAGGAGATGTTGTTTTATTATCTGGTGATTTATCAGCAGGTAAAACAACAATTACTAAGGGAATTGGCTTAGCCTTAGGAGTTAATAGGGTTATTAATTCCCCTACATTTACAATTGTTAAGGAATATGCAGGTACTAAATGTCCTTTATTTCATTTAGACCTTTATAGACTTGACGGTGTTAATGAGGATTTTGATTTAGAGGAATATATGGATAGAGATGGCGTTTGTGTTATTGAATGGCCATATCAGGTTAAGGAAATTCTACCTAGTGAATATTTATTAATTGAATTAAATAGAACTGGTGATAATGATAGACAAATCAATATCACTGGTATTGGTAGATATGAGAAAATTGAAGGTGAGTTAGAATGAATTCTTTAATAGTTGATTCTTCAACAACTAGATTATATATTTGTGTTGTTGTTAATAATGAAATAAAAGAGAAATATATTCCTGGTAGAAATGATCATGCAAAATATATTGTTTCTACTATTGATGAAATGCTTAAGGAATGTAATATTACTTCAGCTGATTTAGATGAGATAATTTGTGGAATTGGACCTGGTTCATATACTGGTGTTAGAATGTCAGCTACAGTATGTAAGATGATGGCTGTATTTTTGAATAAGCCATTATATACTGTTTCAACATTGAAGCTAATGGCATCTGGTACTAAGGGTATTGTTTTAGCTACAATTGATGCTAGACGTGGTAATGTTTTTGGTACAATTATTGATACTAATAATGATAATTATTTAGTTAAAGAAAGTCATACTGCATATGATGAATTAAAGAAAAATAAGTATGATTATGAGGTTAATGAGGATAATTTTATAGTTGATCCTATCTATTGTATTAATCATAAGGAGAAGGTTACTGAGCCTCATTTATTAGTACCTAATTATTTAAGAGAAACTGAAGCTGAGAGAAATCTCCATGATTAGAAAATATAATAAAAGTGATGTTTCTAATATTATTTTGTTAGAAAATAAGGTTTTACATACAACACTTGGTGATAGCTTGTATTTAGATTTAGATAATTCTTTTACAAGGCATTATGTTTATATTGATGATAATAATAATTTAATAGGTTATATTTCTTCTATGTTTGATGGAGAAATGATTAGTATTGAAAATTTTTGTGTTGATAATAATTCTCAAAATAAGGGAATTGGTAGTAGCCTATTAGAAAAATTATTAGCCGACTGCTATAAAGAGAATCCAAGTGAGATAATTGGTGCGATTTTAGAGGTTAGAAAATCAAATAGTAGAGCTATTCATGTTTATGAAAAGTTTGGCTTTAAGGTTATTCATATTAGAAAGAATTATTATTCTGATAATGAAGACGCAATAGTAATGCAAAAATTATTCAATGAATAATTGCGAGGTATATTTATGGATAAAACAAATGCGATGCGTATTTTAGATCAAAAAAAGATTAGCTATAAAACTTATGAATATCCTCATACTGAGGGTATATGTGTAGAGGGTAGTGAGGTCGCAAGATTACTTAATCAAGATCCTAATATTGTTTTTAAGACTTTAGTAACAACATATAATAATAAATATTATGTTTGTGTTATTCCTGTTTTAAAGGAACTTGATTTAAAGAAGGCTGCCAAGGCATTTAATGTTAAATCTTTAGAGATGGTTCATGTTAAGGATTTACTAGGAATTACAGGCTATATAAGAGGAGGATGTTCTCCAATTGGAATGAAAAAACAATTTGAAACTATTGTCGATTCATCTATTCTTAGTAGTAATGAAATTATTTTTTCTGGTGGAAAAATAGGTCTTCAAATTGAAATGAATCCAAATGATTTGAGTAAAGTGATACGTGTTAAGTTTTTAAGTATCACAAGGGAGGAATAAAATGTTAGTTTTAGGTGTAGAGTCAAGCTGTGATGAAACTTCAGTTGCCATAGTTAGAGATGGTAAAGAGGTTTTGTCTAATGTTATTAATTCTCAAATTAAAATTCATGAGAAATTTGGTGGAGTAGTACCTGAGGTTGCTTCTCGTCATCATGTTTATCAAGTTTCTATGGTATTTGAGGAAGCTTTTAAGGTTGCAGGAGTTAAGCCTGAGGATATAGATTTAGTTGCGGTAACAGAAGGTCCAGGATTGATTGGTTCTTTACTTGTTGGTGTTAATGCTGCTAAAACATTTGCGATGATGTTTAATAAGCCTATTATTGGTGTTCATCATCTAGCAGGACATATTTACGCGAACGCTATTGAGCATGAGATGAAATTTCCTTTAATTGCGTTATTGGTTTCTGGTGGTAATACTGAATTAATATTAATGAAGGAGCATTTTAATTTTGAAATTATTGGTGAAACATTAGATGACGCTGTAGGTGAAGCATATGATAAGGTCGCAAGAGTTGTAGGATTACCATATCCAGGTGGACCTCATGTTGATAGATTAGCTCATTTAGGTAATGACACTTATCATTTACCTAGAGTATATCTTGATGATAATAGTTATAATTTCTCTTTTTCTGGTTTAAAGAGTGCAGTTATTAATTTAGCTCATAATGCTAGCCAAAGAGGAGAAGAAATTAATGTTAATGATTTATGCTGTTCTTTCCAAGCAAGTGTTACTGAGGTTTTAGTTAGAAAAACATTAAAGCTAGCTAAAGAAAGAGGCATTAATAATATTATTGTAGCTGGAGGAGTTTCAGCTAATAAGGGCTTAAAGGAAAGATTTATGGAGGAAGGAAAGGGCTATAATATTTCTATTCCATCTATTAGATTATGTACTGATAATGCGGCAATGATAGCTGTTGCGGGATATTATCAATATCAAAAGAATCATAAGCTAGATGATTTATATTTAAATGCTAGTGCTTCTTTAGAACTTTTAACAAGAGAATAAGTTTTATAAATACCAGTAAAATTTTAATTTTATTTTTTGATTATAATATATTTTAAATGAATATTATTTTTTAATGACTCTAAATATTATTTAATTTTATTTTGATCCATTTTATTTCTCCTTCGCATTAACATTTTTAGATAAAGATATAAGCTCTTAAATTTTAGAAGAAGCTTTTTCAATATAAAAATTAACCTTATTATCAATAGATAGCTGATTGAGCTTAGTTAAAACATATTCTTTCTTTTCTATTCCTGAATAATTAGTAAATTCTTTAGCTATTTTTATTAAATCAATAATTTTTTTATTTAATTTCTTTGAATTGATGAATTTAAATAAAGATAAAGAGGAAGCAAATAATAAGCTTAATGTAGTAGCTAATAGAGATATTATTATTTTAATTTTATTCATTAAGTTAGATTTCTTTCTTTTATTCTAAAGATATATCTTAACTTAATTATATGCTAACAATAGATTTATCTATTAAGGTTTGGGAATCACACTTTAATAAATTTAAGTCAATAGAATATGGCAAATTAATTTTATTTTAAAATAACAATTATAAGAAAATTCTTTTAAGGTATAGAGTTTTTTATTGTTTTATTATATAATTGTTTTAGATTTTTGAGGGGATGAAGTTTATGGCAGAAATAAATAACTTTATAAAAACTATAATGGAAAATGATTTAAGGGAGCATAAGGTTGACGCAATCGCTACACGTTTTCCACCTGAACCAAATGCTTATTTACATATAGGACATGCAAGAGCTATTATTACTAACTTTGAGTTAGCAAAGGCTTTTAATGGAACAACAAACTTAAGATTTGATGATACAAATCCTGCTAAAGAGGATAAAGAATTTGTTGAGGGTATTATAGAGGATTTAGCATGGCTTGGTTATAAGCCTACTAATGTTTTTTATGGTTCTGATTATTTTGAAAGAACATATGAGAAGGCTATTTTATTAATTAAAAAGGGACTTGCTTATGTTGATGATTTATCTCAAGAGGAAATGAGTAAGTATCGTGGTACTTTAACAGAACCAGGTAAAAACTCACCTTGGAGAGATAGAAGCGTTGAAGAGAATTTAAAGCTTTTTGAGGAAATGAGGCAGGGTAAGTATAAGGATGGAGAAAAGACTTTACGTGCTAAGATTGATATGGCTAGTCCTAATATCAATATGCGTGACCCTGCAATGTATCGTATTTTACATATTAAGCATCATAGACAGGGTGATAAGTGGTGTATCTATCCTATGTATGACTTTGCTCATCCATTACAGGATTCATTTGAAGGTATTACTCATTCATTATGTTCATTAGAATATGATAACCATAGAGTTTTATATGATTGGGTTTTAGCTAATTGTGAGGTTGATCATATTTCTCATCAATATGAATTTGGTCGTTTAAATATTACTAATACAATTATGTCTAAAAGATATTTAAGAGCTTTAGTTGATGCGAAAAAGGTATCAGGATATGATGATCCTAGAATGCCTACATTATGTGGGTTAAGAAGAAGAGGATTTACTCCTGATAGTATTAGAAACTTTATTCTTTCTACTGGTTTATCAAGAGTTAATTCTACTGTTTCATCTGAAAGTCTTGATGAAGAATTAAGAAATGACCTAAAGCTTAAGGCATTAAGACCTAATGCAGTTATAGATCCTGTATTAGTTGAAATTGATAATTATCCTGAGGGTCAGGTTGAATATATGGATTGTCCTAATAATCAAGAAAATGAGGAATTAGGAAGTCGTAAAATTTCCTTTAGTAAGTATGTATATATTGAGCGTGAGGACTTCATTGAGGAAAAGCCTAATAAGAAGTGGAAGAGATTAGCTTTAGGTGTAGAGGTTCGTTTAATGCATGCATATTTCATTACTGCTACATCTGTTGAGAAGGATAGTGAGGGCAATATTACAAAGATCCATGCTACATATGATCCTTTAACTAAGAGTGGTAGTGGCTTTGATGGTAGAAAGCCTAATGGAAATATCCATTATGTTGATGCATCTACTGCAATAAAGGCTGAATTTAGATTATTTGAACCATTAATGGTTGATGAAACAGAAGAAAATAAGGATTTAGATTTCATGGAAAAATTAAATCCAAATTCTATCTCAATTCATCATGGTTATGTTGAGGAATCTTTAAAGGATACAAAGCCTTTAGATCATTTCCAATTTATTCGTAATGGCTATTATACTACTGATAAGGATTCTACAAGTGAGGAATTAGTATTTAATAGAACATGTGGCTTAAAGTCATCATTTAAGATGTAATAAAATTAAAAGGACTGCTTAACGGCAGCCCTTTAGTTTGTAGAAAAGGAGATCAAAATGTTAAAAACAGTTAATTTAGGATTACAATATGGCTCAAGAAAGCTATTTGAGCACGTAGATATAAGTTTTAATAAGGGAAATTGTTATGGTATTATCGGTGCGAATGGTGCTGGTAAGTCAACATTCCTTAAGGTATTATCAGGAGAGGTTGAATCAACTACTGGTGAGGTTATTCTTGATAAGAATGAAAGAATGAGTGTTTTACGTCAGGATCAAAATGCTTATAATAATGAAACAGTTTTACATACAGTTTTATTAGGACATAAAAGATTAATTGAAATAATGGATGAAAAGGAAGCATTATATTCTAAAGAGGATTTCACTGATGAGGATGGAGTTAGAGCTGCTGAATTAGAGGGTGAATTTGCTGAATTAGGAGGCTGGGAGGCTGAAAGTGATGCTGAAAGCTTATTAAATGGATTAGGTGTTGATGATGAATATCATCAAATGTTAATGGGTGATCTTGATGCTAAGCTAAAGATTAAGGTTTTATTAGCCCAAGCTTTATTTGGTAATCCTGATATTCTTTTATTAGATGAGCCTACAAATAACTTAGATTATAAATCTACAAGATGGCTTGAGAATTTCCTTTTAAATTTTGAAAATACTGTTTTAATAGTATCTCATGATAGACATTTCTTAAATAATGTTTGTACACATATTTGTGATGTTGATTTTGGTAAGATTAAGCTATATGTTGGTAATTATGAATTTTGGTATGAATCTTCTCAATTAGCTTTACAACAACAAAAGGATCAAAATAAGAAGTCAGAACAAAAGATTAAAGAGCTTCAGGAATTCATTGCGAGATTCTCTGCTAATAAGTCTAAATCTCGTCAAGCAACAAGCCGTAAGAAGCTACTTGAAAAGATCAATGTTGAAGATATTGAACCATCATCAAGAAGATATCCATATATTGGATTTAAACCAAGCCGTGAGGTAGGTAATGATATTTTAATGGTTGATAAGCTTACTAAACCAGGTGTATTTGAGAATTTAACATTTACTGTTAATAAGAATGATAAGATTGCCTTCTTAGCTGAAAACTCATTACAAATAACTACTTTATTTAATATTTTATCTGGTAAGGATCAAGATTATACTGGTAAGTTTAAATGGGGTGTAACAACTAATGTTGGTTATTTAATGCAGGATAATAAGGAATATTTCTCTAGTGATTTAAATTTAATTGATTGGTTAAGACAATATTCAAAGGATGATCAAACTGAGTCATTTATTCGTGGCTGGCTTGGTAGAATGTTATTTAGTGGTGAGGAATCATTAAAGAAGTGTAATGTATTATCAGGTGGAGAAAAGGTTAGATGTATCTTAGCTAAGCTTATGCTTGAATGTCCTAATATTTTAGTATTAGAAGATCCAACAAACCATCTAGATCTTGAATCTATTACAGCATTAAATGAGGGTATGACTAATTATAAGGGTAATATTTTATTTTCAAGTCATGATGCTGAATTACTTGAAACTGTTGCTAATAGAATAATTGCGTTCCATAAGGACGGAACATATGAGGACCGCTTAACAACATATGAAGAATTCTTAGACTTAGAATAGGAGCTTATATGGATGATATATTATCAGGCTTAAATGATAACCAAAGGCTAGCTGTAACAACAACTGAAGGTCCAGTTATGGTTATGGCTGGAGCTGGTTCTGGTAAAACTAAGGTTTTAACAACAAGAATTGCTTATATTATTAAGGAAATGGGAATTGTTCCTTCGGGAATTCTTGCGGTGACATTTACTAATAAGGCTGCAGGAGAAATGAAGGAAAGAATTTCTAATATGCTTCAAATGGAAACTAAGAATATGTGGATATCTACATTTCATAGCTTTGCAGTTAAGCTTTTAAGAATAGAGATTAATAATTTGCCTCCTTATAAAACAGGCTTTGTTATTGTAGATGAAGAGGATTCTTTAAAGATTGTTAAGGATATAATGAAGCAAAATGAAATAACTGATTATAAGCCTAAGGATATTAAGAATCTTATTTCTAAGAATAAAAATTTCTTAAACTTTAGAATTAAGGATCCTAACCTAAATAGTGTATTTACTGATGTAAATAGAATGTATTATGAATATTTAAAGAAAGAAAATCTAATGGATTTTGATGATTTAATTATTAATGTTATTGATCTATTTAAAAAGAATCCTTTAATATTAGAAAAGTATCAAAGAAAGTTTCAATATATACTAGTTGATGAGTTTCAGGATACTAATTCCCTACAATATCAGCTAATGATGATGCTAGCAGCTAGATATCATAATATCTTTGTTGTTGGTGATGATTTCCAATCTATTTATTCCTTTAGAGGAGCGAAGATTGAAAATATTAATAAATTTAGGAATGATTTTAAAGAAACTAAATTAATATTACTTGAGAAAAATTATCGTTCTACTACTGAAATATTAAATTTAGCTAATTCTGTTATTGAAAAAAACCCTAACCAAATTAAAAAGGTTATGGTTTCTAATAATAGAAATGGTATGAAGCCATTATATTATTCAGCATCATCTTCATATGATGAGGTTATGTTTGTTATTGATAAAATAAAGAAGCATTTATTAGATGGTGATAAATATAGTGATTTTGCGATTATGTATCGTGCTAACTATATATCTCGTAGCTTTGAGGATGCGCTAGTTAGATATGAGATTCCTTATAAAATTTATGGTGGATTATCATTCTTTGCTAGAAAAGAAATTAAGGATATGATAGCATATTTAAGACTAATGCTTCATAAGGATGATGATTTCTCATTTAAGAGAATTATTAATGAACCAAAGCGTAAAATAGGTGAATCTATTATTAATAAGCTTACCTTTATAGCATTAAATCATAATTGCTCATTGTTTGAAGCAATAGAATATTATGATGGAAATGGTATAGCAGCAACAAATTTAAAAGAATTTAAGAAATTTATTGATGTTACTAGTAGTCAAATTAATTATGATAAATTAACCTCTTTAATTGATAAAATACTTAATGAAACTGGATATGAGGCCTCACTAAAAAAAGATGAAGATTCATATGAGGATAGAATAGGTAATATTAGAGAATTTAAATCAGTATTAAAGGAAGCAACTGAATCATATGATGAAGCTAATAATAATGAAGAAGTACTTGAGGCATTATTATCTGATTTAGCTTTACGTAGTGAAAATGATAATACTGTTGATGAAAATGCTGTAAGACTTACAAGCTATCATCAAGCTAAGGGACTAGAATTTAAGAATGTATTTATGGTCGCAATGGAGGAAGGAATTTTTCCTTCTAATAATTGTGTTTCTAAAGATGATGAAGAAGAGGAAAGAAGAATTTGTTATGTAGGTATAACTCGTGCAAAGGATAGATTATATTTAACAAGTGCGAATTCTAGATTTTTATTTGGTAGTCAAGCAGCAATGTTGCCATCTCGTTTTATAAGAGAAATGAATAAAGATTATTATGATGATTACCATAAGCTTTTATTAAATAAAAAGAGAGCAGCTGATGTTACTCTTAAGAGTAAGCTTAGTACATCTACTAAGATAGAAACTAAAAAGGAAGTATCATCTAATACTTCTAATTCTAATTTTATTGTTGGAGATAAAATTAATCATAAAGTATTTGGTGATGGATTGGTTGTTGGTGTTAATGGCAATATGATTACTGTTGCCTTTAAGGCTCCACATGGTATTAAAAATTTAATGGCCTCTCATCCTTCTATTCGAAAATTATAATATAAAATAAAATGGTTCTTTCCAATGTGAGGGTGAAAGGTAGGTACCTACCTAAGATTGGAAGTTGAAAAAACAAAGATGGTAAATAACTATCCATTCTCGGGTAGATACTTATCATCTTTTTTTTGACAATAAAACGGCTCTTTCCAAAGATGGTTTAAATGGCGTGAAATTTAAACTAGCTTTGGAAAGAACCACTTCTATGATACCATTTACATTCATTTCTAAACTCCTTGCCATAATTACCCCTCACTCTGAATTTATTTCAGTTTAAGATGTTAAATTTTATATATCAATAAAGTTCACTAAAGTGGCCTACATTCGCCGAGATAGTGGTTTCGCCGAAATACACACTATTGAAATTTTGTTTGTAATGATGAAAATGGTTTTGATATTGTATTCGACCAATATAAAACTTCATCAGAATACATAAAAGAATCATTAACTAGAATTAGAAATAAATATGAATGTTAGATACAGGCTTTTGCTTGTATCTTTTTTATTAGAAAAAGAGTGCAACTATCTATTAAGACAGTTACACTCCTGCAAGTTTGTGTTATCTTGTAAAAATTTTCTTTATAATCATCTTTTTGATTAGTTTTTTTGAAAAAGATATCTCTATATTTTTTTCTACATCTTCTTCTGAATAATAGATAATTAAACATCCTCTTTTGGAATCTCCTAATAATAAAGTAGCAAAGCTGTGATATTCACAATATTTTATTTTATTATTTTTAATCTCTTTAATGATATTTCCTTTTTTTGTTATTTTAAAAGAATCATTTGTAAATTCATAATATGTTTTGCAAAATAAAGAATAAAGACAACATACAATAAATCCTAAAAATACAATTCCCATAATTATAAACAAATAAATTAAAATGTTGTTTTGGGTTACATCAAATCCTAAGAAAAATACCATAGTTGAGAGGATAATGCTCATCAACCCGAACAAGAAATTAAAGAATATAACATGAAAAATACCTTTTTTTATTTTCATTGAAACCAACCTTTCTAATATAAATCTGGTATTATTAAATCAATTAACCATCTCGCTAAAGCTGCTGATCCACTTACAAAAAGCGCTTTTGACAAAGTTTCTCCAATTAATACTTTTGATCCCCAAAATACAGCTCTTAATGTATTCATACCACCATGATTAATGTAAAAAGCATCAGCAGTTCCAAAGCCACCAAAATTCCAATTGTTCTCATTAGATGCAACACAATCAAGTGAATATTTTGCCATACCAGCAACAGATGAGGCTCCAACAGATATTCCTAAAGCCGCTCCTGTTGATAATCCAAAGCTTGCCACACTAGCTCCGGTAGCAGCTAGGCCTGCCGCTCCACCTAATACAATAGTAGCTCCGACCGCGGCTCCAAATATAGCTCCTCCAGCAATATATGCACCCAAATCTCATCCACGTTCGCCAGATTGATATGCACTGTATTCAGCTGTAGCGCCTCCGATTATGGCAGCAATAACCATACTAAATAATAATGTCAAAATAAAAGCATGTCCACTAGGATCGATGTTCATGATAGGGTTATTAGCACAGTAGCAGTATAAATTCAAACCATTTACTGATTCCGGATCAAGATATTCAATAGAATCAGGACTAATGAATCTAGAAGCTTTAGGATCATAATACCTAGCCTTTAAATAATAAAGACCTGTTTCATTATCATAATAATATCCTTTATATCTAATAGGATTAATATATCCAATATTATGTTCATCAGAAATTTCATTATCATTATTATCAAATATCTTATGATTGCCATAGCTATCATATTTATATTTTACAATGATATTTCCATTAGAGTCAAGTAAATAATTAATATTACCTAATGAATCTAGGGCTTTCGCAAAGTCAAAACACTATTTTTTCTATTTAACTAGTTTTTTTGAAAAATTAAGCCTTTGCAATATCC
>CAKQBG010000053.1 GCA_934216145.1 uncultured Anaeroplasma sp.
TTTTTTCATTTTATTTAATACTGTAAATACCATAACTGGTGTTCTAAAGGGCATACCGTTCCATTTTTAACGCTTACTTTTGTATAATAGCATTATTATCTAGTATAATTGAATTAAGAGAATTTGCAAAATTCTTTATAGAAAATGCTTTAAATTTTAAACCTACTACTAAATTAACTAGGGACAAATAATGTTAAAGGAATTAAATGAAGATGAAAAAGCATATAGTTTTGATATGTAGTATTCTCACATTGAAGTGAAGGTATTTAACAAGGAAAATTTCAGGACTAATTATTAACGGAATAAAGGAAATTATTGAATAATATTGAATTTATTCATAGAGTTACGTACGAAAATTATTTGAAAGTAATCGATAGAAATTTTATAAGAATAAATTAACTTATTAGTATGTTTATTGATAATTTAAATTTTTTTTCAAAAAAGATAGTCCAAAGTTTTGGAAAATTAAATGAAAGATAATTAAGATTGGTATGATTCTAAAATTATTTGGAATTATGCTTTTAATTAAACGATAACACATTATTGGCTTTTATTGTAATAGTTAAAGCAGATTCTTGTTAGGGAATGCTTTAACTATTTTTTGATTATAAATGATATAGCTTAATAGTTTTGACTAATAACTAATCATATTATTATATTTTAACATAGAATATATTGAATTAACCTTGATCTATGACGAATAACCATATATAAAATTTAAATATTTCAGTTTCTGTTTTGACAAAATATTACATTTTAAAAATATTGTCAGATTATAATAAACCTATTCAAGTAATATTTATACCTATTATTTATATAGATTATGCTAATATTTGACTGCGAAACAAAGAAATTGACATAAAATTATATATATTTTTAAATGAAAATATAATATAATTTAGGTTGTTAAAGGAGTATTATATGAAAATACAAGAATTTATTAGAGAAAAAGAAAAAGAAGCATTAGATAATGATAAAGAAGAAAGTGCAGTTGTATTATTGTTAGAACACGTACTTAAGCTTGAAACTCAAGCATTATATATGAAAATGAATGATGAAATAAAAGAATCAGATTTAATTGAATATAATTTATTATGGAATCAATATTTACATGACAATAAGCCTATTCAATATTTGATTGGTACAAGCTGTTTTTATGGATATGATTTTATAGTAACTCCTGATGTATTAATTCCTAGATATGAAACAGAGGAGCTAGTTGAAAATATATTATACAGATATGATGAGCATTTTAATGGTAAGGATGTTGATGTTTGTGATCTAGCTACAGGATCAGGCTGTATTGGTATTACTCTTGCTAAAGAAGAAAAGCATATGCATGTAGTTGCGACTGACATATCTAAAGAAGCATTAGCTATTGCTAAAAAGAATAATGAGAAGTTTAATGCTGGTGTTACATTTTTAACTGGTGATATGCTAGAGCCTTTAAAGGGGAGAAAATTTGATATATTTGTTTCTAATCCTCCTTATATTCCTGAAGGAGAGGATGTAATGAGTCTTGTAAAGGATAATGAGCCTAATTTAGCGTTATTTGGTGGTAATGATGGAATGAAGTTCTATCGTATTATCCTTAAAGGATTGAAGCCTTATTTAAAGAAAAAGGCTATGATAGCCTTTGAGCATGGTTTTGATAAAAAAGAAGAAATGATCAAGCTAGCTAATGAATGCTTCCCTAATTCAAAGGTAGAGGTATTAAAGGATTTAGAGGGAAGGGATAGAATGACTTTTATATATGTAGGTGATTTTAAATGGCAGGAAGAGTAATTATTTTTCCAACTGATACAGTTTATGGAATAGGAACTCAAATATTTGATACTTTAGGTATAAAAAAGATTTATGAAATAAAGAATAGACCATTAGACAAGCCTTTAGCTTGCTTATGCTATGATTTAGCTCAAATTCAATCTATTGCTTACTTAGATGATAAGGCTATTAAGCTTATTAATAAATTTTTACCAGGTCCTTTAACCTTAATATTAAAGGCTAAGGATGAGGTATATAATACTATCGGATATAAAACTATTGGTGTTAGAATACCTAATAGTAAAATAGCATTGGATATATTACATGAAAATGGTCCTATGCTTACAACCTCTGTTAATGAGAGTGGATATACTCCTATTAATGAATATGAGGAGATTGTTGATAAATATAGTGATGTTGTTGATTATATTTATCCATCTAATGAGAAATCTAGTAATTTATCATCTACTGTTATTATGGCTATTGATGAAATAAAGGTTTTAAGAGAAGGAGAAATATCCTTAGAGGATATTAATAAAGTATTAGCTTAATGAATAAAAAGCCCCCATGTGGTTATACTACCCTTGGGGGTTATTTTTATGAAGAAGCTAATTATTATTTTAATTGGAATATTATTTTTTGTTAGTATATTTATGAATATAAATAATAATGATGAAATTAGAGTTAGAGTTATTCCTAATAGTAATAGTGTAGAAGATAAAGAGGTTAAAGAAGAGGTAAAGAAAATTGTTATTGGATATTTATCATCTATTGATAGAGATAATTATAAGGAATGCATAAATAATATAAATGATAATTTATATATATTAGAGGATTTATTAGTAGAATATAATTGTAAGATAGATTTTGAATATCATACCTTATATAATAAAACATATAATGATAATGCAATCAAAGATGAAAAAACATATACATTATATGTAGTAATAGGTGAAGGAAAGGGTAGCAATTGGTGGGGTACTATTTATCCTAATTTCTTGGGTATTTCTAGTGAGGAGGAAATCAAATACAAGAGTTTTTTCTATGAATTGTTTAATAAAGGAGATATTAAGTCATAATGAACATTTCTATTATTAGAAGTGAAGAAATTAGTATTTTAAAGGATTTTTTAAAGGGAATTCCCTCTATAAAGGATGTAAATGATAATATTATAAAGAATTCTGTAGTTATATGGAATGATTCTAATATTATTGGTAATATATCAATTGAACTATATGATAAGGTTGGTTTAATTAGATATTTTGTTTTTAGAAAAAGTATTAAGGATAGCTTTTTACATGAAATGATTAATATATTAGTATTAAAAGCTAAGGAACTTAATATTAATAAGCTAATTTGTATAGCTGATAATATTGATGTTGAGAATTTATTTTTAGGATTAAATTTTATTAAAACAGAAAATAAGGTATTTTTTGATGAGGATATATATACTAATATTGGTTTTAAGGATTCAAGCTTTTTAGTTTATTCAATATAATATTTAACTATAATACTTTTATATAATTAATATAGGCTATGTGAAAAAGCATAGCCTATATTAATTATTTGAGTTAGTTTTTTTTATTTAATTTATTTACATAAGAATGAGCTAGTAATAAAAAACTTTATATTTTAATTGTAAAATATAGTCATTTTTTGTATAATAGAAATAGTTACTTGGAGGATTTTACTATGTATGAAATTATTAATAAATATATTGACAAGCTAATGACTTCTAAACCAGACATGCCTCTTTGGAATATTGAAGCAATTAGACAAGGAAAGAACCCTGCTTGGAATTATATTGATGGCTGTATGATGAGCTCATTAATTGAAATGTATAAGACTACTAATAATGAGAAGTATATAGATTTCGTTAAGAGATTTGTGGATTATTATGTTTTTGAAGATGGTACTATTAGAGGCTATGAGCCAACTAAGTATTCAACTGATGACGTTTGTGAATCAAGAATTCTTTTTGATTTATATGATTTAACTCATGATGAGAAGTATAGTAAGGCTATTGAGCTTACATATTCACAAATTAAGAGTCATCCAAGAACAAAAGAAGGTAATTTCTGGCATAAGAAAATATATCCAAATCAGGTTTGGTTAGATGGTTTATATATGATGCAGCCATTCTATACTAGATATCAAACTATTAGAAATAAAAAGGATTATCAGGATATTATTAAGCAATTTACTAATGTTAGAAATATTATGTTTGATACTAATGCAAAGCTTTATTATCATGGATATGATAGTTCAAGAGAAATGTTTTGGGCTGATAAGAAAACAGGCTTATCAAAGAATTTTTGGTTAAGAAGTATTGGTTGGTTTACTGTTGGATTAGTAGATGTTTTAGGTTATATGGATGAGCAAATGTATGATGAATATCATACTATTATGACATTATTAAAGGAAACTATTGATGGTATCTTATTATATCAGGATAAGGATTCTAAGATGTTTTGGCAGGTTCCTAATTTCCCTAATAGAGATGGTAATTATCTTGAAACATCTGGTTCTTCAATGATAGCTTATGCTATACTAAAGGGTGTTAGATTAAATGCATTACCTGAAAGATATAAACAAATTGGTTTAGATATCTTTAATGGTATTTGTAATAAGTATCTATCTGTAAAAGAGGACGGAGATCTTAATTTAGGTGGTATTTGCTTAGTTGCAGGATTAGGTCCTGATAATAATCGTCGTAGAGATGGTAGCTATGAATATTATATTTCAGAACCAATTGTTGAGAATGACGCAAAGGGTGTAGGTCCATTAATTATGGCTTATACTGAGGTTATGAAGGCTAATAAGGATTAATAAGGTAGGTAGATTTTTTCTACCTATTTTTTTATGAAATAATTATTTGAATTAAGATTATATAAAGTTATTAGATTGAATAATATAGGAAATAAAAAAAGCCTCAAAAGAGGCTAAATATAAATATTATAATGAATATTAGAAGCTATACTTTAAAGCTTTTATTCAAATTGAAGGCCTAAATCTACTGGCTCTTTATCTGATACCTTCATATCCCTATATCCCTTTTTATATAAAGAGACAAGGAAGATTATTAGGAATATTAATGCTAAAACACCAATTAGAATATTAGATATTCCCATTGAGATTCCGGCAGCTTGGTAGTTTAAACCAATACTTTGACAAACAACTAAGGATATTATTCTAATTCCAATTCTTGAAAAGTTTAATATACTTGATAGGAAGGTTTTTCCATATCCATATAATAGACCTAAAAGCGCACTTGTTAGTCCTAAGGATGGGATTGAAATACAATCATAAACAAATATTTCTTTTACATATTGGCTCATTTTTTCAGAACCATCTCTATTGAATAGGGATGTAAGAGAATCTAAGAAGACATATCTTACTAATATAAAGCCTATTAATGATATTATTGCTACTATAATAAGGGTTCTAATAAAGGCTTTAATTGTTCTTTTAAGGTTTTTATTACCTATATTTTGAGATACTATAGTACTTTCGCCTTCTTCAAAGACGTTTGTTGTTGAGGTTACAAGACCGGATAAATTATTAGATATACCTAATGCTCCTGTAATTAAGCCTTCTGTAGCTTCAGCATAATATAAGCCGCATAGCGCGTTTACTATAGCTTTTCCTAGGCTCATTACGAATTTTCCTAGGAAGATTGGGATTGATAGCTTTAATATTTTTATTATTAAATCACGTTCAGGTTTCATTTCCTTAATTGAGATTTTTAATAAATTTTTATTTCCAAATAGAACAAATATTCCATAAATAAATATAAATGCTTGGCCTATTATTGTTGCGATCTCTAGGAATATTATTTTATTAACATGGAATCCAAAAATAAATATTGTATTCATTAATAGCTTAATCATTAATGCTAGTATATTTAGTATTAGTATTTTTTTACTATTACCTTTTATTTTTTCAAGACATATAAAGATATTATTTATTGCCACTAAAATAAGTTCTATTAGGATAAATTCAAAATATAATATTACATCACTATTAATTGTAGGTACCTGAGCTATTTGTAATATTAGGCTTGCCGAAGGAGCTAATACTAGTAGTAATACTAATGACAATATTACACTAATAAATACCATATTAGAGGCAGCTTTTCTAGCTTTATTTAATTTTCCAGAACCATAAAATCTAGAAACTAATACTCCACCTCCACCAGCGATTCCTGCTCCAAAGGCTGATATCATCGATTTTAGTTGGCTTATAACAGCAACGTTAGAGATGTTAACAGCTCCACTTCCTGTTGCGGCATCTTTAATTAATGATGACATCATTGAGTCTATTAGGGAATAGAAGCTATTAAAGAAGCCATAAACTGCTAGAGGGAAGCATACCATTATTATAGCTTGAGTAATGTTTCCGTTTAGAATTTGGTATCTTTTCTTTTTTTCTTTGGCTAAAGCTTTTTTTACTTTAGCTTCCTTTTTAGGTAGTGTTTGAAAATATTCAATTGTTTTATTTATTAACTTTAATTCGTTATTATATTTTTCAAGGTAATAGCTATATAGCTTATTTTTTCTTAGATTAGCTATTTTTTTCTCTAGCTTTTCTTTTTTTCTTTGATAGTATTCTATTTCTTTACTATTTTCTATTGAATATTCCATTATATGCACCTCTTATATTTGCTATATTAATCTTTTATTCAAATAAATAAAAGGAAAAAGTAACACAAAAAATAAATATATAATAACTAGAGCTTTACATTAGATAGCTATTATTAGTATTTCATTAATAATTACTTTGATAAAAGTATGAATGAATTATTTTTATTTATAATATAGATATTGACTAAGATAATACTATTAATTTTAATATTTAAATAATTCAATAGGGAAATTTGTAATAAAAAAATGAAATTGCTTTAAAAAAAATTTATTTTATGGTAGTATTAATATGTTGATAGCGATATAAAAAATGGAGGTTTTCTTGTGGATGAGGTTAAGATAATTGAAATCAAGCAAGGAATATTTAAAGAGAATGAAATGAATGCTGACGATTTAAGAGAATATCTTAAGAATAAAGGCGTTTTTCTTTTAAATGTTATGGCATCTCCTGGTAGCGGAAAGACCACAACAATTATTAGACTAATTGAGGAATTGAAGTCTAGTATCAATATTGCAGTAATGGAAGCTGATATTGATTCTGATGTGGATGCGATTAAGATTATGGAAAGCTGTGGAGTTACAGCTATTCAGCTACATACTGGGGGCATGTGTCATTTAGATAGTAAAATGACAAGACAGGGTTTAGATAATTTAGATTTAGATAATCTAGATTTGGTTATTCTTGAGAATGTTGGTAATTTAGTATGTCCTGCTGAATTTGATACTGGATCGGTAAGAAATTTAGGAATTTTATCTGTTCCTGAGGGTGATGATAAGCCACTTAAGTATCCATTAATGTTTAGTGTTTGCGATGCAGTAGCTATTAATAAAATTGATACCTTAATGTGTTTTGATTTTAATTTAGATTATGTTAATAGGTATATTAAGGATCTTAATGATAAAAGTCAAATATTTCATATTTCAGCTAAGAACAATACGGGGATTAAGGACTTAGCTAATTGGCTTTTAAATGAAATAAAAATATGGAAGGAATAAAAAGGGGGACTCTATGGCAAAGATAGAAGTTGAAATGAGCAAGGCTATAACTCCAGTTCATATGAGCGATAAAGAGCCAAGCGAAAAAATTTTAGAATTAGGAAAAAAAATTACTGATGTTGTAGCCCATAAGATTGGAGGCTTAAAGGCTAGTGATCCAGAATATTGGGGACTTGCTGAAATTGTTACTGATGAAATGGCTGATGTAGCATTAACTATGAAGCTTAGACATCATTATACTTTTAGTGAATTATGTAAGATGAATAATATCACTAAAGAAAAAGAGAGTGATTTCCAAAAGCTTTTAGATGAAATGAGTTATATTGGTTTATTAGAATATGATTATGGTTATCATTATGATCATAATGGTAGAACAGCTCCTCAATCTGAAAGAAGATATTTATTACCTATGTTTGTACCTGGTAGTGCAGAGCTATTAAATATGGAGGAAGGAAAGGATCTTCATAATAAAAGAATTGAAGAGCATCCTGCTTTAGGCTCATTCTTCGAAAGAATGACTTATATTCCTCTTGCTGGAATTACTCAGCTAGTACCTGAGGGTGGTTCTGGAATTGGTATGCATGTTATTCCAGTTGAGAAGGCTATTGAGGCTGAATCTACATCTATGGATATTGAGCATTTATCATATTGGTTAAAGAAATATGAGGGACATATTGGTGTTGGTCAATGTTCATGTCGTGTTTGCCGTAGAACTATTGATGAGGGCTGTGCGGATGATGAGTTTAATTGGTGTATCGGTGTTGGTGATTTCGCTGATTATTGTAGAGAAACTGGTAAGGGTCATGATATTACATATGAAGAAGCTATGCGTATTTTAAAGGTAGCTGAGGATAATGGATTTGTTCATCAAATTACTAATATTGATGGTGAGAATAAGATTTTTGGTATTTGTAACTGTAATGTAAATATTTGTAATGCATTACGTACATCTCAATTATTTAATACTCCTAATATGTCAAGAAGTGCTTATACAGCTCAAGTTAATCCTGATAATTGTGTTGCCTGTGGTAAGTGTGTTGAATTTTGTCCTGCAGGTGCAGTTAAGCTTGGTCAAAAGCTTCATAAGAAGGATGGTTCTTTAGTTAAGTATCCACGTCATGTATTACCAGATAGAATTAGCTGGACTCCTGCTCAATGGGATATAAATTATAGAGATAATAATAGAATTAATTGTCATGAAACTGGTACAGCACCATGTAAGGCTGCATGTCCTGCTCATATAGCTGTACAAGGATATATTAAAATGGTTAAGGATGGAAGATTTGCGGATGCCTTAGCATTAATTAAGAAGGATAATCCATTCCCAGCTATTTGTGGTCGTATTTGTAATAAGAGATGTGAGGCTGCTTGTACAAGAGCTACTATTGATGAGGCTGTTTCAATTGATGAAATTAAGAAGCTTGTTGCTGAATTAGATTTAAAGAAGGAAACTCGTTATATTCCACCTGTTGTTATTCCATCTAATAGATTAGAGCATTTTGATCAAAAGATTGCGATCATTGGTGGTGGTCCTGCTGGTTTATCTTGTGCTTATTATTTAGCTACTAAGGGTTATTTACCAACAGTATTTGAAAAGAATAATAAGCTTGGTGGTATGTTAACTTATGGTATTCCATCATTTAAGCTTGAAAAGGATGTTATCGAGGCTGAAATCGATGTTATTCGCGAGCTTGGTGTTGAATTCAAAACTGGTGTAGAGGTAGGTAAGGATATCACTATTGATGAATTACGTAAACAAGGCTATAAGGCATTCTATGTCGCAATTGGATGTCAGGGTGGTAAGAAGCCTGGTGTAGCTGGTGAGGATTCTAAGGGCTGTGAAATCGCAGTTGAATTCCTACATAGATGTACTACAAATCAAGAAGAAGATATTAATGGTGATGTTGTTATTATCGGTGGAGGTAATGTCGCAATTGACTGTGCTAGATATGCTCATCGTTTAAATGCTAAATCTGTTTCTATGTATGTATTAGAGTCTAGAGAAACAATGCCTGCTTCTCAAGAAGGAATTGATGAAGTATTAGAAGAAAATATTTCTATTAATAATTCTTGGGGACCAAAGGAAATTATTGCTGATGAAAATGGTAATGTTAAGGAGATTGTATTTAAGAAATGTCTTCGTACAATTGATCCAGAAACAAAGAAATTCTCTCCATTATATGATGAGAATGAAACTATGACTGTTAAGGCTAATAGAATTATCTACGCTGTTGGTCAAGCAATTAAGTGGGGAGATCTATTAAAGGGTACTAAGGTTGAATACTGGCATGGAAATTATCCTGTATGCGACCCATTAACATATCAAACAGCTGAACCAGATATTTTCGTTGGTGGAGATGTTTATACAGGACCTAAATTCGCGATTGACGCAATTGAAGCTGGTAAGTGTGCTGCTGAATCATTACATCGTTATGTTCATCCACATGCAAGTATGACAATTGGTAGAAATCGTCGTGATTTCAAGGAATTAAATAAGGATGATATTAGTGTTGAGTCTTATGATAATTCAAAGAGAATTTCAGTTAAATATAATGAGAAGATTGATCATACAATGTCTTTAGAGGATGCAAGAATTACTTTATCTAAGGATGAAGCAATTTTAGAAGCAAAGAGATGCTTAGGATGTGGTGTTACAGTTGTAGACCCTAATAAGTGTATTGGATGTGGTGTTTGTACAACTAAGTGTATGTTTGATGCCATTCATTTAGTTAGAGATCATCCAAATGCTTCTACAATGGTTACTGCTGAGGATAAGTTTAAGAAGATCTTACCTTATGCTTTAAAGCGTGGCTTAAAGATTGCCTTTAGTCCAAAGACTCCTGAGGAGAAGGCAGCAATAAAATTAAATAAAGAATATAAAAAACAATTAAAGGAACAACAAAATGCATGAGTTAAGTGTAGTATTCCACGTTGCTAAAATGGTTGAGAATATTGCGAAGGAAAATAATGTTAAGCATGTTAAAAGAGTAGTATTACAGGTTGGTGAGGTATCATTAATTGTTCATGCTGATTTACAGGATTGTTGGAAATGGAATGCTAAAAAATCAGAGGTTTTAAATAATTGTGAGCTTGTTATAGAGCCAATTAAAGCTATAACTCTTTGTGAATCATGTGGTAAAACCTATTCAACAGTTGAATTTGCAAAGGTATGCCCATATTGTAAAAGTATGAATACTCATTTAGTTCATGGTAAAGAAATTAACCTAAAAGAAATTGCTGTTTTGGATGATAATTAAAATTGAGGGATGTATTTAGAAGTACATCCCTTTTTAAATGGAGGATTAATATGATTTCAACAAATGATTTTAGTATTGATAAATCAGGCGAAACTGATGTTACAGAAAAGCTTCAAAGAATAATTGATTATGCATCATCAAAAAAAGATATGCTAGTGATTGAAAATGGTGTTTATTTAGTATCAGCATTATATTTGAAATCTAATTTAAAGGTATATTTTGCTAATGGTTCTATAATTAAGGGGACAACTAATGAGGATTTATATCCTTTAATTAAAACTAGAGTAGCAGGAATTGATATGCCATGGTATCCTGCAATATTAAATATAATTGATTCAACTAATGTTCATATTTATGGAAAAGGTATTATTAATGGTAGTGGTGAATATTGGTATCATAAATATTGGGGAAATGACATGCATGGTGGAATGAGAAAAATATATGATGAGAATAATTTACGTTGGGCATGTGATTATGAATGTAAAAGAGTAAGAAATATTTTAGTTTCTAATTCTAATAATATTATAATTAATGGTCTTACCTCAAAGGATTCAGGATTTTGGAATTTACATATTCTTTATTCTAATAATGTTATTATTAACAATGTAACAATAGCTTCTAAATCTTTAATAGGTCCATCTACAGATGGTATTGATATTGATTCATCTAGCAATGTATTAGTAGAAAATTGTATTACTTATTGTAACGATGATAGTATTTGTATTAAATCTGGTAGAGATAGTGATGGAATAAAAAGAGGAATTCCTTCTGAAAATATCATTATTAGAAATTGTAAAATTAATCAGGGCTTTGGTATTACAATAGGAAGTGAGGTTTCTGGTGGAATAGAAAATATTCATATTCATGATATTGAATTTAATAGTAGTGAATGTGGCTTTAGAATTAAAACTACTAAGGATAGAAAGGGTTATATTAAAAACATTTATGTAAATGATATTAAGATGCTAGATGTTAAATATCCTATTCATATTTATTCTAAATGGAATCCAAGCTATTCACGATGTGAAATTCCTTCTAATTCTAAAATAAGAATAAGTCCATCCTTAATGTCCTTATTAGATAAATATAATGATTCTTTTTCAAATACAATTATTGATGCTTTATATTTTAATAATATTGTTTCAACAATTTCAAAAGAGTATGATGGCTTTAGTAGATGCTTTACTATTGTGGGCTTTGATGATGTCAAAATTAGAAAAATAAAAATAGATAATCTTAATTTTAAAGGTCATGAATTCGGAATTATAGAAAATGCTAGTGATTTATCTTTAAATAATTTAAAACTATCTATTTTAAAATGTAATGATAAAAATCATGATGATTTTGATAATAGATAGCTTATTTTATAATAAACATTAATATATAATAAAACAGAGGTAATAAAAGCTAATTATTGAGTTATTTTAGATAGGATAAGTTAATATTATGCCACTGAAACTTAAACAACTAGGAAGTTTAGCTTGCATATAAAAAAAACAAAACAGGAAGTACTGAAATGAAGGTGCTTCAAATGTTTTCAAATTATTCAAAATTATATCAAATAGATTATTCATCATATATGCTGATGAAATAAAATTATTAAATAGAATAATATGTAAAGATAAAGAAGAAATAATATTCTTTATGAATGATTTCAAAATCCCATTTACAAACAATAATGCTTTAGTAGCACAAAGAGGAATAAAAATAAAATAAAATATAGGAAAATTTAGATCTTTAGATGTGGCAGAAGCTTATTGTAATGCCAAAAGATATATTTTGGTATTAAAGAAAAGAGAATTATCAATTATTGATTCAATTAGAAAAAATTTAAATAATGGACCAGTAGTATAATAAAAAAATCCAATGAAATTGATATACCACTAATATAGGCATATGTTTTTCCATTGGATTTTTATTTATTTGTCAATTTCGACTGAACTGTAACTTATTATTCTAAATAAATCTAATATATTCATTCTAATGCTTGATATGTATGATGGTTCAATTATTTCATATAAGCTTTCTGCATTTGTCAATATGAAAATATTGATATACTTTGCAACTGCTTATAACAAATTTGAAGAAAATAATTTATGGCATCAAGCTAAAGTAGAAAAATTCTTTTCTAAAGATGAATTATTAATTGGTAAAGACTATTGGAATTTTGTATGTAATGATGATAAAGGATTTGATATTTTGTTTGATCAATATAAAATATCTTCACAATATATAAAAGACTCATTAACGAGAATTAGAAATAAATACGGATGTCAGATACAAGCAACTGCTTGTATCTTTTTTAGAAAAAGGGGCTGTGAAGAAATAATCAGTCCTCGATAAACAAAAATGGGGTTTCAAACCAGTTTAAAATCTGGAAAGA
>CAKQBG010000054.1 GCA_934216145.1 uncultured Anaeroplasma sp.
AAATATAAAATTCAAATAAAATATATCATTCCAATACTATGGAATGTTTTCTTAGCACAACAACTGCAAAACTCGGGAAAAATCATTATATTATATTTAAAAAATACAGATGAAAATGTTACTATAAATATAGGTAAAAACTCATAAAAATTAATAAATTTTTTGTTATGTTTTAAAAAAATAAAGATGAATTATTAAAGGATGACAATTTTATTTTGAATCAAGTTGGTAAAAAAATGAAGAATTTAATAATAATTATGATGAAAAAATAGCTACATTATATCGAGATTTTTTGACGTTCAAAAAAGAAAAGAGCTTACCGAAAAAGTTAGATTTATTGTTTAAATATATGAGAAAAAGACTCCAAAGAACTAGGGATTTATTTACTATTATGAAGGTGCCATTTAGGATGACATATTTTTAGTTTTTTTAGCATGAATAAAAAATGGGGAAACACAAATTGAATGATATAATTGAATAAATAGAATATTTTAGTTATACAATGAAATGTTAAAGTAGGTGGGGAAAATATGTCATTTTTTAAGGTTAATGATAAGGATCTAGTAATTGATGATGGAGTATTTGCTTATACTGATATGGTTAGGATAATGCATGATAAGGAAGAAATATGTATTATTTCTGAAAATATTTAGTAATTTAGGGACAATTTAGATTGTCCCTTTTAAAATATATTTTAATTGCTAAAAATATGATATAATTTATCAGTAAGATTAGATTGAATTTGAAATTTATATAAAATAATGTCTATTTATAGCTTTTTATATATTTACTGGAGGTAGCATATGATTCCTAAATATATAGATTATTGGTTAACAATAATTGAACAAATGAATAATGATAATACCTATAAGCTAGCTTGGGGTAGAGCGTTAATTGAATGTATATGTTTAGATGGTTGTTATGAGGATAATGGGGAGGTCTATATTGGTTTTGATGAAATAGCTAAGCGTATGATTAAGTATTATTGGAATCAATTATTCTTTTTTAAGCTTAAACAATCTCCTTATAAGGATAAGGAGCCTGTAATATGTAAGGATGTTAATATGCTTATTGAGGAATGGAAGAAAAATAAGGAAAGTGTGATTCCGGTATGGTATGATGAGGATGAGGTTAGAAAAAATAATAGTAAGCTATTTGATATAATTTTGAAGCATGTATCTAAAACTCTACATGAGAATGTTTCATGGAGATTTATGAATATACCTACTAAAGCTTTAGATATTTATAAATATGATAAGGCTAATAATAGAGTTATTTTTAGTTATGATGCAGCTTTATTGATTAAAGAGGATTATGGTATTGTTTTAACTAAGCTTTTAAATTATAAATGGACTCAGCTATTAGAAAAATTCAATTATCAGCCTAAGATTGCATCAAAAGTTTCAGGTATTTCTAATAATAAAATTAGAAGAAATAATTTAAGTAAATATAAAAATGAATTATTAAAGGAATATAACGGAAAGGCTATTGATTTTTATACAGGCCAAGAGTTAGCTATTGAGGATATATCTGTAGATCATGTTATTCCATGGAGCTTTATGTATTCTGATGACATTTGGAATTTAGTTCTAACTTCTAAATCTAATAATTCTATAAAGAGTAATTCTATTCCTAGTGAAGAGGATATTAGAAAATTAAAGGAAAGGAATAATAAAATAAAGGATATTGTTAGTGATTCTTTTAAGCTTGATATTGAGGAAGCTCTTAATAATGATTATCTAGATAAATTTTATTATGAATGTAGGATTTAATATGAAAAGCTATTATGATGAAAATGCCTTAGATTTTATTAATGATACCTTTAATTGTGATATGTCTAGTTTATATAGCTTTTTTGAACCATATTTAGTAAATGCTAAAAGTATTTTAGATATTGGCTTTGGTAGTGGAAGAGATATTCTTTATTTTAGAAATAAAGGCTTTTTAGTATATGGTATTGATCCTTCTATTGAAATGTGTAATAACGCTAAAAAATTAGGATTAGATAATATTTATAATACTAGCGTATTAGATATGAAATTTGATTGTGAATTTGACGCTATATGGGCTTCTGCTTCATTATTACATATTAAAGCTTGTGATTTAAAAGAGGCTTTTTTAAATTGCAAAAATGCTTTAAAGAGTAATGGAGTTATGTATTGTTCTTTTAAGTTTGGTGAATATGAGGGAGAAAGAGATGGTAGATTTTTTACTGATATGACTAAGGAGAGGCTTATATTAATTTTAGATGGCACAGGATTAAGTATTATTAGTGATATGATAACTTTAGATGTTAGAGAAAATAGGTCTACTAAGTGGCTTAACGTAATTTTAAAATAGTTAGTATTGTAGTGCATTAAGGTACACTGCTTTATAATTTTAATATTTATAATATTATAAAATTTATGTAAGTGCATTATATTTATTTTGATTAATAAATGGTGTATAATTATGTAAAAGGAGCTGATAAAATGAGTGAAGAAAAAGAAGAAGTAAAAGCTGAGGAGAAAAAAGAAAATTCATTTTCTAAGTTTTTTAAGAAAACAAAGGAATCAGTAAGTAATAGTGTACTTGAAATGAAGATTGAAAATAAATTCAAGAGCGATAATAGTGATGCTGATATTTATGATAATTCATTATTACCTGATACTGTATATGGCTATTTAGATGGTAATAGCTTTATTGCGTATGGTACACAAGAGCTTAAGAAGAATTCGATTATGATTTTTAAGGATAAGGCTTATTATGTTGATTCTATTGAGCCTACTACAGTTAAGGTAGTATTAGATGGCTTTGAATATGAAAAAAAGGCTTCTAAGTATACATTAGATGAGAATGTTAAAGAAGTAAATGTTATTAAGGCTGATAAGCATTATTATTTAGTTAAGGAATAAATTATAAAAGCTTTAGTAAGTAGTTTGAAACTAATTAAATAGCTAAAGGTAATTAGATTTGGCATGATTTTTAAATTGTTGGAGTCATGCTTTTTAATTTTTTTTGTATGTTATATGATAATTAATGAATAAGCATTAATATAATACATAATAGAATATTTGTAATTTATTTTGTCAGTGGAGATATTTTGTGATAAAATACGAGTGATTATTTTTTAAGTGGTGATTAAATGAAAATTATAATTGTTGGTGCAGGTAAGATTGGTACATCTATTGTTCATCATGTTTCAGATGAGGAGCATGAGGTTGTAGTTATTGATAATAAATCTAGTGTTATTGAGAAGATTATTAATGGCTATGATGTTATGGGTATAACTGGAAGTGGTGTTAGGTGTGATATTTTACAGGCTGCGGGTGTTGATAGAGCTGATTTATTTATCGCAGTTACAAGTAGTGATGAGACTAATATGCTTGCTTGTGCGTTTGCGAAGAAAATGGGAGCTAAGAAGACTATTGCGAGAGTTAGAGATGTTGAATATTCTAAGCAATTAGATCTTTTGAAGAGTACTTTAGATATTACTATGGCTATTAATCCAGAGTTAGAGGCAGCAAAGGAAATTTCAAGAATTATTAATTTCCCTGAAGCATTAAAGATTGAAACATTCGCTCAAGAGACTGTTGAGCTTATTGAACTTTTTGTTTCTAAGGATAGTGTGTTAGTTAATAAATCATTAGCTGAGATTAATAGGAGCTTTAAGGTTAATATTTTGTTATGTGCAGTTACTCGTGGAGAAGAGGTTATTATTCCTAAGGGTAATTTTGTTATTGAGCCTAATGATAAGATTCATATTTGTTCTAGAAGAGTTAATACAAAGAGCTTTATTAATAAGCTTGGTTTTTCATCAGGTAAGATGAAAGAGGTTATGATTATTGGTGGAGGTCGTATTTCTTATTATTTAGCTTTAGAATTAGTTAAGAGTAAGTATCATGTTAAGATTGTTGAAAAAGATATGAACAAATGTGATGAACTATGTCAAATATTACCAGGGGTTTCTGTTATTTGTGGTGATGGTACAAGCCAAACACTTTTATATGAGGAGGGACTTGATCAAAGTGACGCGGTAATTTGTTTAACTGGTAGTGATGAACAAAATATTATTATTTCTATGTTTGCAAATAAGCATAATGTTAAAAAGGTTGTAACAAAAGTTAATAAAATTTCTTTTGGTGAGCTTTTAGATTCTTTAAGTATAGCTAGTGTTTTTTCTTGTCAGGAGATTGTAGCATCTCAGATTGTAAGCTATATTAGATCTGAGGCAAATGATAGAGGTAATAATGTTAAGAAGCTTTATAAACTTGTTAATAATAAGCTTGAGGCATTAGAATTTTGCGTCTCTTCAACTAGTAAGGTTATTAATATACCTTTAAAGGATTTAAAAATTAAAAGAGATGTTTTAATTGCGGTTATTATTAGAGATGGAGAACAGATTACTCCTAATGGTAATACTGTTATTTATCCTAATGATACTCTTATTGTTGTTACAAAGGCTTTATTATTAAATGATCTTGATGATATTTTGGAGTAATATTTATGAACTATGGAGTTATTAGAAAAATAATAGGTAAAATATTTATTCTTCTAGCAGTATTAATGATACTTCCTCTTATTGTTTCTTTTATTTATGTAGAGGGGATAAGAAATTATGTTTCTTTTTTAATTCCTATTGTATCCTTAGTATTATTAGGAGTACTGCTTTCAATTAGAAAAATAAATAATACAAAAATAGGTATAAGAGAAGGAATTATCATTGTTGGTATTTCTTGGATTTCAATGTCATTATTTGGATGTATTCCTTTTTTAGTTAGTGGAGAGATTCCTGATTTCTTTTCGGCTTTTTTTGAGATTACATCAGGTTTTACAACTACAGGAGCTTCGGCTTTGACTGGGGCTCAAATTGAATCATTGAGCCATAGTATGCTATTTTGGAGAAGCTTTTCACACTGGATTGGTGGAATGGGTGTTTTAGTATTCATTCTTGCAATTATTCCTGAAAGTAAGGATGGTTCATCTGTACATATATTGCGTGCGGAATCTCCTGGTCCTCAGGTTGGTAAGCTTGTTTCTAAAATGCAGGTTACATCTAGAATATTATATTTAATATATATTGCGTTAAGTATAATTGAATTGATTGTTTTATTAATATTACCTGATGAGAAGATTGGCTTTTTTGAGGCATTAATTTATACCTTTGGTACTGCAGGTACAGGTGGATTTGCGACAACGGGGGCTAGTATTGCTTGTTATTTACCTTGTACGCAATATGTTATTGCAATATTTATGATAATATTTGGTATTAATTTCTCTATGTTTTACTTTATATTAATTGGTAATTTTAAGGAAGTATTTAAAAATGAGGAATTAAGATTCTATCTTATTATTGTTATACTTTCTGTAGTTATTATTTGCTTTAATACCTATAGTATTTATAATAATTTTGAAGAAACATTTAGATATTCCTTCTTTACTGTTGCCTCTATTATTTCAACTACAGGCTTTGCGAATGTTGATTATTTAGATCCTAATGCGACTTGGCCAGCTTTATCACTTATTATTATTTGCTTACTTTCAGTATTTGGTTCTTGTGCTGGTTCTACAGCTGGCGGTATGAAGATGTCTAGAGTTTTAATTATTACTAAGTATTCTGGTGCTAAGATTAGAAATCAAATTAGCCCTAGAAAGGTAGAGGTTATTAGAATGGATGGTAAGGTTATTGATAAGCCTGTTATTGATTCTACAGTTGCTTTTTTTGTGGTTTTTTTCATTGTTTTAGTAATTTGTGCATTATTAATTTCAATATATAATCCTAATATGCCTTCTTTAGATCCTTTAACATCTTTTACTGCATCTCTTGCTTGTATTAGTAATATTGGACCTGGCTTAGGACTTGTTGGTCCTTCAGGTGGATTTTCTGATTTTTCACCATTTTCTAAGATGGTTTTATCATTAGAAATGATTGCGGGAAGATTAGAGCTTTTCCCTATATTAGTTATGTTTTATCCTAAAACATGGATGAGGAGAGTTTAAGACTCTCTTTTTTCTTGCAAAATTTTGATATATGGTATATTATTAAAACAATATTAGGAGGTTTTGTTATTATGTTGAATAAAGATGTAGCCAAAGTAGTACTAGATGAATGTTTATTAACTGGCGCTGATTTTGCTGAATTATTTTATGAGGATACAACTAAGGGCAATGTGGAAATGATAAGTGGACATGTTAATAATGTTAGCTCCTCACATATTTATGGTTGTGGGATTAGAATTCTTTTAGATAATGAGGAGGTATATGGTTATACCTCTGATTGTAGTAAAGAAGGATTACTTAATTTAGCTAGAAGACTAAATAAGGCTTATAATTCTAAGCCACTTGGAATTGATTTTGAGCTTATAGAGGAGGATGCAACTAAAAGAGGTATTATAGTTGTTAATCGTCCTAGTGATTCTGTTCCTTTAGAGGAAAAGATTAGCTATTTAAGAATAGTTGATGATGTTGTTAAAAATTATGATAAAAGAATAGTTCAAAGAATAGTTTCAATGACTGATACTACTCAAAGGGTTATTATAGCAAATACTAAAGGTAAATTTGTTTATGATTTAAGAAATCCTCAAAGAATTAGATTAAATGTAGTTTCTCGTGATGGAGATAAAAGCCAATCTAATGGAGAAACAATAGGTGGTAATTTTGATATTGATTCTTATAAAAATAAGGATTTAGTGGGATTTGCTGAAAGAGTATGTAAGGCTTGTATTACAATGCTATATGCACCTGAGATGGTTGGTGGTGTATATCCTGTAGTTATTCATAATGGCTTTGGTGGAGTATTATTCCATGAAGCTTGTGGACATTCACTTGAGGCTACAAGTGTAGCTAAAGGACTTTCTGTTTTTACAGGTAAAAAGGGTGAAGCTATTGCCAGCAGTATAGTCAATGCAGTTGATGATGGTACTATTCATAATGAATGGGGTTCATCTAATTGTGATGATGAGGGTAATGAAACTAAATGTAATTTATTAATTAAGAATGGTATATTAAATAGCTACATGATTGATGATAGAAATGATAGAATTATGAAGATGGGATCAACTGGTTCTAGTAGAAGAGAATCCTATAGATATAGTCCTACTTCTCGTATGACTAATACATTTATAGCTAATGGTAATTCTACATTTGATGATATTATTAAAAATACTAAGTATGGATTATTTGCTAAATCAATGGGTGGAGGTTCTGTTAACCCAGTAACTGGAGAATTTAATTTCGCTGTTAATGAGGGCTATATGATTGAGAATGGTAAGATTACTACACCTGTTAGAGGTGCTACATTAATTGGTAATGGTTCTAATGCATTACTTAATATTGATATGATTGCTGATAATCAAAGCTTTGGTCATGGAGTTTGTGGTTCTAAATCAGGTTCTATTCCTGCTAATGTTGGAGAGCCTACAATTCGTATTTTAAATATGACTGTTGGTGGAGCTGGAGGTAAGAAATAATGGATTTTAATAAATTAAAAGAAGAATGCCTTAAGGCAGGTATTTTAGATGTAGAGGTTTATCAGGTTACATCTAATGAATCATCTGTTTCAACATTTAATGGAAGTGTTGATGATAATTTAGTATGCTCAAAAAATGAGATATATGTTAGAGGCGTTTATAATAATCATATCGCTACTATTTATACTGAATTTGATGATGATAGTGAGAGTAGTAATATTATTAATAGAATAAAGTCTCAAACAAGCGTTATTGAATCTAATGAGCCTTATTTCATTTATGAGGGTTCTAAGGAATATCCTGAATTAGTAGATACTAAGCATGATTATGATGATTATTCACAGGTTGATAAAATTAAGTTATGCCAGGATTTAGAGAAGTATTTTAAGGATAATTGTAAATATGTTGATACTACTAGTGTAGCTTTAGAGGTTACTGAAAAGGTAGTATCTATTAAGAATACTAAGGGATTAAATGTTTCTAGAAAAAGTAAAACTGCCTTAGTATATGCTGATGCGGTAGTAAAGAAGGATAATGATGTTAAGAATAATTGTTATTATACATTCTTAGATAATTTAAGTGATTTAAATAAAGAGGAATATTTTAATTTTGCAGTTAAAAGAACAGTAGATTCTATTAATGCTAAATCTATTAAATCTAATACATATCCTGTTGTATTTGAGAATAAGCAATTCTCAAGTTTAGTATCATGCTTTTTATCAATGTTTTCAGCAGATGCGGTTAATAAGAAGCTTTCTTTATTAGATGGTAAATTAGGACAAAAGGTATTTAATGAAAATATTACTATTACAGATGAACCATTATGTGAAAAGTCTCATCGTAAGGTTACATTTGATGATGAGGGTGTCGCTGCAAGTGATACTAAGCTTGTCGTTAATGGTGTATTAAATAGCTATTTACATAATTTAAAAACAGCTGAGATTTTTAATACTACAACAACAGGAAATGGCTTTATGAATAGTAGTGGTGAAATTGATGTAGCACCTACAAATTTATGCTTTAAAGCTTCAAATAATACTTTTGATGAAATGATTAAGGATATAAAAGAAGGAGTGTTTATTACAGATTTAATGGGTACTCATGCAGGAGTTAATCCTGTATCAGGTGCCTTTAATTTACAATCATCTGGTTTTATGATTGAAAATGGTAAGATAACAAAGCCTATTACTTTAATTATTGTTTCTGGTAATATTATTGATGTATTAAATAATGTTAAATGCATTTCAAATGATTTTGAGGTAAATGGACGTGTTGGTACTGGTTCATGCTATATTGGTAGTATGCAGGTATCTGGAAATGAATAATTTATTATTAAATTAATATATAATAAATGAATTAAAAATACCATTAGATTTGTTTTTCTCTAATGGTATTTTTGTATACTAGAATTAATATTTAATTTTTTTCTCAAAATTAAATAAGTTCATAAAATAAGCAAAATAGACCAACTAAATTCTACCGAAAAATTGAATTTGTTGGTTAAATATAAAGAAAAAGACACCATTTACAACACTTAGTTTTCAATTAAAATAGCAAATTTTGTCGAAAAAATTAATTATTTTTTAATCAAAAATATTGATTTTATACTTACCTAAGGTATATAATTTAATATATCGAAGAAAAGGAGAAAAAATTATGAAGAAAATTAAAAAAATACTTTCGATAGTTACATTTGTGTTTTTATTTGTTTTTGTGTTAGTAAGCTGTAATGAAACTAATACAGTTACTTCTGGAAATGCTTCATCTAATACTACTACTACAACTGTTGTTCCTACTAAAACTAGTACTACAACTGTTACACCTACAACAAGTACAGAGGCTAAGTTGAGCGATGATGAGGTTAAGAATAATTTTAATAATTATGTTAAAACATTTAGTTTATCAAAGGCTACTTTAAATAATCTTATCAGTAAAACAGTAAATAGTGGTAGTGATGTTGATATTAGTTCTTTATTGGATAAAGTATCTATTCCTAATTCTAATGCTACTGTTAAGAGCTATAAAAAAGATAATGTTGTTGATAGCTATTCAGCATATCTATGGCAAGAGGATAAGGTTATTTATTTAGGCTATAATGATAATTTAAATTCAGAAAGTACTGTAACTTCAGCAAAAATTGATTTAGCTGCACTTACAACATTTTTTAATTCATTAAAGGGAAGTATAGTTATTTCACCAGATGAAGATATTGATTATGTTGGTTTAATTCTTTCTCAATTAAATGTTCCTAAGGATTTAGATATTGATGCTATTTTAGCTTTATTAAAATTCACTGGAGATGATTTTACTTATAGCGATGGCTATTTTACTTTAAAAATGGAAAAGGTTGTTTCAATAATTCAACAGTTAACATTAATGGATAAGGAAACTGTTGAAGCAACAATAGCTAGTGTAGGTAAGTTTGATTTTAAGCTAGGTTATGATGGAAAGAATTTTACAGGTTTCTCATTTGAATTTATTCCTAATCTTTCTGAAAATTGTTCAGGCTATGTAAAAGTATCTCTAACTTTAAATTATAATTTTGGTGTAGTTACTGGATGCGAATTTGAGGTAGGAGTTAAATTTGTAGAAGATAATGTTACAGTTTATGATATTTCTTTAAAGGCTTCAGTTAATTTACTTGGTGTTTCAGTTGATGCGAAGGTAGTATATAATAAATATGAAAACTATAAAATTAATTTTAATGCCACTCTTAATGCAAATAAAGACGGTTTAAATTTAAGTGTTAATGGTACTGTTAGTGTTGCAAATAATAAAAGTGAAGTAGAAAGTGTTGTCACTTATACTGATTATAAGGTAGAAGCAGCATTATCATTAAATGAATCAAAGCTTGAATTTGTATTGAAAATTAATGATCATAAATTTGCTGATATAAATTTAGTATTAAATAAGTATGTAGTAGTATTAGGAACAATTATTTTAGATGCCAATGGATTAATTCCTGAAGAGGATCTTGATATTGATAAATATGTAGTTGAATATACTACTAATAATGTAGTTATTCCTGACTCATATAAGAATACAAAGGATAATGCATTAGATTTAAGCGCATTACTTATCGATAAGATTTCATCAATTATTGGTGGAAGCAAAGAAAATGTAGATGAATTAGCTTAATTAAAAATAAAAGTATTAAAATATATTAACAAAAACTATTAGTAGAAATACTTTTAAAAAGGATGGTTATGAAGAGCACCCCTAAAGTTGGACTAGAGTAAAATCTAGAAAGACTTAGGGGTATTTTTTTATGAAATTAAAAGATGAAAATATTAAAGAAAAATCCCTTTAATTTACTAGATAAACTAGAATAAACTAAGGGATTTTTTTAATTTTTTTTTTACAGGTTGATAATCTACTATTTGAAGCTAATTAATAAATAAAATAAATTATATATTAATGAACAAATAAAAATAAGAATTCAATAAAAAAATATAATCTTGTAAATATTAAAGTTATGGATGTTATTTATTTTTTCTTTTCATATATGCTTCATATGCTAATATTGATGCGGCTACACCAACGTTGAGGCTATTTTGATTTCCTTCCATTGGAATATAAACCTTTTTGTGATTATGATTATACCAATCAGGATTAATGCCAAATCTCTCATTACCTACAACTATTGCGATTTTACCATTATAGTCATATTCTTGGTAATTAAGTCCAAGTATAGGTTCTCCTAAGAATATAGTATAATTATTTTTTAAAAGCTTATTTAATGCATCATTATAGCTTTCTTGTGTACTGGGTATTATTAGATTACAACCTCTACTAGAGGATGTAATTTTAGGGTTATTTACCTTTGAAATTGAATCTACTAGAATAACACCATCAGCTTTAACTGAATCAAGTGTTCTATAGATAGTACCAATATTACCAGGTATTTCTAAATGATCTAATACGATTAGGAATTCTTTATTATAGATATCTTCATCTATAGGTAATTTAATAGCTGCGATAATACCAGCATGATTTTCCTTTAAAGATAATTGTTGATACATTTTATTAGAGATTTGAAAGCTTCTTTCAGCTTTATTTATTAAACTATTTAATAACTCTTTTGTTTTATTCTGATATTCTACATCATAAGAATAGAATAGTAATTCTATTTCAAGATTTTTATTATTTACTATTTCAAGAATTTGTAAATCATCAGAAACAGTTATATTAGGATATTGATTCGATTTATTTATATAATCCTTCATTTCTTGAAATTCTTGACTTTGTTTACTTAAAACATCCATTTTATCACCAAGGTGATTATATCATAAGAAATAATTTATATGAAGAATAAAAGATGAAAGTGTAATAATTCTTACACTTTTAATATTTATGTTGTAGTATTATATTATAGAGGTGATTAACTATTAATAATCAAGTACTAATTTGTAATTTTTTTATTAAGTTTATTTTAACCAAGACTAAAAATCC
>CAKQBG010000055.1 GCA_934216145.1 uncultured Anaeroplasma sp.
ATATCTTCAACTCTTTCTCTTAAGTATGGCTTTTCAGATTCATTACCCGGGAAAAACTCTGTATCTAATGGTATTTGGTTTGCATCTAGCATAAGTGCTTGGGCTACTAGTGGTGATTTTTGATTTTCTTTGCTTGGGCCTTTTCTTTGAAAATCATTTTCTAAATCAATTTCAAAATAGTAATTAGTACAATCAAAATAAACCTTACTGTAATCTCTTTTCCATAGAGTAGAAATATGTTTATTTAGAATTTCAATATATTTATGATAATCGGAACCTATAAAGTTAATACAGTCAAGTATTTGATCATATGAATAACTAGAAGCACCATAAATGTTAGGAATTACCTTTTCAAAAGCTTTATATTTTGAACCTGGAGATATTATTTGAGAATAACATAAAGTCTTAAATAATTCACTAAATTTGTAATGACATTTAAAGTTGGAAGCTACCGCGTTTAAGTCTTTATCCATATTTAAAAGATTGAATAAAGAGCTAACTAAGAAATGTCCAGCAAATTTAAGTACTGAGGTATCACTAATTTGTTTTTCTTTTTTTAAATTAAGTTCTTTATTCAAAACATCAACCTCAGCCTGAAAATGTGAAATTGGATCTTTAATACCAGATTCAATAAGGTCAGTAACATAACCTATTTTTTTAAATGACTTATTTCTTTTTCCTTTTCCTGAAATATAAAATGATTCATATATTTGTAAATAAGTACCTTTTTAGAAGGGGTAGTTTTCTTTAAAAAATATGACATAAAATAACCTCCGAACTGACTATCGAAATTTTTAACACCTTAACACCTCTTATTGTATATCGATAAAAAATATTTTCAACTTTTTTTAATTACTTTAGTAATTAAATTTGAAGAAAATATTTGTTAATTTTAAATTTTGGGGTGTTAAATCCTAAATACGGGAATGTAAATATGGAAGATATAAATCTGAAGGCGATAACTACTATAAAAAATAAAGGGAAAAACAGCTTATTATAGTACTAAATTAAGGGCATTTAATAAAAATTTTCTTTACAAAATTGAAGTTTATGCTATAATTGATATGATTGTTGTAAGTATGGAATTTTGAGATAGCAAACATTATTTATATGATTTAAATAGGAGGATCAGACATATTCCTGAAATATCTCTGTCTGAATGATAAAATGGAAACAGTTAAATTAGAACATAGTCGTGTTAAATTAATTTTTGATGTGACTCCTGAAGAATTTGAAGCAGCATTAGATAAGGCATTCCCTATTAAGAATGCTAAGGTTACAATTCATGGCTTCAGAGCAGGAAAAGCGCCTAGATCAGTATATGAAAAGAATTATGGTGTTGAGTCTTTATATGATGAAGCATTAGATGAAATCTTCAATAATAAGGTTCAAGAAGCTTTAAAGGATGAAGAATTAGCTAAGAAGCTTGTTGGTAGATTCGAACCATCTATTGAGTCTCAAATTGAGCGTGGTAAGGAATTCAAGGTTTCATTATCTATTGATGTATTCCCTGAGTTTGAATTACCTGAATACAAGAATATTGAAGTTAAGAAGCAAAACCTAGAAGTTACTGATGCTGAGGTTGATGCTGAAATAAAGACTTTAGTAGCTAAGGATATTAAGAAGGAAGTTAAGGCTGAACAAGTAATTGCTTCTGGTGATTATGTTACATTTGATTTTGTAGGTACAGTTGATGGTGTTGAATTCCCTGGTGGAAAGGCTGACAACTATGAGCTTCAAATTGGTTCAAATACATTCATCCCTGGTTTTGAGGATCAAATGATCGGAATGAAAAAGGATGAGATTAAGGATCTTAATGTTACATTCCCTGAAAATTATGGTGAAAAGTCATTAGCTGGTAAGGCTGCAGTATTTAAGGTTACTGTTCATGAGGTTAAGGAAGAGATTTTACCTGAATTGACTGATGAGTATGTTCAAGGCTTAAAGATTGAGAATGTAGGCAATCTTGATGAGCTAAAGGCTTTCAAGAAGGGCGAGATTGCTGAAAAGAAAGCAGTTAGTGAAAAGGATCGTCAAGTAAATGAAATCATTAATAAGGTTTTAGATTCAGCTAATGTTGATATGCCTGCGTCAATGATTAATGAGCGTGTTGAAGAAATTAGAAATCAATATGTTAACCAAGCAAAGATGTATAATATTCCTTTTGAAACATTCTTAGGTTTAATGAATGTTACAAAGGAAGCATTTGAAGAAGAGACTTTAAAACAAGGTACTCGTCAAGCATTATTCTCTTTAATTGCTGGTAAGATTATTGAGGTTGAAAAGCTAGCTCCTACTAAGGAAACTCTTGAAGCTAAGGCTGAAGAGGAAGCTAAGAAGTCTGGTTCAACTAAGGAAGATGTATTAAAGAATAATTCTATGAGATATTATAATGAATTAGCTTATAATGCATTAGTTGAATTATTATTAGCAAATGCTAAAATTGTTGATTAATTAATGAATTAAATATTTGAAAATGAAGCCAGTTTATTAACTGGCTTTAATTTTAAATTGTGTGATTCTATGGTTTTTTGGCAAAGCGCTTGCAAAAGTGCTAAAAATAATGTATATTAGTAATTGTCAATTTAATGATTGACGAAAGGAAGGTATATTATGGAAGAAAACACAAAAATTATGTTACCTGCCATAGCCGTTAGAGGTGTTGTACCACTTCCAGGAAATGAATTTAAAATTGAAGTTGGTAGAGAAAATTCAGTTCAAGCCTTAGAGGCTGCTGAAAAAATGTATGGTGGAAATGTTATTCTTTTAGTTCAAAAGGATTCATCACTTACTGAGGTTACTAGTAATGATGTTGAAACCATTGGTGTATTAGCTAAAATAACCCTAAAGCTTAGATTGCCTAATAGCAATTATCGTGTTAGATTTAAAATTACTAACCGTGTTGAAATAAAGGAATTTACATCTGAAAGTCCTTATTTTGTATGCAATTATGAAAAAATTTTCTCAATTTTACAAAATGATGAGACTGAGGCTGCATTAATGAAAAATGTTATGGCTGAGGTTTCTACTGCAGGCCAAAACATGTTAACTTCACCTGAAGAGGTGTCAAAGGTTCTTAAGGCTGGTGTTAACGCTGATACATTCTCAGATATTGTTGCTTATCAATTAAAGACTAACAGTGGCTTAAGTAAGTATCGTTATCTAGAAGAAATCAATGTTTGTAAACGTCTTGAAATGATTCTTGAGGATTTTGAGCGTGAAAGACAAATCCTTGATATTGAAAATAAGATTAATAAAGAGGTTAAGAAATCAATAGACGAATCTCAAAAGGAATATTACCTAAGAGAAAAAATGAAGGCTATTCAAAACGAATTAGGTGATAAGGCTAGACAAGAGGAAGATGTTGAAGAACTAAGAAAGAAAATTGAAGAAGCGCATTTACCAAAGAATGTGTATGATAAGGCTAAGGCTGAACTTCAAAAGTATGCCTCTACATCTAATCAAATGGCTGAATCAGGTGTAATCCGTTCTTATCTTGAATGGATTATTAATCTACCTTGGTATAAGGAATCTACTGATAATAATGATTTAAGTGATGTAGCTAAAAAGCTAGATCAAAATCATTATGGTCTTGATAAGGTTAAGGAAAGAATTATTGAATATCTAGCAGTAAAAATGATGACTGGACGTAATCCATCAACTATCTTATGCTTTGCTGGTCCTCCGGGAGTTGGTAAAACTTCTCTTGCTAGAAGCATTAGCGAGGCTTTAGGTAGAAAATTTGTTAAACAATCATTAGGTGGCGTAAGAGATGAATCTGAGATTCGTGGTCATAGAAGAACTTATATTGGTGCTTTACCAGGACGTATTCTAAAGGGAATGAAGGATTCAGGTACTATTAATCCAGTATTCCTATTAGATGAAATTGATAAGATGACTGCTGATTATCGTGGTGATCCTGCTGCTGCAATGCTTGAGGTATTAGACCCAGAACAAAATAAGTATTTCAGTGATAATTATCTTGAGGAACCTTATGATTTATCTCAGGTTATGTTTATTACAACTGCTAATGATTTATCACAAATTCCAGAACCATTACGTGATCGTATGGAAATAATTGAATTATCTTCTTATACTGAAATTGAGAAGTTTAATATTGGATTTAAACATTTAATTCCAAGAGAGCTTGCTGAACATGGTCTAAAGGAAGAACAATTATCAATTTCTGAGGATGCAATGTATGGAATTATTCAAGGCTACACAAGAGAAGCTGGTGTTCGTGAATTAAATCGTATGATCGCAACTATTTGTCGTAAGACAGTTAAAAAGATATTGATGGAGCATGTTGAGTCTGTTTCAGTTACAAAAGACAATTTAGCTGAATTCTTAGGTAAAATTAGATTTACTAATAATAAGAATCGTGAAAAAAATCAGGTTGGTGTTGTTACTGGCTTAGCATATACATCATTTGGTGGAGATACTCTTGATATCGAGGTTACTACTTATCCAGGTAAGGGTGGCTTAGTATTAACAGGTAAGCTTGGTGATGTAATGAAGGAATCTGCACAAGCTGCATTCAGTTATGTAAAGAGTCATTCAGAAGAACATAAGATTGATCCTAAGTTCCTAGAAACACATGATATTCATATCCATGTACCAGAGGGAGCTGTACCAAAGGATGGACCTTCTGCAGGTGTTACATTAACTACTGCCCTAGTTTCTGCATTATCTAATAGACCAGTTGATTGCCATATTGGTATGACAGGTGAAATTACATTACGTGGTTCTGTATTACCTATTGGTGGTTTACGTGAGAAGTCTATTGCGGCTAATAGAAGTGGTTTAAAGAAAATCTTTATTCCAGCTGAAAATGAAAGAGATATTGAGGATATTCCAGAAGAGGTTAGATCTCAATTAGAAATTCAGCCTGTATCTCATATTTCTGAAATATTAAATTCAATTTTCGGTGATTCTATAACTGAATAATAATATTTAATGGTTACTATTTTGGTAGCCATTTTTTATTATAAATTATTTTTATAAATTAATTGACTTTAATAAAAAATACTAATATACTTGAATAAGAGGATGGTGAGAAAATGATAGATAATAGATTAATAACCTTCTTAACCTTATTAGAGGAAAAGAATTATACTAGAACAGCTAGTAAACTTTATATTACTCAGCCTGCAGTAACTCACCATATTAAATCCTTAGAAAATGAATATAATATTACACTATTTTCTGATTCTAAAAGCTTTATGCTTACAAATGCTGGAAATATTTTATATGAATACGCATTAAGAATAAAAGAAGAAAACGAGCTTTTATTAAATACTATATCGAAAGCTAATAATTCCTCATTAGATAGATATGCCATTACTCCATCATCATTTTCAATGATGAGATATAGTAATGAATTAAAAGAATTTTATAAAAATATTATTAATAATGAGCTTTCTATTACTGATCCTTTAAAGCTTTTTAATGATATATCATCTGGAAGAATTGATTTTGGAATTATTGAAAGTAGCTTTGATAGTTCTATATTTGAATCAATTCAAATTTGTAGCGAAAGAATATGTGTTATTGTATCAGCTAATGGAAGCTTTAAGAATAAGGATAGAATCACAAGAGAACAGTTAAATTCAGCCACAATTGTCTTTCCTGATGAACTATCTGGTATTTATAACTCTGTTACTCAAACTTTTAAAAATAAAAATATTAAAATGAAAACACAAAGAATAATTTATTCTAATTCCCCTACTATTATGGCTGATATAGTTAATGAGATAGATGGAGTTGGTTTTATGTATCAATCTACAGCTATACATTTTGAGGAAGAGGGACTAATTAAAAGAATAGAACTTTTAAATTATTCTCCATCTCAAAATTTCTATTTAATATATAATAAAATAACAAGCCATAGAGAGAATTTAACAGCAATAAATGAAATTTTAAAAAGGATAAATAAATAAAATGTTAGATGTAATATATGAGGATAATCATATAATTGTTGTATATAAGCCTAAGGGAATATTATCTCAGGCTGATGGTTCTAATAAGCCTGATATGCTTACAATTATAAAAGATTATATAAAGGAAAAATATAATAAGCCTGGTAATGTTTATTTAGGCTTAGTTCATAGACTTGATATTAATACTAGTGGAATAATGGTATTTGCTAAAACGTCAAAGGCAGCATCTAGATTAAGTGATTCTATAAAAAATCATAGCTTTGTAAAAAAATATAAGGCAACAATAGAAGGATTTTTAGATAATAATGAATATATTACACTAGAAAATTATATTATTAAGGATGAGAAGCAAAGAAAAGCTTATATTTCTAATAATGGTCAATTTGCTTCCTTAGAATATAAAGCCTTGAAAAGCTATAAAATAAAAAATATGGTTGTAACAGATATAGATATTATTTTACATACAGGAAGATTTCATCAGATTAGATGCCAAATGGCTAATATTGGTCATCCCTTATACGGAGATACTAAATATGGAAGTAAAATATCTTTAAATAATGATGATTTTCCACTTGTAGCATATTCATTATCATTTCCTCATCCAACTACAAAGGAATTAATGGAATTTAAAAGAAATTGACAACTTAATATATAATTTCATATTATAATATGGTGATTCAATGCATTTAGAGATGAATCAAAAGTATATACGTGTAGACAATTATTTACAAATTAATCAGATTAGTCATGATTTAATAGAGCTAATGAATTTTATAATTGTGGGTTCTAATTTGAAAATAGTAAGCTTAACACCAAATGAAGCTATTATTTCAGGTACAATTAGAAAAATAACAATAAAAGGATGATTAGCATGAAAATTAGAATGATAAAATCTGATTTTTTTCGTATTCATAACAAAATTAATACTAAGAATGTAGAAATAGAGCAGGATTATGCGATATTTGAGTTGGATTATCATGAATTAAAGAAAATTAAAAATCAAAAACTTCCTTATGAAATATTAGAATCGAATGTAAGTAGACTTAGTTTATTTTTTAAAAGCTATTATTTAATAATAATAGGTATATTTACATTATTTTCTATTATTTTTATAAACAATTATCGAGTTGAGGAAATATATTTTACTCAAGATACTCCTATTAATTCTGAAATAGAAGCTAGAATAAATTCTTCATTAATTCCTTTATTTTGGTTTAAATTTTCAAATTTAGATTATACCTCCTTATCCTTAAAGCTTGAGAAAGAATATATTGAATATTCTTATATATCAGTCGAACAAAAAAATAATAAAATAAAGGTTGAAATTGTTTCGAATACAGAAGCTAAAAATATAGAATCTAGTAGTGGAAGTATTTATTCTTCATGTGACGCAATTATTTCATCTTATTATGCCTCAAATGGAGAAATCCAGGTCTCTAAGAATCAATATGTTCATAAGGGAGACTTACTCATTAAAGATATTGGTAATGGAGCAAGAGGATATGTTTGCGCAACAAGCTATAAAAAAGTAGTTGAAGAGATACCTAAAGAATGTAAGGAAATTAGCTATGGAGAAAAAAATTATTATACGTCATTCAATTTTTTTGGAAATACCTTTGCATTTAATAAAAATAGATTTACAAATTCAGATTTAAATGAGAGTACTGTTTTTAATTTATTTTCTATCTTTGAGGTGAAAAAAATTGAAGAAATAGAAAAAAATGTTATAATTAAAACATATGATATTGAATCAGCAAGAAAAAAATCAATATCTAATATTTATCAAAACTTTGAAAAAAATAAGGTATTAAATTCAGAGAAAATTGATGATATTTATGAAAGAAGCATCGAGGAGTCTAATAGCTCCTATAGGATTGTTTATATAGTTAAAATGACTTCATCAATTGGAATTACTAATAAGGAAGAGAAATATGAAACTTGAGACAAAAATTGAAAATTTAGAAATAGTAAGAGCTATATCTGGAATTAATAATTCTAATATAGGCGTATTAGAGGAAATATATTCTGTACCTATTGATATTCACGGTGATAGTATTCTTTGTAATTCTACAAATGATAATATTCTTTGTGAGCTTAATTCTATTTTTAAGCTTTTAATAAAAATGGCTGAAAATTCTATTAAAATAGCTCCTAGAGATGTTTATTATATTCATCAGATTGTTTTAGAGCATAATGAAGATAAATATATTGAATTTATAAATAATCGCAAGCCTATTTGTTATTCTCTTTATAATAAGCCTATTTTTGCTAAAACATTAAAGCAAAATGAATATGTTCATTGTCTTTATAAAAAGGATTTAATATTTTCCATAGGTGCAGCTGGTACAGGTAAAACTTATTTAGCAGTATGCTATGCAGTTTCTGAGCTTAAAAAGGGAAATATTGAAAAAATAATATTAACTCGACCAGCAGTAGAAGCAGGAGAATCCCTAGGCTTTTTACCAGGAGATTTAAAGGAAAAGGTTGATCCTTATTTAAGGCCTTTATATGATGCTTTATATGATATGCTAGGAGTAGAACAGGTTGAGGGCTTAATTCAAAAGCAAATTATTGAAATTGCCCCTTTAGCGTATATGAGAGGTAGAACATTAGAAAATGCTTGCATTATTCTAGATGAAGCTCAAAACGCGACAATTGACCAGCTTAAGATGTTTTTAACGAGAATGGGTTTTAATTCTAAGATGATTGTTACTGGAGATATTTCTCAGGTAGATTTACCATCATCTAAGAAATCGGGCTTAAAGATATCTGCCGAGCTTTTAAAGGATATTAAAGAAGTAGGATATATTGTTTTTGATAAAGCTGATGTTGTTAGACATCCGCTTGTTGGAAAAATCATTGAAAGATTTGAATCCCTAGAAAAATAAATCTCGCGTTTTACGTGAGATTTTTTTAAAAAAATGCTTTTTTCTTCGCGTTTTCTAAGACTTGTAAAGTGTTTTTAACATTTTCTAAATTATTTATATATGTTTAACTTTATAAAAAATGCAAAAAATGTTGTTTTTTGAGTGTTTTTGCGCACTTATATCTTGAAAAAATGTTAAAAAAATATTAAAATTGAATTACAATTTTATATAGGAGATGAGGTAAGTGAAAAAGAATTTCATTAAAAGTTATTTCAAGTCTTTTGGAATAATTCCGAGTATCGTAATTCTAGCAGCACTTTTTGTCGTGGCATATTTTTTCTACATTAGAAAAAATATGGTTTCCGACACAATTACAGATATTGGAATTGGTGCTTTAATGGTCGGATTAGTTGGCCTAGCTGGCATCGGTATCTCTAAATTATTAACAAAAGAAGTTAACTTCTTGGATTTTGGTAGGGGTGTAGGCTTTTGTGGTTCATTAATGCTAGCTATAATTGCTTTATGCAATGGATATCACACTAAACATGCACTTGTATTCTTTATCGCAGCAGGCGTTTTACTAGTAGAAATAGTAGTAAGATTTATCTTTGTTGATGATCAAAAAGAATACACATCATTTAGATACTATTTTGCAGCAATTGCAAATAAGTACAATCCATTGTTAATTTTATTGGCTGGTGCTTTAGTGGCTTTAATTGGAACTATTCTTGCAGCTAATAACATTACAGGCTCAATTAATGTCTTAAAAGAACTTTTAAACTTCAAATATATGCTAGTTGGTGGCTTATTTGCTGTTTTAGTTTTAGTTCTTATTCCTGCATTAATTGTAGATCCTAGTGAGAAATATGGAGCAAATATCTTTGATTTTGTTCTTTCAGTAGGATTTGTTGCATCATTATACTTATTCGTTCTTGCAATGAATGAGGTTGGTGTATTCTATGCTAGACTAATCATTTTAACTTGCGCATTATGTGCAGCTGGATTATTAGTTAGAGCAGTTTCTTATACTAAGGGTAAGAATTATAAATACACTGAGCATAAGGTTAGATCATATTTCTCAGATGTATATCAAAAATATGATTCATCATTATGGATCTTTATTGGTGCTATTTTAGTAGTTGTATTTGGTGTAGCTGCATCATATGCATCTGGTTCTACAGCTTTCACAAAGATATTTGGTGTTAAATTACAAACATTCAGTACAGTATTAAATTATATTTCTATTGTTGGTGTAGTTGCTTTAATAGCATTAATGTTTGTATTTAGAAATTTCAAGAGTGAAAAAATTGAAAGAGTAGATAGTTTATTAATTTCTTCATTATTAGCATCATCATTAATTATTCCATATTTCATTATGCTTTTAGCAATTGGTGGTGGTTTTGCTACATTAGCATCTAATGTATCATTATTAATACTATTTATCTTCATTGCAATTTTATTTATTGTATCAGCAGTAATTCAAACAATTCGTTTGATGAGCTATGATCCATTGCTTGAGATTCGTGAAGAGAATGCTAAGAGAGAACAAGAGAAGGCTTTAAAAGAGACTCAAAAGGCTGAAGAAACAAAAGAGGAAGCTGAAAAGATTCAAGAGGAAGAAACTCAAGATGATGCTTTTGTATATGATGACGATGACGTTAATGATATACTAAATGATAATTCTGAAGAGGTTGAAGAAACAGTTGAAGAGGCTGTTGAAGAACCTGTAGAAGAAACAGTTGAAAAGCCTGTAGAAGAAACAGTTGAGGAAGCAACTGAAGAAGCTAATGAGGAAGAAGCTGAGGATTCTGATGAGCTTGAGGAAGATGAAGAAGATGAGACTGATGAAGTTGAAGAAGCTGAGGATTCTGATGAGCTTGAGGAAGATGAAGCAGTTGAAGTATCTAATGACATCACTAAGAATATTCAAGTTCAAGAATATGTAGCTGTTGATGAGAATGGTGCTCCAAAGAAGATTAAGAAGAGATTTAACACAAAGATGATGTTTGCTCCTTATGAAACAAAGGAATACTATAATGAAGTTAAGAACTACTTAATGATGTATCGTGCTAAAGGTAGAATCTCTGCTAGATGTGAAACATTTAGATATAAGGGACTAGTTGCTAAGGTTTCTTTAGGTGGTAAGACATTAAAGGTTTACTTAGCATTAGATCCAGAATTAGTTTCTCAATATCCTAAGTATCACTTTAGAGATTGTTCTGAGAAGAAACAATATTCTGAAGTGCCAGTAATGATTAAGGTTCGTTCAGCTAGAGGCTTAAAGTACTTCAAGGAATTAGTTGATATGATGATGGCTAATCGTGAGGTTAAGCCTAAGAGAAAATTTGAACCAACAAATTATATGTCATCATTAATTCCAAATGGTGAGGCTATTCTTGGTTCATTAGGATTATCTCAAGATTATTTACAAAATCTAATGAGTGCAGAAATGATTCCTGCTGAAATGCCAACTGATTTAGAGCATTTCCTTCCTTCAATCCAATCTGAACCACTTGAGGATGAAGAAGTAGAAGCTACAGTTTACTTAGATACTTTATGTAACCATTTCGAAGATGGTGAAGTTGTTGATATCGACACATTAAAGTCAAAGCATGTAGTTACAAAGGGTAATGTAATTCATATTAAGGCTAGAGGTACAATGGATAGAAAGTTAACAATCTATGCTGAATACTTCGATGAGGATGCATTACAAATTCTATTATGCTTAAGCTGTACAGTTGTTAAGGTTTATCATTAATAAAAATTAAGGCGCTCTAAATTTTGCGGAGTAAATAGGTGCCTTCACCTCTAAATTAGAAGGAGTAACACCTCTAAACGGGTGGAG
>CAKQBG010000056.1 GCA_934216145.1 uncultured Anaeroplasma sp.
AAATGAATTTAACAAATATACTGATCCAAGTTTTGAAATGGAAGAATCAGCAATTGGATTATCTTGTAGAGTGATATATCCACATTCAGGACATTTAAATTTTCTTTGATGAAGAATAATTGTTACATTCTTCTCAGGCATTACAGGGTGGTATATTCTTTTAATGATGGTATCTTTAATTTGTAATTTATGTGAATGACAATATGGGCATTCACGTGACTTTATTAATAAGATTAAATTCAGATCAATAGTAGAATCCCCTTCTAGAATTACAGAAGATGATTTCTCATAATCAATATCATATTCAGATAAAAGTAGAATTTTTAATAAATCTGTGTTATTATTATTCATAGAACCTCCTCTTTATATAAGCAGCAATTATATAATAATACGAGGTTCTTTTTTTTACAATTTTTTACTAAAAAAAGCAATACCAAAATCAGGGGTATACTTTAAATCTTTTCTCCCCTTAATTTGGTATTGCCTATCAAATTCCCCCTGATTTGGAACTTATTCATTTTTATTTCTTAACTTTAATTACCCAAGAACCATTTTTGTCTGATTTCTTTTCATCTAACAGATTATTGTCTTTTAGTTCTCGTATTGCTCTATTAACTGTAGCTTCAGATTTATTTATTGCTTTAGCCATTTTTATACGAGTGATTTTAGGGTCTTTCATGATAAGTTCAAGTATCTTGATTGCATTATCGGTTAAATTTACCTTGTCATTTATCTTGTCGTTTACCTTGTCATTTACCTTGTCACTGTAATCTTTATTTCTTAAAGTAGCATAAATCATCGAGTCTTTTTCTTTATATATAGGTTCAGGCAATCCGGATGATGCCATTTCATTATACATTCTATCTACACCTTCTCCGAACTCTTGAACAAAATCATAAACTTTTAAAAATTCCATAATCTTAGGATTACGTGAGAAGTGATTATTTCTTAAATTAGTATCTTTTACTGTACCAGCAAATATACCTGGAGATTCAACAGTAACATGATCATCAAACATCTTAATTTGAATATCAGTACCTTTAATACCATAGTCTCTATGGCCTATAGCATTAACAATAATTTCTTTCCAACAAAATTCAGGATATTCAGGTACAGTTTTAAATAAACCATCTTCACCTAAAAATGTATGTTCCTTAATTTGAGTTTTAAAATAATTGATACTATCATTTACCATATCAAGTATTTTACCGTTAAAAATCTCATCCTTAATAACATTCATCTCTCTACCTGGAATTGCTTCAGTACCATCAAATTTAACAAATCTGACTCTAGCTCTTGGAAAGAATCTTTGCGGATTTTTACCAAAAAGAAGAATGCAAGCACTACTAATAGTTTCTTTATCTTTAAAATTAAAAATGAAATCATTATTTTCTTTTAAATAATCCAATGCAGATTTATGATATCCAATTTTCTTAATGTATTCATTAACAAAATTAAAATCTATATCATCTAATGTAGCATCGACAATAGGTGCATCCTCATAATATCTTTCACCCTTGGCGTAAGTTAATTGTAATCTATCATTAAAATCTAATTTCTTAGATTTATCACCAATTCTAATAAATGCCTCATCAGCAGAATTAGTTACTACATTTTTACTATTTTGATGAACTCTCATAACTAAAACATGATTTCGGTTGCCTTTGATATCTAAATGATCTATGAATTCTGTTTCAATAATCACAGATGGAATGCATAGATTAACTGGTGCAAGAAGGAGCTCATTTACTTGCTTATCATAATTATCTACTCCAGTAATATCTCCATTATCCTCGATACCAATAGCAATCCATCCACCATCAGCATTAGCAAATGCAATAATAGTTTTAGCTAAATCCTTAGGATCAATTCTAACGGATTTTCTGTCCATAATTTGAACTTCGGTTTTATCTCTTAGTTCTTCAATTGTGTATGGTAAATACATGAATATCACCTACCTTATTGCATCCTTTATCATTTCTATAAGTTCTTTGTTTAATTCAATGTCAGTAATTTCTTTTTTTAAATCCTCGATATCAGCTTCTGAAACAATTTTTTTATCAAATAATCCATCAGTTTTTTTGATTCTTGCAGCTTCAATAACAAGTGGAAGAATATTATTATTGCAATTAACATCGAAGATTTTATTTAAATCTACGTATCTTTTATCATCTTTAAAATATATATAATTATTGTTCTTTAATTCCTTATAATAATTATCTCTGATTTTAAATGTGAATTTATCTAATTCATATGCTGCATACACATAACAACCACTATAATTTAATAAATAGTCGATTGATACCTGGAAAAAATCTGCAAGTATCTTTAATGTAGCAGTTCCAGGATCTCTTTCTTCCTTTTCATATTTTGCTATTGAATTATAATTTATGTTTGTTTTTAGGTCCATTCCTCTTACGGAATAACCACGTTCTTCACGTAATTCTTTTAATCGATTCATATAAATCACCAATTTAATTATAGAATATAATTTCAAAATAATCAACATTTTGTGTACTATTAATTCACAAAACTGCTTACATCTAGTTCACAAAGTAATATTATATAAGTGTAAATATAGTACACAAAAGGAAAAGATGATATGAATAAAGACAAAATAAAAGAAGATTTCATCAATTCATTTGTTGAAGAAAAATGGAAACAAGAGGAGATACTTTCAAAAACTAATAGAACCTCAAAAAGAATTATGTGAATATCTAGGAGTAGAAATGATTCCAGTTGTATGTGAGGATATTGAAGAGGATTCTAGGTATTATTTTAAAGATGACTTTATTATAATCTCACCACTAATGCTTGAATCTTATACGGACGCATTAAAATCATTAGTACATGAAATACGTCATCAATATCAATATAAATGTGCAAATAATCCTAACACAAAAGAGACTCCTGTATTAGTAAATGATTGGAGACATGAATTCTCTAATTTAAAACGACCTGTAGATCCATCTAATCAGGAATAAGTAAATGAATATTTTTTAATGATGACAGAATTAGATGCTGCTGCATTTTCTAAATGGTATCTAGAATGGAAATATGACATATATACAGTTCATCCTAATATCATTTATGATGAATTTATTTCACAATACATAAAAAAATATTTCAAGTAAAATGAAATTCGGCCTGGGCGTCGAGAAATGGTGTAGCTCCCATTTTATACAATAAGGATGTAAAAAAAGGATGTATACAAAATTTGCAAGATATTTTAAGTAACACAACAACTAAAAAGATTCGAAGAATGAGAACTATAAACCAAGTAGTTGAAGAATTTAAAAAGGAAGATCCTACAACTGCGATTACATATAGCTTCAATAATACATTGGTTAAGGAAAATAAAATTAAATCTATTAATATTGGAAATAAAAGATTAATAGACCTAGATTCCTTGCTTGATTATTTAATGAGCTAATCTGGAGGTACATATGAATGTTAAAAAGTTAATGGATAATTATATAAAAGATAATCCAGGTTCATCAATGATAAAGTATTATAAAAACATTAATAATTTAATGGGAAGATATATTATTACAAAGGTTGATAGACCTACAATGATGAAACTTTTATTACAACTTGATTATTATAAATATGAAACAGGATATGCGATTGCTATGAAAGACTATTATTGCATGCTGATTTATATAGAAATAAGAAGTTGAATTTAAGACAACATTTCCATATTACATCTAATACGTTATTTAATGTTTTAGAAGGAAGAAGAGTATCTATAGAATTCGCAGTTGAATTTTGTAGATTGAATAATCTAAAAGTAAAGGATAATTTTAATATATATTCTGTTAAGAAATCATATTCTATTACAAATAAAGAAAATATCAAAGGAAGAATTAAATACCTTTTTGATTATGCAGTTGCAAAGAAGCTTATCAAAGAAAGTCTGGTACCAAAAAAATATAAATTCTATATTGAAGAAAGAGTATCAGTAAGATTTCTTCCAACATATGCTTTAAAAAATTTGAAGAGACTATTTTTAAATCAAATAATGCAAATGGGAAAGCAATGACACTTATATATTTGTTAGTTGGTCTAGACAGGGATTTAACATATAGCTTAAGAATAGAAGATTTTGATTTTAAAAGACGCATTATTATGTTGAACATCACTTTATATAATGGGAAATATAATAAATTAAATCAAAATAAATAAGGGAATAAACAAAAAAGCACAGTGATTGTGCTTTTTTATGACTTTAGATGCTTCTCGTAATTATCTGTATACCCCTTATAACTTTTATATATTGATTTTCCTAAATATTCAGGAGTAATAATTCTAGCTTTGCTTCCAAATGCAAGGAAATAAAGAAGAAGTTGGTCGAATGAACATTCAAAGAAATAGTGATTATCTTCAATTTTAACAGCATCAGGTCTATTTAAATATTTGGAGTTATATAATTTAATGCCTGCTGGATTTAATTCAACTTCAGCCTTACAAATATTTTTAAATGGGAATTGGATACCTAATCGATATACATCGCTTAGGTTTTTTTCTTCATCTGGAGTAAAAGTGAATGTGTTTTTCATACCAACTGCTACTTTAATCTTTAATATGTGAATTGAGATTGGTGTTCCATTTGTTAATCCTAAAAGGTAACTATATATTTCCTCTTTAGAAGTTCCGATTTTATAAGGTTTAACAACTAGTTCTGTTTTTTCTAGTTTTAGTTTAATTAATTCTTTATTAGTAATAGCTTTATAAATTGGTTCTAATATATGCTTATATATTATTTCTTCACGCTTATATTGAGGATATTCTAAGTATCTATATATTAATTTTCTAAAATAAGCAGAAGCGCCTAAATGTGCTAAAGAAGAATTTAGGGTTTCAAAAATAAATTCATTTTCTTCCGATAAATAAAAAGTAAGGGATTCATTATAATATGTATCAATTGATTGATGCTTATAATCATATAGTTCCATAGCAAGCTCACTTGCAAATTCTGGATTATTCATATTATATTTTTTCATTAGCTTTGTTGCGTTTGAAATGATTGATTCTGTTTCTTTAACATAATCTAAATAATAGTTTTGAAATAATAAATTCATAAACTTGTTTTTATTTGGAGTTCCATCAGATTTTGTAATCTTAAACAATTTCATATCATTTATTAGAGTTTGAAAGCTTTTTTTGTCAAAATTAACTTTTATTTTTAACATGATAACACATCCTTGTGATAAATTATACCACACTTTTTTATAAAAAAATACTAATAAATGGCTTTACTACACAAAATTTATGTCACAAAAAATAAAAATAACTGAAAATATACAATTAGTTTTTGTGACAATATAATAAAAGTGTAAGGTGGTGTTAGATATGATGACTATTTACGGAAAATATACAAATGCAATAGTTTATGCTGATATATTAGATGATAAAACTAAAGAACAAATAAAATTATTGGTTGATCAAGATTTTATGAAGGATTTAAAAGTTCGCATTATGGCCGATTGCCATGCTGGAGCTGGATGTGTAATCGGAACTACTTTAGAAATAAAAGATAAAATTGTTCCTAATCTAGTTGGCGTTGATATTGGATGTGGAATGTTATGTGTTAATCTTGGAAAAATACAAATTGATTTTGAAGAATTAGATAATTTTATACACAATAATATTCCTGCTGGTATGAATGTAAATGAAGATATTACAAAAGCTAATGTAGTATTAGAAGATTTGAAATGCATTAATAAAATAAATAAAATAACATATTTAAAGAAATCATTAGGATCTTTGGGTGGTGGCAATCACTTTATTGAAATAGATGTTAATTCAAAAGATGAGTACTATTTGGTAATACACACCGGTTCTAGAAATCTTGGTAAGCAAGTGGCTGAGATATATCAAAATAAGGCTATTCAATATCATGAAGATAGATTGTTTAATAAGAAAGAGGCAATTAATAAAGTTGTCACTGAATATAAAAAAACAGGAAGACAAAAAGAAATAAAAGCTGAGATACAAAAAATATCACAAATGTGTATACAATTGTCTATGCCAAAAGAATTATGCTATCTAGAAGGTTCTGATTTCAATGACTATATGTATGATATGGAAATGTGTCAAAAATTTGCAACAGAGAATAGAATTGAAATTGCAAGAAGAATAACAAATCATTTAGGATTAAATATTGATGAATTAGATAAGTTTGAAACAATTCATAATTACATTAATATGAATGATAAGATCTTAAGAAAAGGCTCTATTTCAGCTTATGAGAATGAGATTGTACTCATTCCAATGAATATGAGAGATGGTTGTATTATTGCAAAAGGTAAATCTAATTCAGATTATAATTATTCAGCTCCACATGGTGCTGGAAGAGTAATGTCTAGAGGAGAGGCTTTTAGAACACTTACTGTAGAGGATTTTAAAAAGTCAATGGAGGGTATATACACTACAACTGCCAATGAAACAACTCTTGATGAATCTCCTTTTGTATATAAGCCAATGGAATCAATTCTAAATAATATAAAAGATACTGTCGATGTATTAGAAATAATAAAACCAGTATATAATTTTAAATCTGCAGAATAGAGGTAAATAAAAATGAAAAAATGCAATACAGAATTAATGAAAGAAATAAAAATATTAGAAGAAAAGAAGAATGATATTCTCACTCTTGAGGAAGAAGAATGCAAGATTACATATCTTGAAGGTGAAAAGAAAATGGATTCCAATTATTCATATGATGCAGTAAGAAAAGAAATTGATGAAATTGATAATGAAATTAGAAAATATAAATCTTTTCTAGCTGTATCAAATGCAACTACTATTGTTCCCGAATTCAATATGACAATAGGTGAATGCTTGATATACTTAGCTTCGTTAAATTCGAAAAAGAGTCTATTGTCATCATTTGCTTCTAAAAAGCAAATTACACGTATTTCATCAACATATAATACTAAAGTTGAATATACTGAATTATTATATGATGTTAATAAAGTAAAAAAAGAACTTGAAGATTTACAAAGATTAATTGCCAAGCTACAAATGGCAATTGATAGAACAAATCTAACAAATTTAATAGAAATATAAGAACTTTCCATCTCGAATAAATATAATTTTAATTTCACTGGTTATTAGATTTAGGTGTAAGTGGATTATGTTTAGAATTATGAGTGTAGTATGTAATTTGTTTAAGATAGATAATTATTTTATAGTCAGCTCTATTAATATTATTCGAGAAAAAACTTTATGGTATCGGAAGTAAGGTTATAAGATATCTACCGATTTATAAGGTGGTGTAAAACTATGGATTATCAAAAAGAATTAGAATCAAGTGAATATAATTTCTTAAGAAATGATCCGCTTTTAAAAGATAATATCTTATTTTTAACAGTTGCTGGTAGTCATGCATATGGTACTAATGTAGAAACATCTGATTTAGATATTAGAGGTGTAGTTTTAGAACGTGAAACTGACACACTTGGATTAACTGATTTTGAACAATATGTTGATGCTAAAACTGATACTGTTATTTATACATTAAAAAAGTTTTTAAAGTTGGTTAAAGAATGTAATCCTAATATTATTGAAATGCTTTATTCAAAACCAGAACATTATTTATATGTTTCTCTACTTGGTAAAGTATTACTAGATAATAGAGGTTTATTCTTAACTAAACGTGCAGCATATTCATTTGGTGGATATGCGAATGCACAGCTTAATAGATTAGAAAATGCGATGGCTAGGGATACGCTAACTGAATATGATAAAATTGAACATATTAATAGAAGCGTAGAGAATGCGGCTAAATCTTTTGAAACAAAGTATAAGCTACCAGATGATGCAATTAAAACATATGTTGGTTCGTGGTATAATGGAATGGATGAAGAAATTCTAGTCGATTTCAAACTTGAACATTATCCTTTAGGCAGACTTAGAAGTATGATTGAGGAAATGACTAATGTTGTAAGAAATTATAGCGAGACGGTTGGTCAAAGAAACAAAAAGAAGGATGACCAACATTTGAATAAGCATATGATGCATTTAATTCGATTATATTTCATGTGCAATGAAATTTTAGAGTACAAAACTGTTCATACGTTTAGAGAAAAAGAACATGAATTACTTATGGATATTAGAAATGGAAAATATAGAAATAGTGATGGCTATGTAACTGATGAGTTTTACACATTGTTAAATGATTTAAAAACAAAATGTGATAAGTTAAAAAAAGAAACTACTTTACCTGATTCTGTTGATACAAATAAGTTTAATGAACTTGTACTTAAATTATATAAAGAGGCAAGAAAATGAAAGTAATATTTAATGTTCCTGAATACATAAAGGCTATACAAGAAAGATTAATAAAAAATAAATATGAATGCTATTTTGTTGGTGGCTGTGTTAGAGATATATTATTAGGTCTTGATGTTAAAGATTATGATTTAACTACTAATTGTGATTCAAGCACATTAAAGTCAATCTTTACTGACTATAGTATTATTAATAATAATGGTGAAAAGCATAATACTATTACATTACATATTGGTGATGATAATGTTGAGATTACTTCATATAAACACAATGCTGATGAGGAAAACTCAATTGAGAATGACTTAATGCATAGAGATTTAACCATAAATGCAATGGCATATAGCGATAGAATAGTGGATTTGGTTGGTGGATATGATGATTTAAAAAATAAAATTATTAGAGCACCAGGCACTCCAGCAGATAGAATAAAGGAAGACCCACTAAGAATTTTGAGGACCTTAAGGTTTTCTTCTAGACTAGGATTTGAAATCGAAGAAGAAACTGCTAAAGCTATTCATGAATATAAAGAATTGTTAAGCAATGTATCCTCTGAAAGAATTAAAAGTGAACTAGATGGAATATTATCAGGAAATAATGTTAAAAAGGTATTATGTGAATATAAAGATATTATATTTACTATTATTCCAGAACTTAAGGTTACTGATGGATTTGATCAGAAAAATCCATATCATAATAATACACTTTATAATCATATTGTTAATGTATGTTCTAATGTGTATTCAAAAGCAAATGCAACAGTATATATAATTGTATTAACAAGAACAGCAGCATTACTTCATGATATTGCAAAACCATCATGCTTTACTCTTGATGATAATGGTATTGGTCATTTCTATGGCCATGCAGAAAAAGGTGCTTTAATTGCTTTAGAGGTAATGAAAAGATTAAGATATTCTAATGATGAAATAGAGAAAATCCAATATTTAATTATGAAACATGATGCAATAATTAATCCAACAAAAAAGAGTGTTAGAAAGAATCTTTCTAGTACTCCAAATCAGGATGAAGATTTATTTGCTATGCTATTAGAACTTATTAATGCGGATAGATTAGATCATACAAGTTATGAATTAATGAATATTGAAGAAGTAAAAAACATCGTTAAACAAATTAAAGAAGATAACGAATGTATTAAATTAGCAGATTTATCAGTAAATGGATATGATTTAATTGAACTAGGCTTGTCTGGAAAAGAGATTGGTTCTACATTAAATTATTTACTAGAATTGGTAATGGATGATAAAATAAATAATAATAAAGAAGAAATACTTGAACTTGTTAAAAAACGAATAGAGGAAAATAGTAAATGATTAATGAAGAAGTTTTAGAACCGATATTTAGTGCATGCAAAATGGTAAATAATCAAATATTAAATCAATATAATGAGGATGAATATAAACTTACGTTTGTTGATCATTATATGTTTCAAAATTCGTCTTATCTATTATCAATTATTAATAGATATTTATATGGGCATAGAAATAAATCTGTTTCAACATTCTTTCTATTTAGATGTGTAATTGAAAACATTGCTGTTCTTGAAATGAATGAGGCTGGGGATATTCCTAAAGATTGTGAAGAATTGCTTAAGGATTATAATTACCTTATTGAATATGATATTTATAAAAAATATCAAGAATTGCATAGTGTGTCATTTGATTTCGAAGATGTTAAAAAGAATTATGAGAATACAAAAGAAAAGTATAAGGATTCAATAACAGATAAAAGTGGAAGAGATTTTAAAGATTTACTTAGATCAAAGCTTCCTTGGCTAAAACAAGAATATAAGTTTGAAGAACTAATTAGTACCTATTGTGAGAATCTTTTAGATTACTATAAATACTTTAGTTTTGTTATTCATCCTAACGAAATATCAATGCTTAAGTTTACAATTGATAAGCAGGATTTAGATGGACTGTTTGTTGCTATATCATCATATTTTATGAAGATTTTCGCTAAGTATTATTCGAAAGGACAATATCTTAAACCGAATGAAAACATCTATTTTGAGAAGAAGTTCATTGCTGAAAATCCACTTAATGCCAAATATATGGGCCATGTGTTAGTTCAATGCGATTGTTTAGAAAAAATAGGTAAGCTCATTTTAAAGTATTTTCCAAAAGATACTAATTCTTTGTATTATTTGGAGTATAAGAGTATTGTTTATGATATGGCTCTAGATAAGACATTTGGATATAACGAATGTGTAAAAAGCTTAGTAAAACCATTCTTGGAGCTTGCGGTTATGCATGATTATTTAATCATGACAACTATAAAGCCTAAGGATGAGTATAAAAGAAAATTATTATATGATTATTCACATATAAACTATAATAGGCTCTTTGATTATCCGATGGATGAAGCATATGAAGAAGGATATAAACTTTATTGCGAAAATATCAAGAATGTATCAAAGGAAGAATTTGATAAAGAATTTATTATAGGATTAGGATTTTTGAATCCCAAAACATCTATTACAAAATTTGTTAACACGTTCGTTGATAAATTGTTTAATGAGTCAATATCTGATTTTGAACTTCAAAGAGCTACAATGAAGATTAATTATGATGAATCACAAGCATTATCATATGCAAATGGTTATATGATATCAGCGAATTCTGGCTCATTTGGTGATTTTTTACCAGTTATAACTGAAACTGATTTTGTAATACAGCATTTAACTGAGAAGTATATAACTAAAGTAGAATTATTAGTTTCAATAACTGAAGATAAGAAATATAATAAACTTATTTATGATTTAAATAAAGAATTAAAAATGTATAAAAGAGCTGGGCAAGGCAGAATCAAAATGGATATGCTATTGAAAGATAAAAAAGTGAATAATATGTAGAGTAGGATGCACTTCGAAGTAGAATCAACTTTTTTTAAGTGTCTACTTTATAGTGTCTATTTTAATCTACCGGCTCGTTATTTTTAACTAAAACTTGTATGTCACAACGGTATACATATGAGAATGAAAATGATTATGAATAAATATTAGGATTTAATTCTAATATGAACTATGTATAAATGATAATTATTTAAATGAATTTTATTTAATGCCAAAAATATTGATATTTTTCCCTAGAGTGACATAAAAACAGGTGAAAATGATGTGAACCCCAAATCTTGGACTCGAGGAATCGAGCAGGAAATGGGGTTTTTATTATGGCAAAATTAACAGATGATGATAAGTTAAATATAATAATTAAATATGAAGCTGGTGTTAAAACATCTA
>CAKQBG010000057.1 GCA_934216145.1 uncultured Anaeroplasma sp.
TTAATTACTTTAGTAATTAAATTTGAAGAAAATATTTGTTAATTTTAAATTTTGGGGTGTTAAATCCTAAATATGGGATTAATTTCATCTCTAATAATATTGTACTATAATCTAAAAATATGTATCTTTTATTTTTTCTCTTGAGAAAGAATTTATCTTATTATATAATAAAAATTAGAAATATTTAGGAGAAAATTTATGAATACTAGTCCAAGTGAAAGCTTTACAAAAGAAGTTATTGGAGAAGCATTTTTAGTTTTATTAAATGAAAAAAGCTATGATGATATTAAAGTGGTTGAAATAGTTAATAAGGCAGGGGTTTCTAGAAGTACCTTTTATCGTTTTTTTGACAAAAGCTCTAAAAAAGAAATACTTTTTGAATATATACTAAACCTTTGGAAGAAGTATTATGAGGAAAGTAAATATAAATCTAATATTGAAGAATCTATATTAACCTTAATGAATTTTAACTATGATTATAAGGATATTATATTAGTATTGAATAAGGCAGGCCTTACTCATATTATTTATAATTTGATTTTTAATATGCTTGATGATGATTCTTTAAAGACTGATGAGAAAATCATTATTTCTTCATTAGCTGGAAGTATTTATGGACTTGTTAATTATTGGATAGAAAATGATTTTAATAAGACTCCTAAGGAGATTATTGAAGTATTTTTAAAATTACAAAGAAATAAGGAGATTAATTATGAGAAAGACAAAAGAAGTTAGAAGATTATCAAAATGGGCTAATAAGAATTACCCAGAGTTTCAATATCAATATGCTTTAAAGCTATTAAATGGAGATGGTACTAAGGTAAATAAGAGTTTAGGAATTTATTTTATGACTGCAAGTGCCTATAATTCATACCCATTAGCTATAAAGTATTTAGATGAAAATCCTTTAAACCTAGATTAAATAGTTATAAATAGTTCATTCATTGCATATGCTTAACTGAATATGAGAGTGAGGATAATATATGAATGATACTATGTTAAGCATTTCTAATCGTATGAAGAATGAATTCTATGTTGGAGTAGTTGGCTCTAATAGAAGTGGAAAGTCTACCTTTTTACAATCATTCTTTAGATTAATGATTTTACCTAATATTGATGATGAATTTTTGAAGCAAAAAATAGTAGATGAGCTACCACAAACATCAAGTGGAAAGCAAATTATGACTGTTGAGCCTAAGTTTATTCCTTCAACTAATTTAGAAATGAAGCTTGATGATGTAATTATGAATGTTAGGTTTGTTGATTGCGTCGGTGAAATTATTCCCTCTAGTGAAGGATATGGTTCTGTTAAGGAGCCAAGGCTAGTTAAGACACCATGGTTTGATGAGCCTATTCCTTTTAAGGAGGCAGCATCTATTGGTACTGAGAAGGTTATTTGCAATCATTCAAATTTAGGTATTTATGTTACTAGTGATGGTTCATTTGGTGAATTTACTAGAACAGAATATGAAGAGATTGAGGATTATTTATTACCAAAAATGAAGGAATTAAATAAGCCCTTTGTTATTATATTAAATACTAAAAATAAGGATGATAAAAAGGCAATTGATTTAGCTAAGATGCTTGAAGAGAAATGGGAGGTTTCCTGCATTCCCTTATCAGCTATTAATATGACAGTAGAGGAATGTAATTTAGTTTTAAAGAAGGCTTTAGATGAATTCCCTATTTCTAGTCTTAATTTCTCTTTGCCTGATTATTTAGATGCCCTAGATGATAATTTTCCTTTAAAGAATGATATAAATTCCTTAATAAAGAATACTGAAACTAAATATACTAAGGTTAAGGATGTAAATAAAATATGCACTATGCTTAGAGAAAGTAATATTTTCTCTAATGTTACCTTATCCTTACTTGAGCCTAGTAGTGGAGATGCTGATATTATATTAGAATTAGGAAATGATAAGTATAAGGAAATTGTATTAGGCTTACTTGGAAATAATATGAATAGTAAAAAGGATTTTTTAGAATATTTATGTGTATCTAAGAAGGCTAATGAGGTTTATAGAGAGGTTAAAACCGCTATTGATGATTCAAAGGAAAATGGATACGGTATTTCCATTCCTAATTTAGGAGAGATGGAGCTTTTAACACCAACTATTGAAAAGAAGAATGGTATGTATGGTATAAAGATGACTGCTCATGCGAAATGTGTTCATATGATTTCCGTTGATGTTGAGTCTTCGTTTACACCTATAATTGGTTCTTATGATCAAGCTAAAATGATGCTAGAATCTTTTACAGATAATCCTGAAAAGATTTGGAATATGGAATTCTTTGGTAAATCATTATCAGATATTGTTAATGATTCAATGAAATCTAAGATTAAGTCTATTCCAAATAATTCTAAGGAAAAGGTTAAGAATGTTTTAGAGAAGCTTATGAATTCGGATAGAAATAATCTTATTACTATAATATTATAAATATTTAAATCAAAATTTACTTGATTGTAGATTTTGATTTTTTATTTATTTTTAAAGAGTCAATTAAATTGACTTTATTATAAAATAGAGTTATGATATTAGTGTATTTTTGAATATAGGAGACGTAAATAAAAATGGAACAAAATATTATGTTATTTTCATTATCATCTAACTTAGATTTAGCTAAGGAAATAGCTAGTGCTATGAATATGGAATTATCTAGCTGTGAAATGAAAAGATTTGCTGATGGAGAGGTAAATGTTCAAATTAATGAAACAGTACGTGGTGCTGATTGTTATGTAATTCAATCAACATGTCCACCAGTAAATGATAATTTAATGGAATTATTAATTATGTGTGACGCATTAAAGAGAGCTTCAGCTAAATCTATTAGTGTCGTTATCCCATATTATGGATATTCAAGAAGTGATAAGAAGTCTAGAAGCCGTATGCCAATAACTTCTAAGCTTATTGCTGATATGATTGAAAAGAGTGGCGCATCTAGAGTTGTTTATATGGATATTCATTCAACACAAACTCAAGGATTCTTTAATTGTCCAGTAGATAATTTATTATCTTTACCTACATTCTGTAATTATCTATTAAAGAAGAATTTAGAGAATGTTGTTATTGTATCTCCAGATCATAATGGTACAACACGTGCTAGAGAATATGGTAAGCTTTTAAATGCACCTATTGCTATTATTGATAAGAGATTCTCTGAGATGACTAAGACTGATGAAATGCATATTATTGGTGATGTTAATGGTAAGACTTGTATTATTGTTGATGATATGTGTGAAACTGCTTTAACTATGTCTCATGCAGCAGAAGCTTTAAAGGAAAATGGTTCAGGTGATATTTATGCTTGTTGTACACATGGATTATTAACTAATAACGCTCCTGAGCTTATTGAAAAATCTCCATTAAAGGAATTAATTATTACTAATACTGTTCCTGTACCTGAAAGCAAAAGAGGTAGCAAGATTACTGTTTTATCAGTAGGAGAAATCTTTGGTCATGCTTTAAATCGTATTATTAATAATAAGCCTTTATCAGGTATTTTTACTTATAATTTCGATGAAAGCAAGAAAGAATTATTATAGTATTCAGTTTATTCTTGACTTTAAAATAAAATAATATTAGAATTAGATAAAGCTTTGAAGTGAAGGAGTAAATAGAGTTATTTTTTAGAGAAAATACGGTTGGTGAAAGTATTTAGGTAGTCTATTGAAGGTAGTCATGGAGCTGGCATTATGAAATTAAGTAGTTTTGTCCGTATTTCTACGTTACAGATAAATCGAGTGTCATATAATTTTGTTATATGGAACTAAGGTGGTACCGCGATAATTCGTCCTTAGAAATTTATTATTTCTTAAGGACTTTTTTTATGCGTTTGATTGGTGAAAGAATAATTATTAGAGATTTAAGCTTTAAGGATATTGATGATTATTATGAATATGGAAAAAATCCCCATGTAGGACCTATGGCTGGATGGAAGCCATTCCCAAATAAGGAAGTTGCGAGAAGAGTCCTATCAGGAAATATTTTGGCTGAGAATGTTTATGCGATCGCATTAAAGGAAAGTAATAGGCTTATTGGTTCTATATCTATTTATAAGGATGGATTAAGAAAGTATAAGTATGTCAATTCAATTGGTTTTTCATTAAGTGAGGATTATTGGGGATGCGGTTATATGGTTGAAGCCGTTAAGCTTATTATTAAGTATTTATTTACTAAAACTCAATGTCAGGTTATTGAAGTTGGACACCATTCTGATAATTTTCAATCGAAAAGAGTTATTGAAAAATGTGGCTTTATATATGATGGAAGATTGTGTAAATATAAGGTGCTATATGATGGAAGATTAGTTGATGCTGACTTTTATTCCATGACAAAGGAAGATTACGAAAGGAAGATGAAATATGAAGGAATTAAAACCAAAATATGATTTTAAGGAAGTTGAAAATGGCAAATATGATTTCTGGCTAAAAGGTGGTTTCTTTGAGGCTGGAGATTTATCTAAAGAACCATTTACTGTTGTTATTCCACCACCAAATGTAACTGGTAAATTACATTTAGGTCATAGCTGGGATACAACTTTACAGGATATTATTATAAGAAGAAAAAGAATGCAGGGATATGATGCTTTATGGGTACCAGGAATGGATCATGCTGGTATTGCTACTCAAGCTAAGGTTGATGCAAAACTTAAGGAACAAGGTATTTCTAGATATGATATCGGAAGAGAAAAGTTTTTAGAAGAGGCTTGGAAGTGGAAGGCTGAATATGCTAAAATTATTCGTTCTCAATGGGCCGCTTTAGGTTTGTCTCTTGATTATACAAAGGAAAGATTTACCCTTGACGAGGGTTTAAATAAGGCAGTTAATCATGTATTTATTACTCTATATAATAAGGGATTATTATATCAGGGTGAAAGAATTATTAACTGGGATCCACAAGCTAAGACTGCATTATCTAATATTGAGGTAATTCACCAGGATGATGAGGGTGCCTTCTATCATTTCAAGTATCCATTTGTTGATGGAAGTGGCTATGTTATGATCGCGACAACTCGTCCTGAAACTATGTTTGCTGACCAAGCAATAATGGTTCATCCTAATGATGAAAGATATAAGGATATTGTTGGTAAGATGGTATATATTCCAGGAACTGAAATTCAAATTCCAGTTATTACTGATGAATATGTTGATATGGAATTTGGTACAGGCTGTGTTAAATGTACGCCTGCTCATGATCCTAACGATTATGAGGTTGGCCTAAGACATCATTTAAGTATGCCATTATGTATGAATGATGATGGGACAATGAATGCCATGGCAGGTAAATATGAGGGCATGGATAGATTTGAATGTAGAGAGGCTTTAATTAAGGATTTAGAGAAGCTTGGCTATTTTGATCATTTAGAGAAGATTGTTCACTCAGTAGGTCATTCAGAGCGTACCGGTGTTGTTGTAGAGCCTAGATTATCAAAACAATGGTTTGTTAAAATGAAAACACTAGCTGAGCAGGTTTTAGCTAATGATGAATATCGTTTTGTACCTCAAAGATTTAAACAAACTCTTGAGCATTGGCTTGACCCAGAATCTATTCAGGATTGGTGTGTTTCTCGTCAATTATGGTGGGGTCATAGAATTCCTGCATGGTATAAGGATAATAAGGTTAAGGTTCAGGTTGAGTGTCCTGGTGAAGGATGGGTACAGGATGAGGATGTCCTTGATACTTGGTTTTCAAGTGCTTTATGGCCTTTCTCAACTTTAGGATGGCCAGAAAATACTGATTTATTAAAGAGATATTATCCTACTAGTGTATTAGTTACAGGTTATGATATTATTTTCTTCTGGGTTGCAAGAATGCTATTCCAAGGAATTGAATTTACAGGTAAGGCTCCATTTAAGGATATTCTTATTCATGGCTTAATTCGTGATAGTCAAGGTAGAAAGATGTCTAAGTCTTTAGGTAATGGTGTTGATCCGTTTGATGTTATTGCGAAGTATGGTACTGACTCATTAAGATATTTCCTTACAACTAATTCAGCTCCAGGATTAGATTTACGTTTTGATGAAACTAAGATTGAATCAAGCTGGAATTATTTAAATAAGATTTGGAATATTTCTAGATATGTTTTAATGAATCTTGGTGATAATTATAAGGAAACTAAGATAGAGGTAAATAAGCTTAATTTAGCTTCTAAATTTATTTTAGCTAAACTTAATAGTACTATTCGTAATGTTGATTACAATATGGAAAAATATGAATTTGGTGAAGCAGCTAAAACACTATATAATTTCGTATGGAATGATTTTGCATCTTGGTATGTAGAAATCTCTAAAGTTGATTTACAATCTAACGATGAGGAAAATAAGCAAATGACTAAGAATGTATTAGTTTATACATTAAAGTCTATTGTTAAGCTTTTACATCCATTTATTCCATTTATTACAGAAGAAATTTATCAAGCATTACCTCATGAGGAAGAATCTATTACTATTTCTAAATGGCCAGAGGCTATTAGTGAATATGATGATCCTAGCGCATGCGAAGCAATTCTAGATATGATTGAGATTATTACTTCAATTAGAAATGAACGTAGTAAGGCTAATAAGGCTCCATCAAAGCCAATTGATATTTCTATTTTAGCTCGTGATGAAGCAACAAAGAATATGATTGAAGCTACAACTAATTATCTAGTTAGATTTACTAATCCAAAGAATTTAGTATTCCTTGATAAGGAGATTGAAGCTAAGGGTAATGTTGTTGTAGTATTATCAATGGCTAAGATTTATATTCCTTCTAGTGATTTAGTTGATAAGGAAGAGGTAATTAAGAAGCTTACTCAATCTAAAGAAAATCTTGAACGTGAGCTTGAAAGAAGTAAGAAGATGTTATCAAATCCTAATTTCATTTCAAAGGCTCCACAAGCTAAAATTGATGCCGAGGTTGCTAAACAAAAGGAATATGAAACTCAATATAATGAGGTATTAAAAACATTAGAAGAGCTTACTAAGTAGGTATTAAAATGTTTAATTCTAAAGAAGAAGCCTTAAATTGGCTTTTTGTCCAAAAAAAATTAACAAAAAGAGAAAATCTAGAGCGAATTACTAAATGTGCTTCGCTTTTAGATTTAAAGCTTAATTATAAAATTATTCATATTGCAGGAACTAATGGAAAGGGTTCTACTGCAACAATGATAAAAAATATCCTAAAAAGGAAATATAAGGTAGGATTATTTATTTCTCCCTTTATTATTAGCTTTAATGAAAGAATCGAAATAAATGATAATTATATTAGTGATAATGATGTTTTAAAATATATAAATTATTTATATGATTTTAGTGAAAAGTATCAAAGTAAATATAATGATGTAATTCCATTTTTTGAATTAACCTTATTAATGGCATTATTATATTTTGATGATCAAAATATTGATTATGCTGTAATAGAATGTGGCTTAGGTGGTAGACTTGATTCAACTAATTTCTTAAAATCTGATTTATCTATTATTACTAATGTAGGATATGATCATATGGCTCAGCTTGGAGATACCCTAGAAGAGATTTCATATCATAAAATGGGCATTATTAAAGAAAATAGTATTTCATTAGTTGGAGTAGATGAGAGTCTTTTAAATTCATTTATAAGTTACGCTAATAAAATGAATACTAAGCTTATTTGGGTTAATAATAATATAAAAGATATAAATACTTTCAATTGTACAAGCTTTAAATATAAAGATATTAGCTATAAAACTAATTTACTTGGTGATTATCAAGCCTTTAATGCCTCTTTAGCAATAGAAGCAGTAAATTATTTTGATAACAGCTTTACAGTAGATGAGATAAATGATTCATTAATGAATACCTTCCATCCTGGAAGATTAGAACATATTAGTGATAAGCCTTTATTTTTCATTGATGGAGCTCATAATGTTCATGCAATGAATGCGTTAATATCATTTTTAAAAAAATATAATAATAAAAAAATACATATTCTATTCACTGCATTACATGATAAGTCTTATAAGGAAATGATAGCCTTATTAGATACTGTAGCTAATGATTATATTTTTACAACTATTCAGGATAAAAGAAAAACAGAATTAAATGATTTCTTAGGATTAACTAATAAGCAGTATCAAATTGTTAGTGATTATAGAGAAGCAATTTCTCTTTTATTAGCTAATAGGGATGAAAATGATCTATGTATCGCAACAGGATCTCTTCATTTTATTAGTGAAATTAGAAATTACATAAAAAAATAATATTTTGTTATTGCATATTTATTCAAAAGAAGAGGTTTTTCTCTTCTTTTTTTGATTTTACATAAGTTTTTTTTTCAGTTTTTCTCAAGCTTAAAAATAGCCTCTTTAAAGTTTAAAATAATCTATTATAATAAGCTTGAGGTGTTATAATGAATGGAGAATTATTACCTAGAGAAAAGCTAATTAAATATGGACCAAATAAATTAAATGATGGAGAGCTTCTTTCTATTATGCTTGGAAGCGGAAGTAAGAATGAGGATGTTTTTACACTATCTAAAAGATTAATAAATGAATATGGCTTTGCCCATTTATTTCAAATGAGCTATGATGAGCTTTCTAATATTAAGGGAATAAAAGAGGCCAAGGCTACAAAGCTATTAGCGCTATTTGAAATAGCAAGAAGGATAGCCCAATTAGAATATAAGGAAGAGCCTTTATTATTACCAATAAATGTTTATAAATATGTTAGAGCTGATTATTTATTTTTGAATTATGAAAAGCTTAGCTGCATTTTTGTTAATTCTAAATGTATACCAATTCATAAAAAGTCATATACAGATGAATTAATAAATAAAGCTATATTTCCTATTCAAGGAATTGTTAGAGACGCAATAGGCTATAAAGCCTTTGGAGTATTTTTAGTTCATAATCATCCATCAGGTGATCCTAATCCTTCTAAAGATGATATAGAATCAACTAAAGCGTTAGATATTGTTTTAAAAAGCTTAAATATTTTATTATTGGATCACATTATTTTAACAACTAAAAAAATATATTCCATATGCGAGGAAAGAATTTTTTTCATTTAATTATCATATGATGAATTGGTGATTTATTTGAAAAAATATCTCTATTTTTCTATAGCGGTATTAACTATTTTTATAATGAAAATATTTAATTATAACGGAATATTAGTTAAAGAAATAAATATTAATTTTATTAATTCTATTATTAATCCTAGCCTATATGATGAAGATAGTACTGTAAGTAGTAATATTATTCAGGTTAAGAGAATAGTAGTAGCTGATAATAAGCTATTTATTGAAAATATTGGTGATTTATATTTTCCTATTTCAGGCTTAATTACAGCTAAAGGAAGAGATTATATTAAGATAGAGACAGAGAATTCTAGCTATTATATTAGTGGTATTACAAGCTATTATAATTTATATCAATATTATATTGTTAATACACCTATAGGAAAAGGAGAAAATATTATTATTGAAGGAGATAGGCTAGATAATATTATTAATAAATATGAAGAAAATATTGAAGAATTATAAATCTATATTTTTGTTTTTAATTTCCTCTTTATTTATTTTGCTTTCACCATTACAAAAAGAATATTTAAAGCTAATATTTGTTTTATTATTTCATGAGATGGGTCATATTTTCTTTTTATCATTATATAATGTTAAAATTGATAGCTTTAATATTTCTATTTTAGGAGGATTTATTGATTCTAAAATAGATTTAAGTATCTATAAGGAGCTATTAATTTATTTAGGTGGTATTATATTTAATGTAATATTATTAATGTTTCCATTGTTATATAGGTACTCATTATTTATTATTATATTTAATTTATTACCTATATATCCTTTAGATGGATATAATATATTTAAAAGAGTTTTAGCATATTTTATTAATTACCATAAAGCTATTTATATTAGCTATATTATATCTATAGTTTTGGGTGTTATAATGATTATATTATCTATAATTTATTTAAATGCTTTAATATTATTTAATTTAATTTATTGTTTAATATTATCTATTATTGGATATAAAAATATTAATATTGAATACAATAGATTTCTATTTGATAAATTTAGAAATTATAAAAAGAAAAGAATTAAATATTTATATAAATTAAAAAGGTATCCTTTTTTTAAATATCATAATACTATTATTTGGAATAATGGTATAATTATTTGTGATAAGGATTTATTAGATAATAAATATACTGGTAGTGGAGGAGTAAAGTGAGTTATTTTGATTTTATAAATACAATTGCATTTTCTCGAGTTAGTGGAAGTATAGAGGAAAATAGATGTGGCAAAATTATTTATAATGAAGCTTTAAGACTTGGTTTAAAAACTTCTTTAATGTCATTTCCTGTTAGTTCCTATTATAGGGGAGAATCTTTTTTAGAGATTAATAATAAAAAATATAGTGGTATATCACTAGGTAATTCATTGAGTACAGATGAATTAGGCATTGAAGGTGAGATTGTTTTTCTTGAAACCTTTGATGCGGCAAGAATGATTAATGTTAAAGATAAGATTTGTATGATTCCTAATCGATTTGTTGATTTTAAATATTATATGTATTTAATTAATAATAACGCAAAAGGATTAGTATTTTGTGATGGTAGTATAGTTGATAGTGATTCTAGTGTAGATGATATTGATGTTTATAACTTTAAGGAAAGATATTATAAGTTTGGTGATATTCCGGCTTTATGTATTAGAACTGTTGATTTTAATGAAATAATTAATATTTTACCTAGAAGTGGTAGGCTTGTATCAATTATATCTAATGAGGTAGGAGCTTCCTATAATATTATTAGTGAAATTACTGGTAATAAGTATCCTGATGAGATTATTGTAATTTCAGCTCATTATGATAGTGTAAGAAACTCAGTAGGAGCTTATGATAATGGTAGTGGAGTTGCCGCATTATTTGAAATTAGTAAATTCTTTTTAAAGAATACTCCTAAAAGAACTATTAAGTTTATTTGGTGTGGAAGTGAGGAAGCAGGATTATTAGGTTCTAAAGCTTTTTTAAAGGAAAATGAGCTTGAGCTATATAAATATGTTTTAAATATTAATATAGATATGCTTGGAGTTACAATTGGTAGTAATAAAGCATTTGTAATAGGAGATAATGCCTTAGCTAGCTTTTTAGATTACTATTCAAAGATTGAAGGATATCCATTAGATGTCAATAATACTATTTTTAAATCTGATTCAATTATGTTTGCGGATAAGGAGATTCCTTCTGTTAGCTTTACTAGATTTTCATCTATAAATGGGCTTGAAATTCATTCAAGAAGAGATGTTATAGGTTTCTTAGATGAGAGAACATTTATTAATAATGTTATCTTTATTGTTAAATTTACTGAATATATAGCTAATGCAGCTTTATTTCCAGTTGAAAAATATATTCCTCTTAGACTTAAAGAGGATCTTGATATTTTTATTGGTAGGAAGAAGAAATAAAAAAGGAGGTGTGAAAAAATAGATTTTTTTAAATCTATAATGTTCACACCTCCTTTTGGTCTAGATTAATACTAT
>CAKQBG010000058.1 GCA_934216145.1 uncultured Anaeroplasma sp.
ATATTATTTGTATTAACTTTTTGTGTACTTAATTTATGAAAACCATAATCATCTATTTCTCCAACCAATCCTTCAATCACTTGAACTGGATATTTTTTACCCTCTACTCTCTTTGATGTAGCTTTATAAACATAGTACTTATTATTTACTTTTTTTATAATACAACCCTTAGGTCTATACTTAACAATATTATCTGGATATTTCATACTTTTATTATATTATGTATTATCATAATATACAATACTTTTATAAAAATTAAGTAGTAACTTTGCATTACTACTTAATTTTTTGACTTTGCTAAAGCCCTATTATCCTTAGATTTTTTTAACAACATGTACGTAACAATTCTTAAATATTTAATGAATAGAAAAATGATTTTGAGCCTATAAGAAAAAATTATAAATAATATATGTTATAAATGATAAAATAAATCCTTGACCTTAAATCATAAAATTTTATCATTTCACAAATAATACTAGCTATGAATCTTTCTTAATAGCTAAGTTATAGTATCTAAGCCCAAAGTTATTCACAATTAAAGAAAATACCTATTCATAACCACCTCCCAAATTCCCCATATTTTGACACTTATTCACACTCTATCCACAAAAAATTAGAAAAAATGTTGATTATTTCCCACCAAAAATGTGAATAACTTATTAACAAATTCATCAACATGTGAATAAGTGGATAAGTGAAAAAAATGGCTTCAAATTTGACTTTTTTTGAATAGTTATCCACATTTTTATACAATTTTTTATGCTTTTTACTAAAAGTTATCCACATTTTTAGTGGATAACTTTATGTTGCTTTATTTTTTTTATATGCTATTATTCAATTACTCTATTTGGGAGAAATAATTTAAAGTAGGTGAAATGATGGAAGATTACCAGCATTTGTGGAATGAAGTTAAAGCCAGCTTACAAAAATCATTAGCAGCTCAAACATTCGAACAAACATTTAGTGAGGTAAAATATGTAAAGAAGGTTGAAAATGGAATTGTTTATGTTCTTGTTCCTTCTACATTAATAAAACAAAAAATAAATAGTGTATATTATAGAGGTATACAAACAACAGCAGAAAATATAGCAAAGAAAAAAATAACTTTGAAATTTGTTTGTGATGAGGAATTAAAAGATTATCCAGTAAAACAAAATTATTCAAAGCTATCTAATACAAATTTAAATCCAAATTATACATTTGATTCCTTTGTAGTAGGTGAATCTAATAGATTTGCTTATCTTACAGCTGAAAAGGTAGCACAACAACCAGGAACATTTGTTAATCCTCTATATATATTTGGAGGAGTAGGCCTAGGTAAAACCCATTTAATGCAAGCTATAGGTAACTATATTTGTGAAAACATGCCTGAAGCAAAGCTTGTATATGTTCAAGCTAATGACTATTTACAGGATTATACTAAGGCTACAAGGGACAATAATATGAAAGCATTTGAAGAAAAATACGAAAATATCGATGTATTTTTAATAGATGATATTCAAATGCTAACTGAAAAAAATGGTACACAACAACAATTTTTTAAGCTTTTTAATGATATGAGTAATCATGAAAAGCAAATAATTATCACTTCTGATAGACCTGCAGCAAGTCTAAATGGCTTTATGGATCGTTTAACATCAAGATTTCAAATGGGTCTAACAGTAAATATTAATCAGCCAGACTTACCTCAAAGAGTAAGTATTCTTAAAAGAAAACTTAAGGAAGCTTCTAATAAGATAATAGATGACGATATATTACAATATATCGCAGAAAGCTTTACAGATAATGTAAGAGAGCTTGAGGGAGCATTAAATAGAGTAATATTGTATGCTGATTTATATAATACTGAACCTTCATTATCAATAGCTAGAGAGGCTTTAGAAGTATTAATAAAGGCTAAAAAGCCTACTACAGAAAATGAAAATTATGAAGATGCCTTAAGTATTATAGCTAATATGTATAATATTAGTGTAGCAGAGCTATTAGGAAGCTCTAGAAACTCAAAATATGTCCTACCAAGACATATATCTATGTATATTTTAAAGAATCATTATAATCTAACTTATGCTAAAATAGGAAAAATCCTAAATGGTAGAGATCATGCGACAATAATGAATGGTGTAAAGAAGATTAGTGATGAGCTTGAAATTAATGAAGAACTTAAAATTGCTATAGATACTATACTTAAAAAAGTGTAGATAAATGTGGATAATTTCTTTTTTTTCCACATTGGATATGGTATAATATATTCAATGTTGACAACACTTTTTTTGAGTTATCCACATATCCACATTGCTTATTATAATTATTATATATATTATTATATTTTTTTGGAGGAAAATATGAATTTAACAATTGATCGTGAGGTATTATTAAATAACCTTAACACTATTTCTCGTGGTTTACCTACAAAATCACCATTACCAATTTTAACTGGTATTAAATTATATGCAACAGATACTGATTTATTTATGACATCTTCAAATTCTGATATTTCAGTAGAAGTAGATATTACTGATCAATCATTAGTAATAACAACACCTGGTCAAACAGTTGTACCTGGAAGATTCTTTATTGATATTATTAGAAAAATTAATTCAAAAAGTATTAATTTATTTTTAAGTGATGATAAAATATTAGTAATAAAGGCTGATAGAGGAGAATATAAACTTCATATAATGGATCCATTAGATTATCCTCAAATAGATTTTGTTACATTAGAAAATCCTTTAAAGCTTGATGCAAATGCTTTTGCTAATATTATTAAAGAAACTGTATTTGCTTCTGCATCTACAGAAAAAAAACCTATTTTAACAGGAGTTAATTTTAAAAATGAAAATGGAGAATTAATAGCAACAGCTACTGATTCCTTCCGTCTAGCTCAAAAGAAGATTTCTATTCCTGAATATGATCCATTCAATATTACAGTTCCTTCAAAGTCATTAGAAGAATTAACTAAAGCTATTGAAACTGATATTGAAGAGGTAAATTTATATTTTAGTCAAAATAAGCTATTATTCTCTTTTAAAAATGTATGCTTCCAAACTAGATTATTAGATGGTAATTATCCTGATACATCAAGATTAATCCCAAAAGAATTTACAAATATCTTAAAATTTAATAAAGATGAATTAATTGATGCAGTTGAACGTGTATCATTATTATCTCCAAGAGATAAAGAAAAAGATAAGGAATTAACTTATAGTATTATTAAACTAGCTATTAATAGTGATAGAATTATTGAAATCTCAACTACTAATGCTTCTGTTGGTGATGCTAAAGAAGAATTAATTCCAACTGGTATTGAAGTAACTTCTCAATTAGTAATAGGCTTCTCATCTAGATATTTAATTGAAGCCTTAAGAAGCTTTATGTCTACTGAAATATCTATTAACCTTTCAGGTGAAATTAGACCTTTTATTATTAGAGGAGAAAAAGATCCTTATTTAACTCAATTAATTTTACCTGTTAGAATGGATTAATAAAATACTATAGAATTTAAATGGTACTAGAAATAGTGCCATTTTATTTTTTTATTTATATGACTCTTCTTTTATAATTGATTTTTATTTTAACTATTAAAATTGGCTTTTTTTTGAGTTTTTAGAAAAAAAACAATATTCTTATACCCCTCATAATAAAAAAACTAAAAAAAGCCTTTTTTCTTGAAAAAAATTGCTCTATATGATATAATCATATAGAATCGTGATTGGTGGTGTTTTTATGAAAAGTATTAAAATTAATACTGAATATATTACTTTACAGCAATTATTAAAGATGGAAAATATTATTTCCTCTGGTGGAGAGGCTAAGTATTATTTAGCTAATAATCCTGTATTAGTAAATGGAGAAAATGAAGCTAGAAGAGGAAAAAAATTATATCCAAATGATCATATTGTAATTGAAAAAGAGGAATATGTTATTTCATGATTTCATCAATTCATTTAGAAAATTTTAGATTGTTTTCTAATTTAGATATTTCATGTAATCATAAGCTTGTTATATTTAGTGGTAAGAATGCCGTAGGTAAGACCTCTATTCTTGAGGCTATTTATTTAGCCTCTACTTCTAAGAGTCATAGAACTAATGATTTATCTAGTTTAATTAAAAATGATTCTTTAGAGGCGAAAATAGAAATTATTGCTAATAAGAAATATAAAATTATTTTGAATAAGGATAAAAAGCTTTTTTTTATTAATAAAGTTCAAATAAAAAAAATTAGTGATTTTGTAGGTAATCTAGATGTAGTATTATTTTCTCCTTCTGATTTATCTTTAATTAATGGTAGTCCAGGAGATAGAAGGAAATTTATTGATTTAGAAATTTCTTTATTAAATAAAGAATATCTACATGCTTTATCAAACTATAAAAAGGTATTACAAGCTAGAAATGAATTATTAAAGAGTAAAAAAATAGATGAAATATTATTAAATATTTATACTGATGATTTAATTAAGTATCTTAAAATTATTTATGAGTATAGAATTTCATTTATTGATAATATTAATGAAATTTTTACTGATATAACCAAGAAAATAAATATTGAAAATATTAAATTAAAATATTTACCAACTGTTAATATCAAGAATGCTGATGAATGCTTTAAAGGTAGATTAAAGCAGGATAGTATTCTTAAAACAACAACAATAGGAACACATCGTGATGATTTTCAAATATTAATCAATGATAGGCTTGCTAAAGAATATGCAAGTGAAGGACAAAAGAGAACTATTTGTATAGCACTTATGCTAGCGCTTAAGGAATATATTTATAAAACTACAAATAGAGAAGCTATTTTGTTACTTGATGATGTCTTTATGGCTTTAGATAAGTCTAGAATTGAAAGTATTACAAAATATGTTATGGATTCAAAGCAGTGCTTTATAACAACTACATCTATTTTAGAGATTCCTGATGAATTATTACATGATGCGTTAGTTATAAGGATTTCTAATTGAAATATTGAAAGGAGGAGCTTTTTTATAAAAGCTAGAAATATATATGGAAGAAAATGAAAAGATAATTGAAGCTAGTAAAGAGGAAATAGCTGAATTAACTGGTAATAATCCGGATGCCAATAATTATGGTGCGAAAAATATTCGTATTTTAAAGGGTCTTGAGCCAGTACGTGAAAGACCAGGTATGTATATTGGTTCAACAGGTAAGACAGGTTTACATCATCTAGTATGGGAAATTACAGATAACTCAGTAGATGAAGCATTAGCTGGATATGCATCTCACATTAAGGTTGAAATTTTACCTGATGATGCATCTAATAAGGAGCATCCTGCTAACATAATTAGAGTTACAGATGATGGTAGGGGTATGCCTATTGATTTACACCCTGAGACAAAGCGTCCAGCGTTAGAGGCTATTTTTACAGTATTACATGCTGGTGGTAAGTTTGATGATGGTGCATATAAGGTTTCAGGAGGTTTACATGGTGTAGGTGCTTCTGTTGTTAATGCGTTATCTGAATGGCTTGAGGTTACTGTTATGCGTAATGGTAAGATGTATACAGAAAGATTCGAGCGAGGAGTTGTTTCAAAAGACCTTTATGAGCATGATACTAGTGAGGCTACTGGTACTATTGTTACTTTTAAGCCTGATTATGAGATGTTCCATGAAACTTTAATATTTGATTATGAAATGATTCGTGAAAGAATGCAAAAGACTGCATTCTTAAATAGTGTTTTAACTATTACAGTTGAAGATAAGAGAAATCCTGATAATGTTGTTTCTGAATCCTTCCATTATGATGGTGGTATTAAGGAATATGTTAATTTCCTTGGTAAAGGTAAGACATTATTAAGTAATGATATTATTTATACTAATTCAATTGGATCTTATAAGGAATTAAATAGTAATGGTGATGAGGTTAAAAGAGATGTTATTATTGAGGTTGCAATGCAATATAATACTTCATATAATTCTACTATTTATTCTTTCGTTAATAACGTTACTACAACTGAGGGTGGTCATCATGAGGAGGGCTTTAAGCTTGCTTTATCTCGTGAAATCCGTAAGTATGCTGAAAATAATAAGCTTTTAAAAAAGGATGAGGAAATTACAAGAGAGGATACTCTTGAGGGATTAGTCGCAATTATTTCAATTAAACATCCAAATCCTGAATTTGAGGGTCAAACAAAGTCTAAGCTTGGTAATCCTGAAGTTAGAGGCTTAGTTAATAAGGCTTTTGGTGAGGCATTAGAGCGATATTTAGCTGAGCATCCACAAGATGCTAAAACTATTATTGAGAAGATTTTAGCAGCTTCTCGTGCTAGAAAGGCTGCTCAGGCTGCAAGAGATGCTACTCGTAGAAAATCTCCATTAGATAATTTAATGTTATCGTCTAAATTAGCTGATTGTAGATGTAAGGATCCTTCTAAATCAGAAATGTATCTAGTAGAGGGTGATTCTGCCGGTGGTTCTGCAAAGTCTGGTAGAAATTCAAATTATCAAGCAATTTTACCTTTAAGAGGTAAGGTTTTAAATGTTCAAAAGGTTCAATTAGCTAGAGCATTAGAAAATCAAGAAATTCAAACAATGATTCGTGCTATTGGAACAGGAATTGGTGAAGAATTTGATATTACAAAGGCAAGATATCATAAGGTTATAATTATGACCGATGCCGATGTTGATGGTGAGCATATTTGTATTTTATTATTAACCTTCTTCTACCGTTTTATGAGAGGCTTAATTGAGGCTGGATATATTTATGTAGCAAAACCACCTCTATTTAGAATTCAATTTGGTAAGCAAATGGATTATGTTTATAATGAAGAGGATTTAGATAAGCTTAAAAAGAGTAAATATTCTGGTAAGAAATATGATGTACAAAGATATAAGGGTCTAGGAGAAATGGACGCTAAGCAATTATGGGATACTACTATGGATCCAAAGTATCGTACATTAACACAGGTTCATCTAGAGGATGCCCAGGTTGCAGATATGACTTTTGAAATGCTAATGGGTGAAGAGGTTGAGCCTCGTAAGATATTCATTCAAGAAAATGCTCATTTTGCAGATAATCTTGATATTTAGGAGGAATTTATCAAATGGCTATGAATGCAAAGGATATAGAGTTTGAACAAGCTCTAGAGGAAAGAAGAGATCTTTCCATTGAACAATTAGATGTAAACCATAAGATGAAATCTTCATTCTTAAATTATGCAATGTCAGTTATTATCGCAAGAGCTTTACCAGATGCAAGAGATGGTTTAAAGCCAGTTCAAAGAAGAATTCTTTATGGTATGAATGAACTAAAGATTTTCTCTAATGTTCAGCATAAAAAATCAGCTCGTATTGTTGGTGATGTAATGGGTAAGTATCACCCTCATGGCGATTCATCTATTTATGAAGCAATGGTACGTATGGCTCAGGATTTTAGCTATCGTTACCCTTTAGTTGATGGACATGGTAACTTTGGTAATATTGATGGTGATGGCGCTGCCGCAATGCGTTATACTGAGGCAAGATTATCTAAGATAGCAATGGAAATGCTAAGAGATATTGATAAAGATACTGTTGATTTCATAGAAAACTATGATGCGACTGAAATAGAGCCTAATCTATTACCAGCTAGAATCCCTAATTTATTAGTTAATGGTACTACTGGTATTGCAGTAGGTATGGCAACGAATATTCCACCTCATAATTTATGTGAGGTTATTGATGGCTGTATTGCTCTACTTCATAATCCTGAATTAACTAGTGAGGATTTAATGGAATATGTTAAGGGACCAGATTTCCCTACAGGTGGTTTAATTTTAGGTAGAGATGGCTTAAAGCAAGCCTATACTACTGGTAATGGTTCTATTACTATTAGAAGTAAATCTCATATTGAGGAGACTGATAATGGTAAATCTGAAATTATTGTTACTGAAATTCCATATGGTATTAATAAAACACGTATTGTCCAAAGAATTGCTGAAGTTGCAAAGGATAAGATCATTGATGGTATTACTGATTTACGTGATGAATCATCAATGGCAGGCTTAAAGATTGTTATTGAATTACGTAAGGATGTAAATCCTGAGGTAATTAGAAATATGCTTTATAAGTATACTCCACTTCAAACAAGCTATGGAATGAATATGGTATGCTTAGTTGATAATAGACCTATTGCGATTACATTACATGATGCAATAGATGTTTATTTAAAGCATCAATTAAATGTTATTACTAGAAGAACTAAGTTTGATTTAAAGAAAACATTAGATAGAATTCATATTTTACAAGGCTTTTTAATTGCTTTTGATAATCTAGATGAAATAATTCATTTAATTCGTTCTACAAAAGATGGTACAGAAAAAGAAAAACTTATGACTCGCTTCAGTTTAACTGATGTACAGGCTCAAGCAATACTTGATATGCGTTTACAAAGACTATCAGGTTTAAATTATGATAAGATTGTAGAAGAAAAGAGAACATTAGAGGCTTTAGCAGTTGAATTACAAAGTATTTTAGATTCTGAGGAAAAGAAAAAAGAGGTTTTAACTAAAGAATTAACTGAGGTTAAGACTAAATATGGTGATGAAAGAAAGAGTGAAATAGCTCTTCATATTGATTTAAGTATTACAAATGAGGATCTTATACCAAAGGAAGATGTAATTATTACTGTTACAAAGCTTGGTTATGTAAAGAGAATGAAGCAAGAGGAATATAAAGCTCAATCTAGAGGTGGAGTTGGAGTTAGTGGAATAAAGACTCATGGTGATGATGATGTTTCAAGAATTATTCCAACATTCTCTCATGATTATTTATTATTCTTTACTAATAAGGGTAGAGTTTATGCGATAAAGGCTTATGAAATTCCAGAAGGCTCTAAGACATCTAAGGGTACTCCACTTGTTAATATTTTATCATTACAGGCTGATGAAAAATTAGCTGTTGTTACTCCTGTTGAAAGCTTAGATGATGATAATTCATATTTATTCTTTATTACTAAAAACGGTATAGTTAAGAGAACTCAACTATCTCAATTTAAGAATATAAGAACAAATGGTATTATAGCTATATCATTAGATGATAATGATGAGCTTGTATCTGTTAGATGTACAGATGGTAATAGAGAAATTGTATTAGGTGCTTCTAATGGTAAGGCTATTCATTTCCATGAATCTGATATTAGAGTCATTGGTAGAAGTGGTGCCGGTGTTAGAGGTATGTTATTAAATGAAGGTGAATATATTGTTGGTGATGCTGTAATTACTGATGAAAAGTCAGAAATTATTGTTGTTACAACAAAGGGCTATGGTAAACGTTCAACTATTGATGAATATCGTTTACAAACTAGAGGTGGAGCTGGAGTTAAGGCTTTAAATTTAACCGAAAAGAATGGTTCTTTAGCTAGATTAACATCTGCATCTGTTAATGATGATGTATTAATTACAACAGATAAAGGTGTTGTAATTAGAATGCATGTAGCTGACATTAGTCAAACAGGAAGAAATACTCAAGGTGTTATTCTAATTAAACTAAAGGATAATCAAAATATCGCTACAGTAGCAGTTGTTGATAAAGAGGAGGATAATCAAGAAGAAATTAAAGAGCCTCAAGAAAATCAGGAAAATCAAAATAATGATACTTTATCAAATACTGAAAATACTGAAATCAATGAATAGTTGATAGAAATTTTCATAATATTATTGAGGTGTTTAAATGTTACATGAATTATGGCAAAAACTAAAAGAATCAATTTTTTCAGTTTTACCTTTAACAGTATTGGTCATTTTGCTATACTTTACTCCTTTATTAGATTTGACAAGTGTAGAATTAATTACATTCATTATTTCTGCTATTGTATTAATAATTGGAATTGCTTTATTTAGTCTTGGTGCTGATATGGCAATGGGACCAATGGGAGAAAAAATTGGATCTTCATTAATTAAAACAAAAAAGATAAAAATTGTATTATTAATATGCTTTATTATGGGATTATTAATAACTGTAGCTGAGCCTGATTTATCAGTATTAGCTAAGCAAGTTGAAACTGTAATAAATCCCACATTACTTATTGTGACTGTTGGAATTGGAGTAGGTATCTTTTTAGTTTTAGCAGTTATTAAAATTATTTTCAAAAGAGATTTATCTTCTAGATTAATGTTCTTTTATTTATTTATGTTCGCTTTATCTGCTTTAGCATTAAATAATGGTAATGGTAATTTTTTAGCTTTAGCATATGATTCTGGTGGTGTAACTACAGGACCAATAACTGTTCCATTTATTATGGCTTTAGGCTTAGGTATAGCTCAAACAATTGGTGGTAGAGAAGCAAAGGAAAACAGCTTTGGTTTAATTGCATTATGTTCAATAGGACCTATTTTAGTTGTTTTATTATTAAGCTTAACAATTAATGGAGATATTACTCCTTCTACTAATTATGGTATATCAGGATCTTTAGGAAATGCAATAATAAATCAAATATTAATTTCTTTAAAGGAAGTTTCAATAGCTTTAGGTTTAATTGTTGTATGCTTCTTAATTATTAATTCTATCTTTATTCATTTACCAAAGAAAAAATTATATAAAATTGGTATTGGTATTATTTATACATTAATTGGACTAGTTTTATTTTTAGCTGCAGCTCAAATTGGATTTATGCCAGTTGGTTATAGAATTGGTAAGGAATTAGCTAGTGCATCTCCTATTTGGTTAATTGTTATAGGCTTTGTATTAGGATTAGTTGTAGTTCTTGCAGAACCTGCAGTTCACGTTTTAACTCATCAGGTTGAAGAGGTTACAATGGGTGGTGTAAGTAAAAAGCAAATGCTTATTGCGTTATCATTAGGTGTAGGTATTTCTATATGCTTATCAATGATTAGAATTACTTTTGATTTCTCAATTCTTTATTATTTAATTCCAGGATATTTTATTTCTTTAGGCTTAGCATTTTTTGTTCCTAAGGTTTATACAGCTATTGCGTTTGACTCTGGTGGTGTAGCTTCAGGACCTTTAACTTCAACATTTATATTACCATTAGCTGTAGGAGCTTGTGTAGCATTACAAGGAGATGCTAAGGTATTAGAGGATGCATTTGGTGTTGTAGCTATGGTAGCTTTAACTCCATTAATTACTATTCAGCTTTTAGGATTTAAGGCTGTTGTTGCTGATATTGTTAGAGTTAAATCTAGAAGAAAGAAAATTCTTGATGCTGAAGATGAGCAAATTATTTATTTTAATTAGGTGATTAACTATTAATAATCAAGTACTAATTTGTAATTTTTTTATTAAGTTTATTTTAACCAAGACTAAAAATCC
>CAKQBG010000059.1 GCA_934216145.1 uncultured Anaeroplasma sp.
TAAATCCTTCATAACATATTTAAAACAACTATCATCAATAAGCTTAAATTTTTTATTAAAATGCTTATTAATATATTATTCTTTAGTTATTTTTTTCATCAAAACCATATTTTATCTCCTTCAATTAATCATTAAAAAACTTTTTTTCATTTAAATAATATAACAAAAATCATCTAAAACAAAGTTTTTTCGAATTGAGAAAAAAACAATTTTTACCCCCGACCTTAATATATATTCTATTTAAAAACAATCATTTCTAATCTATTTACATTATTTTGCATAACTGCAGTTTTGATATTAACACTACATTTATCAGGTCATATCAAGCTAAGAAATCAAAAGCGAAGACTAAACATCTTTGTTTTATTTTTATATTTGATGTTTTAAGCCTAATTTTTGATATTGCGTTTAAACCTTTAGTATTAGGCTTTATCACATATTAAATCTGTTCACTTCCAATAGTTTGTTGTTAAAACTATATCATCTATATGACATCATATGACAATCACTACTTTTTCTTATTTTATCCACTCAATTTATCGATTAGGCTTATGTTTCTATTGAGACTTTATTATTAAATCATCCACATAATTAATCATAAGTCTTAAGTTTTTACTCGTAGGAAACAAATTCATATGCCATTAGTAGTTTCTTTATAAATTTCTATTGAATTTACAAACTATACTTCTAAATATAATATTTTTGCAATTTAATCTTTCTTCTTGGTGACCTTGTTGTTTTCTAATATGAATTTTAGAATTAGAAGTTTTAATTTTAACGGTTGTATAATTTTTAAATCTAGGCTTTTAATCTCTAATAAACTTTCTATGTAGTTCAATAACATTCTTTTCTAATATTGTTGTGAATTCAATTACAACATTATCATTTGTTGTTAATAATAAATATTCCTCTAATTCTATTATATTAGTCTTATTAATGTTTTCAAAAACTTAGAATTATATTAATAGCCTTTGTTCCTATTATTCTTGCTGTATATTGATCAATTAAAATATTTCTAGTAATACAATTATTACTATCTTTTTTATTTTCTATTATTATAATTTATTAGCAATATTGTCATACTTCCTATATCACCATATTTATCACCAAAATCTAAATATTTAAAAGAAATTATTATATAATAATGTAAAATTCTTTAATTAATTTATTATAGTACTTATTTATTTTTATTTCAAAATTATAATTATTTTCATATTTCTAAATTCAAAAATTTAATATTAATAACTGTGCTTATATTGAAAAGGAAATTTTAATAATTATTTTATTAATTCAAAAAAATTAAACAATTCTTAGAAAAAATAAAGAATACATCAAAATAGCATCATTGCTTAAATTATAAAATTTCATATTTTAATTTCTTCTATATCGTTAAATATGTAATTTTTCAAAAAAAGCAAAAAAGCTATAAAACTAAAATTGTTTTATAGCTTTTTACTTTTAATATTTAGACATTAATCTAGTTAATTCCTTTAAAGTAGATTTAACCCAAGGAATTGCGTATTGGAATATTCTCATTAATGGTCCAGCTAATAGACACAATAATAATAATAGAATCTTACTTGAAATTGAAAGCTCAGTTACAATTCCACCCTTTTGAACTGATATATCATTTGTGGAAATCTTAAAGTCTGTAACATTGCCACCTAATACTAAATAATTATCAGAATTTTTATGAGGATTCAATTCCTGTGAAGAAGCTTCAAATTCTGTATAATAGCCATTAATAACATAATAATTACTTTCAGTAACAGTGATAATAGGAGCTAATATTGCGTTATTTAATGAACCATAAGCACCTGTATCATATTCAATACCATTTTGAACTAATATATATGATGATTTTGCATTTCCAAGTTTTATAAAAATACCAGTCGTATCATCGCATACATCAATTGATAAATAATCACCATTACTTAAATATTTATACTCTTTAAAACCTTTTTCAGCTATATTAGAAACCCCAAAATCAGTTATAGATTCATAAATATATACTCCTAATTCTTCATCTAATGATACCAAATAGTATTTAGAGGCTAAATCTGATTTAGCTATTTCTATTCTTTCATTATTAGAATTATAGAAATATAATGAATGAATACTTGTAGTACCACTCTTATCAGTAATGTTTTTCTTTTGTCCATAAATAGAGAATATTGATTCTCCAGTTTTTGAAGCATTCAAATAAATAGCACCTGGATTATCATGATTATCAACACTAGTGGTGATAACAGGAAGGCTTACTTTATATGGTTCTGTATCCTGACTACCATCCTTTAATGTAGCATAAATTGGTTTATTATTAATTAATAAATTTAGTGTTTCAGGTTCAATAGATAATTCCATTTTATCTACACTAGATAGATATTCAGGAGCTTTATAAGACTTATCACTTGATTGAATACCATTAATTACATATTCGCCATTCTTAAGCTCAACAGTTGGCATAATTCTAAATCTTTTAATTGAATCATCATCAGATGAAGTTCCATATTTTGTAGAATAATTATAATAAGTACTAGAATTATTTAAACGAATACGTAATGCATCTTCTCCTGCATATACATAACCATCTCTATCTACTCGTATAGTATTTAATAATGAATCAGAATATTTAATATCATTAACTACACTATATCCACCAAAATAAATATTTCCAAGATTATCATAGCTTAGATCTGGAATATTAACTAATGTATCAATTTGTGTATTATTAATTGCATAATAATATTTACCATCGTCTTTATTATAAACACTGCTTAGTGTAGGATTCTTTTTATTATTATCTGTTTGTAAATCAATTACTTTTCCATTTACAACATAATAATTATCCTTACTTACCTCTATCTTTGGATATGAGGTAATCATTTCAATTGTTGCTGAATCAGAATAATATTCAGAGAAACTAAATATTGGTCTGAATTCTAAAAATTGAGGAACAGCAAATATAGCAATTATAAAAACTGTATAACAGAAGCCAAATAAAGTCTTATGAATTGGAGTAAATGGCTTACAAACCTTATATAATACCATTAAGCATGTATGCGTAGCAGCAATTACAATAATAGTTGAAAGAGTCATAGAATCAAAATTCAATACATCCTTCAAGCCAAATACAATTAGTGAAATAATTAATATTACTAACGCACCAGGCAAGGCCTTTTTAATTACATTAGTTAGGAATTTACCTTGAACAGGATTATTATTAGGCTCATTAACTAATATAAGAGATGGGATACCAATTGCTAGTACATCAATTAAAAATAATTGATTTGTAGAAATTGGGTAATTACCAGTAATTAATGCTTGAATAGCTAAGAATAAAGAGAAAATAGTTTTAGTTAGGAATAATGAAGCAACAGATGTAACATTATTAATAACTCTTCTTCCTTCAGCAACTACATATGGCATAGAATCAAAATTAGAATCTAATAAAACCAAATGTGAACAATTACAAGCAGCGTCACTACCAGAAGCAACAGCAATAGAACAATCAGCTTCCTTTAAAGCCAAAATATCATTAACACCATCACCTGTCATCGCAACAGTCATTCCATTTTCCTTAAGAGTATGAATTAATAATCTCTTTTGAGCAGGAGAAACACGACCAAATACTGTATATCTAGATGCTGCCTTAATAACCTCCTGATCTGTTAAACCATCAAGAGAAATATAATTTTCAGCATTTGCAACACCAGCTCTTTGACTTATTTTAGAAACTGTAATAGGGTTATCACCAGAAATAACTCTAACTTCTACACCAGATTCTCTAAAATACTTAATGGTATTAATTGCGTCAGGTCTAACGTTATCCTCAATTAGAATCATTGAAACAACCTCAGGTTTCTCATCAGGTAAAACACTATCAATAATTGCCGCATTCATATGAGCTAAGCATAAAACACGATAGCCCATGGCAGCGTATTTTTCAACATCCTTTTTATAATTAACAAATTCACTTTTTAATACAAATTCAGGCGCACCAAGAATATATGTACCATATTTTTCAAATGTTACAGCTTGATACTTTCTTTGACTAGAAAATGGAATAGAGCCTATGTGTTTAATTCTCTTTCCCATACCAAATTTTTCTTTTAAGGCCTGGCTAGTTAAATTAGTATCCTGTAGAGCATTAAGCATTGCTGAAACAACATTTTTAGTAGTTAAACCATTAATAATATTAAAATCAATAACGTTCTTTACACTCATTGTACCATCAGTAATTGTACCAGTCTTATCAAGACAAATACAATTAACTCTTGCTAACATTTCAATACAATATAGTTCCTGAACTAATACCTTTCTTTGGGCTAATCTTATAACACCAAAGAATAACGCAATACTAGATGTTAAGAATAATCCCGAAGGAATCATACCAATCATTGCACCTGCAGTTTTTCTAATTACAGGACGTAAATCCATATAATTTCCAATTCCATTGAAATAATCTAAGAAATTGAAATTAGTTAAACCGCCTCTCATTGTCATACTAATAAATAATCCACCACCAAGTATAACAACAGGGAATGACATAACCTTAATAATTAAATTTAAAGAATTTAAAAGATCGCTCTTAGGTTTCTTATATTGCTTAGCCTGATTAGAAAGTTTTTCAATATAATTTTCCTCTCCAACCTTATCAACCCTACATCTACATTTACCAGAAACAACAAAAGAACCAGAATATAAAATATCTCCAGGTTTTTTTATGATTGCATCACTTTCACCTGTTAATAATGATTCATTAACCTCAACATTACCCTCAATTAAAATGCAGTCAGAGCATATTTGATTACCAGTTTCAAATAAAACAATATCATCTAAAACAACCTCATCAATACCAATCTCACGCTTAGCACCATCTCTAATAACATACGCACTAGGTGATGATAATAATCTTAGATTATCAATCATATTCTTAGCTCTTATTTCTTGGATAATACCTAAAATAATATTAATAGATACAATTAATAAAAATACTAAATCAGTAAAAGCATGAACAGAAATCAAAAATCCAGCAATAATAAACATTAAAATATTAAAGAATGTAAATATATTACTAAAAAGAACTTTAGGAATAGATTTAGTACCCTGTTTATTATTAGAATTTATTAATCCCTCAAGAATTCTTTCTTCAACCTGAGCTTGAGTTAAACCATTAACCGGATCATAATATCTAGTCGCATCAGCTAAATTTTTCTTTTTATATTTTTTATTTTTCTTTTTAGATATTTCCTTTTCGCTTTTTAAAACAGGATCATCTAAATTAGACATTGATTCATTAGTAAATTGAGTATATTCCTTCTCCTCAATTTTCTCTTCTTCAATAATTTCTTCTACATCAGCTGATACATCATCACTAGTATCTACATTCTCCTCAATAGGAGAATTTTCTTCTATATTAGATGTATCATTACTAGCTTCATCTACGGATACAGTATCCTCATTTTCTGTAATAAGCTCAGTATTTTTCTTACGGGCCATTTACATCTCCTCCGTTCTGTATTTTATACAAATATCAACTAATTCATTAATTCTTGTAAAATTATTACTCAAATATAAATATCCAATTATAGCTTCAAAGCCTGTAGCCTCCATATAGCTTTGAATATCTATATTCTTTCTAACTGAATGATTATGAGAATTTCTTCCTCTTTTATATATTTCTTCTTCCTTCTCACTCAAAATACCATTAGCTAAATAATATCTAATTATCTCACTTTGAGATTTACCACTAGTATAGGAACAAACAAATTTATGAAGCTTATTAACATTTGAATATCCTAAGCTTAAGGCATATTCTCTAATCTTTATTTCAAATACTGCATCACCAATATAGGCAAGTGATAAACCATTTAAAAGATTCGCATCCATTATAATATATTCCATTCAACTAGCTTATTACGATAAAAATCAGCATCATTATAATTCTTATTAATTCTAGCCTCATTCCACTTAGAATAAACATCTAATTCTTCTTCATTTAAAGGCTTAACAAATAAATTAATACCTAATACATCTAATATTTCCTTAAATGTAGTTAATTTTAAAGCTAAAACATCATAATTTTTAGAACGAAGAGAAGTATTAATATCTTTAACTAATGTAGTTAATAATGTTAAGACATTTTGAACATTGAAATCCTGATTCATATATTCTTTAAACTTCTCAATATCTTCTTTAGAATCATTGACTAAAGAAATATTACGATATTGACATTCATATAAAGCTTGTTTATAAGCTCTTTGCCACTTATCATATTCCTTTTCATATTGATTCTTTAATTCCTCAGTATAAGTAATAATGCTTCTATAAGGACTAAATAATATTAAGCATCTTAATACCATTCCATCTTTAGTTGTCTTTAAATCCTTAACATAAATACAATTTCCTAAAGATTTACTCATCTTAGCACCAGCTAAATCAAGTCTACCAACATGTAGCCAATACTTAGCTAAATGATTATGATATAAAGCCTCACATTGAGCTATCTCATTTTCATGATGTGGGAACTTTAAATCCATTCCACCACCATGAATATCAATCTCAGACCCAAATAGCTTATGGTTCATTACAACACATTCAGTATGCCAGCCTGGTCTTCCTTTTCCAAATGGAGAATCCCATTGAATACCTTCAGTAGTCTTTTTCCATAATGTAAAATCAAGTGGGCTTTCCTTTTTATCATTAACACTAATTCTCGCACCACTCTCTAAATCATCACTAACCTGATTAGAAAGAATACCATAATCACTAATTTTGCTTACTCTAAAGAAAACATCTCCATCAGCTTGATAAGCATAGCCATTTTCAAGTAGCTCCTCAATGAATTCAATCATTTCATTAATATAATCTGTTGCGTGAGGAATCAAATCAGGCTTCTTACTACCAACCATTTGAGTTGCCTCAAAAAATGCATTTTCAAAGAAGTTAGCTACTTCCTTTTCAGTTTTATTTTCTGCTATAGCCTTCTTAATAATCTTATCATCAACATCAGTAATATTTGATGCATAAGTAACATCATATCCTAAAAATTCTAAATATCTCTTGAGCATATCATAGAAAATAACAGGTCTAGCATTTCCAATATGAATATAATTATAAACAGTAGGTCCACAAACATACATATTAACCTTATTTCCATTGATTGGCTTGAATTCTTCAAGCTTATTTGATAATGAATTATAAATCATTAATGCCATTTTTCTTCACCTCTTTATAAAGCGAGAAAAGAGCCTAAAGCTCTCACTCTCAATTATGCTTTTACAGTTGTAGCATCAACTGTATTTTTCTTTTCATATACTGCATTTAAAACATCAAGTAATGATTGTTTTAAATTTAATTCTGTTACTTTATTTGTATAAGTATCTGTTAAATCACCAAATACTAATAAATTTTCTTTTGCATATCCACAATTTGAAATCTTACTAACATTTGAACAAGCACCATAGAATAAACCTAAATCAACATATTTTTCATTAGTTGTTACATCATCTTTAGTTACTTCCTTTAATGCTTGGGCATAAACTTTGATACCTTCAACTCTAGGAGCATATACACAATTTGAAACAGATGAAACAATATTACTTAATGAACCAACAAAGCCTCCAATATATGCATTTGTAGCTAATAAATTAGTAGATACATCAGTTTTCTTCTGTTCATCAGTTAATTCTTCAGATGAATCATGTAAATCACTCTTTTGACCTGCATAACAAATAATATCAGCAACACTTAAACAATTCTTAACATTAATTTGAGCATTACCATCTTTTCCTAAAAAGCCACCAATGAAAAGATCATGATTAACATAACCACTACCATTTCTTCTAGTATAAGCAATCTCAACTTCAGAAGATGAATCTTGAACTACACCAGTTGTAGATAATGTTCCAATAAATCCACCAACACGAGTATAACCTGTTGAAGATGAATACTCACAGTTAACATAAATTTCACCACTAACACTAGAATCTTTAACAGCAACCTCAACCTTATTACCACTAATTTCTCCAGCAAGTAAACCGATGCTTACATACTTTCTAGCTTTAGTCATAAGAATAGATGCATTAGTAATAGAAATATTATCAAAAGTTGAATTAACTGCATTACCAACTAAACCACCAATTCTTAATTCAGCAGATGTAGTACCACTAAATTGGTTTTCAGCAGCACGTTTACCATAAATGATATTACTAATAGTAATGTTTTCAAATTTAGTATCTTCAGCATTACCAACTAAAACACCCATATCACTCTTTGATTTAGTACTTGTAGTAGTAAATGATACATTAGAAATTGTTAAATTCTTAAATGTAGCACCCTTAGTATAACCGAATAAACCTGATGCTGAAGCACTCTTTAATTTGAAATTATTAATAGTAAAGCCATTACCATCAAATGTACCTTCATACTTATTAGAAGATGAATCAAACATTAAAATTTCAGAACCATCTAAATCTATATTATCAGTTAATTTATAATTTAATTTAGTAGCATCAGTATCAATATTCAATAAATCATCTTTATTACTAATTTCAATTACATCTTCAGATGAAATTGATTTAGTTTTATATTTAGCCTCAGCAATCTTCTCATCATTATCATTATAACTAATATAAACAGAGAAAGAATACTCAGTATCTTCAGTCAATCCTGTATATTCACAACTAGACTTTGAATAATCTTTATTAGTAAATTCTAAATTCTTATAAGCAGTTGAAGAAGTAGAATCATTTCTCTTTACATATGCTGTAGCGCCATTCTCAAGGACACTAAAATTACCAAATGTTAAATTGATTTTAATACTTGTACTAGTGCATGTAGCATCCATTTCTACTTGAACTCCACTTCCACCACAGCTAGCTAAAGATATAATAACTATCAAAGCGAATAATCCCGCTATTAACTTTTTTAATTTACTCATATCATTTCCTCATTTCGTAAGTCATCTAAAACAATTAGAATATCAACATTTATTATACAATATCACCCTTAATTATACAAGTAAAAATTCAATACTTTTAACCTTTGTTGTTTATAATTCAAAGATGTATTTTCACTATTAAAAGTCTATCCAAATATTATTATTTTTATTAAAAAATTATCATTTGAAATAGGGTAGAGAAAAAATAATATTCTCGTCCCTCCCATTGCACCATACATACGGGTCTCGTATACGGCGCTACATTTATATTCTACACAAACTACTAAGATAGTAGTCTAAAGGGTCGACTACTCTCATTTCAATTCCCTCTATAGAAAGTAGATTTTTTTCTGCTTGTTGTATATATTTTTGAAGTTCAATTGTCACTTCAAAAATTTTAAAATCTTCATTCTTATCACTTAATTTGTTATGGAAAGTAGTTGGCTTCCAAACAAATTTATATTTATTTGCGTTTGCTTCAAATTTTGAACCATCCAAATATAAATCATCCATACTTATCTTACATTCTTTGAAAATAGCTTTAGTAATTAAAGAGAATATTTTTTCTTGATTTGAAACTATATAATCATTCATAAAATCCCCTATCGTCATATGAGTTGGATATTGATCTTGCATTATATAAATGCACCTTAAATCGTTCTTAATTCTATCTTCAATATCCCTAAGCGTACCTTTTGTTAAATGCGAAATTATATATAATGACTGCTAATAAATTGTAAGAATTATAGGTTGGTCGCCCTCCTTTATCTTCTTGACAACAACATTCTATTTCATCTTTTCTTTATATGTTAGGCTAGGTTATGTGGATTTAACTCATATAGTAATATTTCCCTCTATGAATTTGCGTTACACACATATTGAATGCATATGAACATCTAGATACTAACTCATTTAAACTATAACTAAAAGTAATCATTAAGCTATTTAGCATTGGTATCCATTTCTTTTTAATTTTGTTAATTGTTTTACATAAATTCTCATCTATATCACTTGTATTAGGAGTTAATATAATTTCAAGAATATTAGTAATTGGTTTATGTAGATAAGGAATAATAAAACCAGGTAATACTGCATGAGTATGTCCACATACCTTACAACGTACTCTTAAAATTCTTATATAATATCTTTTACCAGATATATTTATATATCTCTTATAATAACATGTCTTTCCATATCTAATGAGTCTCAATTAGGGCATATAATAGTTTCAACTTCTATATTTGCAATAAAATCATTATAATTATCAATTTCAGTATTGAATTCTTTTAATTTAAACGTTAACACATTCTTGCCTCGTGAGGGTAATAGTTGAAAAGATCCGCCAAGATACAATTTCAACTATTTTTTTATTTTATTATAAATGAAAAAGGGAATAGGCTCAATTGCTTTGATTAAGATTTAATCAAATTCAAATAGCTTATTCCCTTATTTATTTTGATTTAATTTATTATTTTTCCCCTTATATAAAGTGATGCTCAACAATTACCAACGGTTTTTAGCGCTTGAGCATAGCTAAATTCGCCCGATTCTGTGTTTCCGATGCGATACCTGTCACCGATTCTATTTATTATATCAAATCTATTCATGGTTGTTCTCCTTTGCTCATCCGTGTTTATGTTCCAACGCCAATCCAATCAACCGGTCGGCTTGATCTGCCATAAACAGTGGAATATTCAGCACATCATCATCAAGCTTCAGATTATCCAGAGAGAATCGAATACGGAGCTTGACCTTATCAGGGAACAGTTCCTTGAACTTCTTCATACTCTTGCTGGTTGTATTGGCTTCGGATTTGACCTCCACGGGGAAGATGTCGTTCTCCCGCTGAATGAGGAAATCCACCTCGTAAGGTGGGTTGTTCTGGCTCCAATAACGGGGCATGACTTCAAACTGAGTAATTAAAGTCTGCAGCACAAAGTTTTCGGTTAATGCGCCTTTGAATTCAGTAAATAGGCGGTTCCCTTCGCCAAAGGCAGTGGGGGCCAACT
>CAKQBG010000060.1 GCA_934216145.1 uncultured Anaeroplasma sp.
AGCTTTAAATAGTTTTTTACTCCCAAAGGATATTTTAATATTTTTATCTTTGATATCTTTTTCAAGATTTTCAATATTTTGTTTGAGATTATTTATTTTATTACATATAAAATAATATTTATGTTTATATTTTCTATATCTAATTAATTCTTTTTCACTAGATTTATTTAAAGCTACTTTTTCTTTTAGTTTATTTATCTTATCAATCAATTCATTTCTTTTATCAACTAACTTTTTATATCTTATTTTTTTATTTGAAAGTTCTGTTTTCTTTAATTCTAATAATGATTTCTTTTTACCTACTAAATCACTATAAATTGAATTAGCTGTTCTTTTTAAGATATTATATTTATTACATACATATGTATTAAATTCACTTCTTGTATAAAGCTCTTTAAAATTAGGAAGTCGAACAATATGCCATAGCTTGCGACTAATCTCATTATAAAAAGCTACATATTCAGTTAAATATTTTACTGCATCTTCTTGTAATTCTAGTCTTGTTTCTATGGTGAATTGTTTTTCCATTTTCTACTCCAAATTATTTGTATTTTCAATTAATTTACACTTTGTTCGTTTATCTTGATTTTGATAAGCTTCAATAAATAATAATGCATCTTCTTTATTTGTGAATTCTGCAATTGTTATATTTCCTTTTTTAACTTGATAATTACATATAAAATTTTTATCATGACTATTATACTCGCCATATATTTCCATAAAAAATTCAGTAAAGCACTTCATTATAACATCATTTGAAGCAACTTTTTTTAAATCATCTAAATTATTAATATCATCCATTATTTATTTCTCCTTTTTGTTTTTACTTCTCATGCCATATAATTCGCCTGAAAAGCTAGCAATCAATGACATCATATCATCAACTAATTCCTCTTTAACGTCTTTTTCTTCTTTTTTGTCTTTAACAACAACAATTTGAACGCCATGATTTTTAAACATTTCTTCTAAATAATTAAATCCGAATCTTGTTAATCTGTCTTTATATGTTACATAAACATTTCTAACTTGATCATTGCATACTAGATTAATTAATTCTATTAGTTTTTTTCGCTTATCATTTAAACCACTACCAACTTCTTTTAAAACAAGTGGGTTAATCAAATTATCAACATTCTCAATTAAAAACATAGCTTGTCTATCTAAATCACCTTTTGTTTTTTGTTCATTAGATGACACTCTTGCATAAATAACATCTCTTTTTTCTAGTGAAATATCACAAAGCATTCCTTCTTTATCAAGATAATCCAAAAGATCTTCTCGTGTCATAAGTCTATAATTAGTAGTAGTTCTAATAAATTTAAGTTTTCCACTATGATCATAATTTTGAATTGTTTTTATAGTTAAATTAAGTATTTTAGCAACTTCACCAGTTTTATAATACTTTTTGGTAAAATCAGATCTTTTATACATAAAAATACCACCTTTTCTTACTTATATTATATCATAATACAAGAAAAAAGTATAGAATAATACTATACTTTTTCATAAATTTTATATATAAATAATAATCAGCTGCGAACCCTTATCAGATGAAACAAATTTAATACCACTAATTGATGTAATATTATTTGATAAAGTAAAATCAGTTAGGAATTCTATATCGTTTATTCTAATTGTTACTGTATTAGAATCTAAATCAAATGAGAAATATAATTTGAAATTTGATGTTGAAGTATAAGAAACAGTTCCTGTAGGGGTTAATTCACTTCCACCATCCAATCTATAAACTAAATTAGTTTTATTAGTTCTTAAAGCAAATACTTCAGAATTAATCTTTCCAGAAGAAGTTCCTTGGAATTGCATAAATGTCCAAGAAGAACCTCCCCCAATGAATGTAATATCAACATATCCATCTACCTTACCAGTTAATTCTTGTCCAAAATCTAGAATTAATTGTGTTCCATTATCATCAGTATCATTTAATTGTAAAGCACCTTTAGTATTAGTAATCTTATGATTATCCTCATTAACTACATCAGAGGCATTTTTAGGGTGAGCATATGAATAAAGGCCCTTTGTTCCCCATGATTCACTCCACTTTGTAGGTACTACATTATCACTATTGAAATCATTGTAATAAATTAAATTTCCTTTAGCTACTAAATCTAAATATTCTTGATTAACAGGATATTCTATATCTCCAGGTCTATCAGTTGATGATGTACCTGTAGGTGTACTAGTTGTGCTTGATGCACTTGGCTTTGAAGTAGCACTTGGTGTACTAGTTGTGCTTGATGTACTTGGCTTTGAAGTAGCACTTGGTGTTGTAGTTTTATTATTTGTTGTAGTATTTATAGTTGTACTTGTAGATGAATTACTTGTAGCATTAGATCCCACAGTACTTGAACCACTATTAATAGTACATGCTGCAGTAGACAATAAAACTATTGAAGCTATTGATAAGCTTAACATTTTTTTAAATTTCATTTTAAACTTCTCCCTTTTTTGTGAAATGACGGTACTATTATAGCATATTAAAGCACAAAGTAAAGCGTTTTCATAAGAAAAAATAGAATGCCAAAATTCAAATTAAAATGACATTCTAAATAAATTATCTTATTATTTAATATTATATTTATTCAATAATACTAATTACCCTTTTCTCCCATACAGCTATGCTTAAGAATTAACATCTTTTCATGGCCATAGAAATATTCATATATCGCAAGACCAAAATCAATTGAATAAAACATAGATTTAGCAGTGATAAAATTAGAATCAACCACTACTCCTTCTTCTCTTAAATATTCTCCACCTATAATCTCATTCTCAAAACCTGGATGTACAGTAAACCTCTTATCCTTAAAATAACCCTTTTTACCTATTAAATGGGGTGCAGCACATATTGCCGCAACAAGTTTATTATTATTCGCAAAAAAATCAATCAAATCAGAAACACTTTTCATACTAGGCATAAGTTTAAAAGAAGCAGGACCACCAGGAATAATAATACCATCATATTCCTCTACATTAATATTTTCATATAATAAAGGAATATTAATTTCAATACCACTTTTCATTAATACCTTATTTCTTCCCATTAATGAAACTAAATCAACATTAATATTACCTCTCATTAATACATCTAAAGTAGCAATAGCTTCTGTATCCTCAAAATAATCAGCTATAATCATTATCAATTTCATTTTTCTTCCTCCAAAGCTAAATAGAATTCTTTTCTTTGAATATCCCAATACTTCTTATCCTCTTCGGTTATTTTTCTAATAACCCTACAAGGATTACCTGCTGCTACAACTCCAGAGGGGATATCCTTAACAACAGTTGAATTAGATCCTATAACAACATTATCTCCAATTGTTACACCAGGATTAATTACCGTATTTCCCCCAATCCAAACATCACTTCCAATTTTAACAGGATAACCATATTCTAAATATTCATTTCTAATATCCTTATCGATTGGATGTCCTGCTGTATATATAGAAACTCTCGGTGCTAAAAAAACATTATCTCCAATTGTAATTGTATTAACATCTAAAAATATACAATCAAAATTAGCATAAAAATTATCACCTAATATAATATTAGAACCATAATCACAATAAAATGGTTTATTTATAGTTGCGTTTTTACCAACACTTCTAAAATATTTTTTAATAAGCCTACTTCTTTTCTCAAAATCTCCATAGCTTGTAGAATTAAATAAATCTAAAAATTCATTTCTTAAGGAAAAAGCATTTTCTCTTTCTTCATCCTTAATATTACAATTATAAAGCTTTCCAGCTAGCATTCTATCATATTGCTTACCCATATAAACTCCTTTTTAATTGATATTATTATAAACTCTTTTAAATCTAAAAACAATTATTATTAATTAATAAGAAATATGATATAATGTTTCTAGATTTCTAAAATAAATTTAGTAAATAAAAGGAGATAATCATGAAAATTTTTGTTAGAGCACAAGATTTAGGAAAAAAAGATGAACTAACTCTAGCTAAGGAAATAAAAGCATTGGGCTTTGACGGCTTACAACTAGCAATAAATAAAGCCATTCAAGGTGAAACTGCAGCCTATGGAGAGCTTTCAGAAGAAAGAGCTCAAGAAATTGCAAAAGCATTCTTAAATGAAGGATTAGAAATACCTCTAATTGGTTCTTATTTCAATCCTATTCATTCAAATAAGGAGCTAGTAAAAAAGAATATATTAAAATTTAAAATGCATCTAGAATATTCACACTTCTTTAATACATTATACATTGGAAGTGAAACAGGATCATATAATGATGATAAATGGACATACAATCCTTTAAATAGAACTGAAGAGGCTTACGAAATAGTAAAAAATACCTTTGGAGAGCTTGCTGAATATGCTAAAAAGGTAAACTCTAATCTATCAATTGAAGGAGCTGATGGTCACTGTATGTATTGCCCTAAGGCATTACATAGACTATTAACTGATATTGATAATGGTCATGTCTTTATAACAGTTGATGTTTATAATTACCTAAATGAAGAACATTATGATAAAGATTATCAACATAAAATAATAGATGAATGTATTGAATTATTTGGTGATAAAATCAAAAATATTCATTTAAAGGATTTCACAATGGATGAGTCTCCACTATTAAAGGTAGGTCTAGGAGAAGGTTTAATGGATCTTGACTATATTGTTACAAGAGTTAAAGAAGAAATCCCTCACGCCAATCTAATATTTGAGGGTGTACCAAAGGATAAAATGGAATCAAGCATTAAATATATTAATTCTATTCTAAATAAGTAAAAATAAGCATTAGGCGAAAATCCTAATGCTTTTTTTAAAAATAAATAAGCTGACATAAGTCGGCCTATTTACAATATTTCTCTAAAAAATCCTTCTTTGGTAAAGGCATATCATAATAATAGCCCTGAATTAAATCCGGAAACAATGAATTAATCTTTTCAAGCTCATCCTTTGTTTCAATTCCCTCAACACAAGCCTTAATTCCAACAGTATGAGCCATTGAAATAACATTATTAACTAATAAATTATCATATTCATTATTTAAAGCTTTATAAGTAAATCCTCTATCAATTTTTATCATATCAGGCTTAAGCTCAGCTAAATAATGGAAATTAGAATATCCTGTCCCAAAATCATCTAACGCTATCTTTAATCCATTTTCTTTAACACCATAACAGAATTCCTTTAGCGCATCATTATTCTCTAAAAAGCCACTCTCAGTTAATTCACAAACAATATTCTTAGGATTAACATTATATTCTTTTATAATATATAATAAATCATAAATAATATTACTATTTAATACCTGCTTATAGGAAATATTAATATGCATATTAATATCAGGATATTTTTCACATAATATTTTAAGCATTTTAACAGAATCTCTAATAATAAATACACCCACAGGGATAATTAAACCACTTTCCTCTAAACAAGGAATAAATTCATTAGGATAAACTCTACCTAATTCATCATCAGAATATCTTAATAGAGCTTCTACTCCTTCAAGCTTATCACACTTAAATATAGGCTGAAAATATAATTCAAAGCCACTAAAATTATATTTAGTAGATAATCTTAGCTTTTCAATAACCTTTGATTTCCTAATAAATTGATTATATTCATCCTCATCATAAAAATGTAATTTACCGCATCCACTTTCATAAGCTTTTTCTAAAGCGAAATAGCTTTTCTTCATAAAATCACTATATTTATTATCGTCCTCTACAAATATATAGGCTCCACAGGAAATAGTAATATTAAACTCATAATTATTCTTTTTATATAAATCCGCTAAAGCTTCTTTAATTTTATTAAAGCATAAAATTACTGAATCAATATCACCAAATAAATCAACAATAATAAATTGATCATATTCATATTTAAAAAGCTTTTGCTGATCATTTAAAGTTGATTTTATAACATTAGCCACTCTCTTTAAAACAAAAGAACCATAATCGATACCATTTTTCTCTATTGTACTCTTAAAATCATCTACACCAAGCATCATTAATGATCCACCATTAGAGGAAGAATTCTCATAAAAGAATTGCTTCATACCAATTTCTCCTACTAATCCCGTAGTACTATCAATATACCACTTTCTAGATACCTCATTTATACAACCAATTAAATATCTAGCATCATCTTTTAATGTAACAATTCTTCCAATACAATTAATCCAAACTGGTTCATATTTTTTATCTACCATTCGATAGATAATATTATGAATATTACTTCTTCCTTCAATAATAGACTTTAAATCATTAACTAATAATTCATAATCATCCACATAAATAAAGCTACTAATATTATTAATAACATCAGTAAAATCTGATGACGATATGTTAAATTTTTCAAGTACGTTATTAGAAAATATAATTCTATCTTGTTTTAAATCAAAGACAAAAAGATAATCATTCATGCATGGTGCAAATAAATTTAAAAAATCTTTCATTTTATCCATAGATAACTCTTTATGTAATGAAATAATTTCAATAAGTTTATCTGTATTATGCATTAAAACACCCCATTCCTGACATAATTATATAATTTTAATTTTTTTTACAATATTTATTTTCTTATAACTAACTATTAAATTAAAACTTAATCGTTTCTTAATTAATACTTAAAATCAATAATGAATAATTAAAAAAATATAGCTAAAAATATAAATGATTATTATGAGAAAATTATTTAAATTTATTTATATCACCCTATCATTATTAATAACAATAATTCTAATATCAATAGCTATATTCTATGGATATCTTTATTTTTTTATTCCAGAAATAGAATTAAAAAACAGCTATACTCCAACTAAAATTTATGATAATAATGACAATCTAATATCATCAGAAAATAATTACTATTATGAATATACAAATCTTAATAATATATCTCCTTATTTAATTAATGCCATAATAGCTATAGAGGATAATAATTTCTATAATCATAATGGATATTCTCCTATATCTATAGCTAAAGCCTTATTACATAATATAAAAGATAATGGATATTATTATGGTGGATCTACTATTACTCAACAGCTAGCCAAAAATAAGCTTTTAACAAATGAAAAGACAATAAAAAGAAAGCTTAAAGAACTTAAATATTCTATCGCAATAGAAAATAAATATACTAAGAATCAAATATTAGAGGATTATCTAAATACAATTCTATTTGGTGGTAATATTTATGGTTGTAAAATGGCAGCATTATATTACTTCAATAGAGACGTTAAAAATCTTACTGTATCAATGGCTGCCTATCTTGCAGGAATGATACAGGCTCCTAATAAATATAATTTATTTAAAAATATAGAATTAGCTAATGAAAGAAAGAATTATGTATTAAAAAGAATGTATAAGCTTAATTATATTAATGAACAAGAATATAATATAGAAAAAAACATTTCATTAGAAACACTAATAAATAATAATCTATCCTATTATCAAGAGGATTATTTAAATAGCTATTTATCCTATATAAGCTCATTAAATATAAGCCAAAACGAAATACATACCTACTTAGATAAAAACATCCAAAAGGACTTATTTAATATTGTTAATGAGGAAATAACAGATGATACTAATATCGCCATAGTAGTATTAGATAATAAAACCTATGGAATTAAAGCCTTAATAGGAAATAGATGTAATTCTATAACTAGTATAAATTACGCTACAAATGTGAAATTACAGCCTGGTTCTACTATAAAACCAATACTAGATTACGCTCCAGCTATAGAATATCTAGGATATACTCCCGCAACAATTCTTTTAGATTCATATCATCAATATTCTAATGGAGAAAATATAAATAACTTCGATAAAAAATATAAAGGATATATGACATTAAGAGATGCTTTAGTTCAATCTAGAAATATACCAGCATTAAAGTTATATCAAATCCTAGGTGGAAAAAGAGCATATGAATTTGCGAATAAAATAGGAATATATAGTGATGATTATTATGAAGCTAATTCAATTGGTGGTGCAACAACAGGATATACTCTTCTTGATCTAGCTAATGCTTATTTAGCTTTCAGTAATTTAGGATATTATAAAAAAGCTTCAGCAATTAAAAATGATACAAAGCCAAAGCTTGTTATGAAGCCATCTACAGCTTTTTTAATAAATAATATTTTACATGGTACCTTAAAAAATACACCTTATAATTTAAATGATACTTATCTAATGGCTAAAACAGGACAAACTAATTATGATTCAAAAACAAAAGAAAAATATAATATTCCAGATGATACAACAAAGGATGCCTTATTAATAGCCTATACAAAGGATACTACAATTGGAATATGGATTGGATATAATGAAATAAAGGAAGGAAGATATTTAGATATAAATAAAAAAAATTTACCTAAAAGAATAGCAAATATCATTTTAGGTAAATATTCAATCAAAAATAATTATTATGATTTAATAGATGATATATCAATTAGATATATTACTATAAAGGAAAATAAAGCATATCTAGCCACTAATGATGGCTATTATGAATATTTCCAAAAGGGTAATGAGCCTTTAAGTTATTATAAAGATTACACTATAGCTTGAAATCCTCACCAAAGGCACTAACATAATCCTTATGTAATGCTTCATTTAAATCTTTTAATTTCTTAAGCTGAACTCTTAAATCAGCTTCCTCAGAAGCTATAGAAAGCTCATCCTTAAATACATTTTCCTTGACAAAAGGATACTTCTTTAATCTAGCAGCTCTTTCAACATTCATATTCTTTCTAAGTTTGAAATAATGAGCAGAAATATCATTAAATTTATCCTCACCTATTTCATCATTAATAAATACACCTTGATTCTTCTCAAGTAAAGTTTTTAAATTATTAAAATTATTTTCAAAGTATTCCTTCTTTAAATAATTAGATAATTCCTCCTCTTGTTTAGAAATAAAAGCTCTAACAGCAGGATGGTGATTTAAACAATAATCTTTATATAAAGCTTCAACATCTTCATTTTCATTAGTTAAAAAGGAATAAGCAGAATCATAAACCTTTTTATAATATGTATCTCTAGCAACTAATTGAGCAATAGAATCATTAAGCTTTTTTCTATTATCAATTAAATAAATTTTAATACTATCAATAGTTTCATTATTAGAAAGCTTCTCAATAGCATCCTTTAATAGATTATTCTCAAATGTTACATAATTAATATCCTTTAATAATTCATTATATATAGTTATATAGCTTGCCTCTAATACAAAGCCTTTTTTTAGAAACTTTTCAAAACTATAGACATCTTCGCCAAATTCTTTTACCATTTCATTAAATTCTAATCTGTTCATATAAAAACCTCACATATAAATCTATTTTAGCATAATTTTAAAAAAATAAAAGATAAAGCTTTAACTTATTTTATATTATTAACTATATTACTATAAAATTCTATTAGAAATAGCTTATAGATTACATATAACATTATTAAATTTATAAATAATGGTAAATAAAAAAATTTAATTTTTTATAATTTTACCCTTGCAAAAAAATAAATAATAGTATATAATGATGGAGCTGACAAATCTTTCGGTAGCTCAGTTGGATAGAGCAACGGCCTTCTAAGCCGTGGGTCAGGCGTTCGAATCGCCTCCGGAAGGCCACTTAAACAGTAAAGGACAAATAATTGTCCTTTTTTTTATTTTAAATATAATAAATAAGGCTATACCTCTATATAATCTATAATTGGTATAGCCTTTAAAATTTTATATTATTATTTTATTTAATAATAAACATTTAAATTATTTACTTTATATTTAAATAAAGCTATGATTCATGCTTTTGCATTATTCAAGGCTTTTTTAGCCTGATGCTTTTTATTTCTTTTTAGCATTCTTTTTCCAATAAAGAAAATAACAAATCCTATAATCCAAAGATACCAATACTTTTGTAATACAACATAAACATCAGTTTGGATTAATAATATTTTTATTACGAAAAAATAAGCAGAGTACAATAGAACAATTATACCTAAAATAGATAAAACCAGTCCTGTAATTACAAGAGTACCTTTCTTCATTATTGTCAAAATTATAATTAATATAATTAAAGCTAAAATAAAGCCTAAAACAATTTCAGAAATAAGTATTCCATTATATGTAATTGCTAAATCAAGATTAACAGAAATAGTTTCACTAAGAGGTAAACTAGTATCATCATAAATAGGAGAATCATTTTCTAATTCTAAAATATTAGTATAATAAATAGATTTTATTTCACCAGGTGCATCAAGGATATAGCGATAGGTTTTGGTATCTTTATTAATTTTTCCATTAGAAATATTATTTTTATATGTTCCACTACTTGTTTCTACATTAAGATTGCATGAGCCTTCCCAACCAAAGGAATATATATTATCACTTTTATTATTAATTTCAATACTAATATATTTTACATTTCCAAATTCAATAATACTTATTAATGTGAACTGTAAATTAGCTGTGTCTATTGTTTTAGCATTTACATTAAATCCAAATAATACTATTAAGCTAAAACAAAAAGAAAATAATGTTATAATTTTTTTCATATACTGCTCTCCAAAATAATCCTCAATATTATTTTTTATAATAATACCACATTTTTATTAATATTAGTATTATAAATAAAAAAAAGGAGGTGTGAAAAAATAGATTTTTTTAAATCTATAATGTTCACACCTCCTTTTGGTCTAGATTAATACTA
>CAKQBG010000061.1 GCA_934216145.1 uncultured Anaeroplasma sp.
CGTATACGAGACCCGTACGTACGGTGCAATGGGAGGGACGAAAATATTATTTATTTTCTCTCTACCCTATTTATTAAATTTTACTATATTTTTTCTAAAAATTGTTTCGTATTTTTCGTTCATGGTGTTATAATCTATAGTGGTAGTTAATTTATTTATATAGGGGAGAAAATATGAATTTAATTAATGAAGATTCAATAATTTTTGATGCGATTAATAAGGAACTTGAAAGAGAACGTACTCATATTGAGCTTATTGCTTCGGAAAATTTTGTATCTAGGGCAGTGCTTGAGGCTCAAGGCTCTATTTTGACAAATAAGTATGCTGAAGGCTATAGCAAAAAGAGATACTATGGTGGCTGTGAATATGTTGATGTTGTTGAAACTATTGCAATTGAAAGGGCATGTGAGCTTTTTCATGTTAAATATGCTAATGTTCAGCCTCATTCAGGTTCTACAGCTAATATGGCAGCTTATAATGCCGTATTAAAGCCTGGGGATATTATTTTAGGTATGTCATTAGATGCAGGTGGTCATTTAACTCATGGTTATGCTAAAAGTTTTAGTGGTAATTTATATCAGGCTTATAATTATGGTCTAGATGAAAATGGTTATATTGATTATGATGAAGTAAGAAGAATTGCAGAAGAGGTTCATCCAAATGTAATTGTTGCGGGAGCTTCAGCCTATTCAAGAATTATTGATTTTAAGAAATTTAGAGAAATTGCTGATTCAGTTGGCTCTTATTTAATTGTAGATATGGCTCATATTGCTGGTTTAGTAGCTGCTGGATTGCACCCAAATCCTTGTGATTATGCTGATATTGTTACTTCTACAACTCACAAAACATTAAGAGGTCCTAGAGGCGGATTAATATTAACTAATAATAAGGATTTAATTAAGAAGATCAATTCCTCAGTATTTCCAGGAATACAAGGTGGGCCATTAATGCATGTTATTGCTGCAAAGGCTGTTGCCTTTAAGGAGGCATTAGATCCTAGTTTTAAGGAGTATGCTAGTAACATTATTAGTAATTGTAAGGTATTAGCAGAGGAACTAAAAAAATATGGCTATAAATTAGTATCTGGAGGTACAGATAATCATTTAATTTTAGTTGATATTTTTGGTAGTGTTGGTGTTACAGGTAAAGAAGCTGAGGAAATATTACATTCAGTTAATATTACATGTAATAAAAATGCTATTCCTAATGATACATTAAAGCCTACTATTACCTCAGGTATTAGATTAGGTACTGCTGCAGTTACAACAAGAGGCTTCAATGAAGAGGATATGAGAAATGTAGCTAGATTTATTGATTTAGCTCTAAGAAATAAAGATAATGAGGAAATACTAAATAAGGTTAGAGAGGAAGTTCTCTCTTTAATGAATAACCATCCATATTTGGAGGATTAGAATTTATACACAATGAGGTGTATTATGAAAAAGCTTTATATTTTTTCCTGTGATCAGGCTTTTAATCGAAAGATTGAAATGTCTATTAATAAAGGGGAATATTCTATTGTTTTACCTAATATTACTAATAGTATGCTTTATAGCTTTTCTATTAATAACGGACTGCAATATGTTATTATTCATTCTAGCTTTATTAAGGGATATTATCAAATTATTGATATGTTATTGAATATAAAAAAAATTGTTATTTATGTATCTAACAATTTGGAATATGGTGCTTTGTATAACGCGATGTCATCGCCTTATTTTCATCTTATGGATGATAAATATTTAATAGCTATTAATGAATTATTACCTTATATGGAAAAAAATATAAAATATATCAGCTCATTAAATAATGAGCTAGACAAGCTTAAGGCTTCAGTAGAAGAGGAAAGATTAGTCAAAAAAGCAAAAATATGTCTAATGAAGGCCTATATGCTATCGGAAGGGGAGGCATATAAGCTTATATTAAAGCGTTCTATGGACGAAAGAGTATCTAAGGCTGTTATTGCTAAAAGTATTTTAAAAGAGGTGGAAAAATGATTGCAAAAACAAGAGAAATCGAGAATACTCGAAGACTAACGAATAGTTTACCACTAATTCGTTATGTAGATCCTGACTACACCTACTATGCTGTTACGAATGCTCGTTGTAATCAAGGCGAGGTATTTGTAAAACCAGGGGATTATGTTAAGGTCGGACAACAAATTGGATTAAGAAAAGGGCCATTTTTTGAACAACCAATTCATTCAACTGTAAGTGGTACAGTAGAAGGAATTGTTAAAAAGTTCCATAGAAATGGTAGATTAGTTGATTTTGTTAAGGTTAAAAATGATAAGAAGGATGTATTTGTTGAGACTGCTGTTGAACGTACTCCAGAGGAAATTGCAAAGCTTACAAGAGAGGATTTTGTAAGAATTACTAAGGAAATGTCTTTAGTTGGACTTGGTGGTTCTTCATTCCCAACATATATTAAGTTTCAAACAACAGATCCTATTGATACTATTGTAATTAACGCTGTAGAATGTGAACCATATCTATCAGCAGACCATAGAATTATCATGGAATTTCCTTTCCGTGTATATAGAGGTGTTAGTTATGCTATGCAGGCATTTAAAGCTAAAAAGGCTGTTATTTGTATTAAGAGTAAATATACAGATTTATATGACTGCTTAACTGTAGCTAAATTAAGATTCCCAGATTTAAACGTTGAGGTTAAGCGTGTTGGTAATTATTATCCTCAAGGATGGGAAATTGAATGTATTAAATCAGGTTTAGGCATAAAGGTACCTGCTGGTGTATTACCTGCAAAGCTTGGTGTAATGGTATTTAATGTTTCTACTATTGTTGGTTTATATAAAGCAATTAGATATAATTTACCTGTATTAAAGCGTAATTTTACATTAACTGGTGATGGTATTAATTATCCATCTAACTATCGTTTGCGTATTGGTACATCACTTCAAGAGATTATAGCTCAATCTGGTGGCTATAAGGGTGATGAGAACAAGGTTTTGATTTTAGGTGGACCAATGATGGGTGCTAACCTTGTTAGAGACGATGCGGTTATTACTAAAACATGTACATCATGTATTATTTTAAATGAGAAGAAGGAAGTAGAAGAGCCTTGTGTAAGATGTGCTTCATGTGTATATTCTTGTCCAGTAGGCCTACAGCCTGTAAGTATTATGCAAGCTGTTAAAAATAATGATAAGGATACATTAAAGAATAAGCTTAATATTAAAGCTTGTATCTTATGTGGAATGTGTTCTTATACTTGTACATCTAAGATTCATTTAACTGATTATTGCCGTAAGGCTAAGAAAATGGCGTTATAAGGGAGGATATTATGAAGCTAGTTCCACAATCTTCTCCATACATCCGTAAGAATGTATCTGTTAAGCGAATGATGCTAGATGTAGTTATAGCACTTATGCCTGTAACTATTTTCGCTATGATACAAAATGGATGGTCTGGAATTTATGTATTTTTAATTTCAATTGTTACTATGATTTTATTAGAACTTTTGTGCCATATGTTTATTCATTGGCCAAAGGAAATGAAATTTAAGGAGCTATTTACTAAAGATGGCTTTAGTAAGGTTAAGTCTACTTATACAGTAAATAATATTATCGCTCCATTAATTTCAGCTTTAATTTATTCACTTATTTTACCTGCTGGATGTAGCCCATATGTAGTATTAATTGGTGCTGTCTTTGGTATTTTAGTTGGTAAGATGTTGTTTGGTGGTTTGGGTAGTAATATTTTTAACCCTGCCGCTGTTGGTCGTATTTTTGTTGGTGTTTGTTTTGGTACATCATTAGGTGAGGCTTATAAGAATCTGCCTACCTATATTGAATCAATTGGTGCTACTCCACTTGGATCTGTAAAGGGTAATTTAGCTAATACAAGCTATAGTTTACTTGATTGCTTCTTAGGAAATATACCTGGTTCTATGGGTGAGGTATCAACAGTACTTATTTTAGTTGGTGCTATTTATCTATTTGTAAGACATTCTGCTGATTTAAGAAGTGCTTTAAGCTATTTCTTAAGCTTTGCTGTTATTTCATTTGCTGCAGTATGTTCTTATTCTATTAAGAATAATGCTGGAAATATCTTTAATATGTGGTTATATCAATTATTAACAGGTGGTTTAGTATTTGGTGCAGTATTTATGATTACAGACCCAGTTACATCTCCTGTATCAAAGTTTGGTAGAGTTGCATTTGGTACTCTTGCAGGTGTTATTACAGCATTAATTCGTTTTGTTGGAGCTTATCCTGAGGGTGTTGCCTTTTCAATTTTAATTGCTAATATGTTTACCCCATGTATTGATTATTTTATGCGTGGTAAGCCAAATACATATACTTGGAAGCAATGCTTAGGATTAGCTATTTGTATTATCGCTATTTGCGGTATTGTAATAGCTGCAGTCTAGGAGGTAGCGTATGAAAAATTTTAAAATTGCGTTAACTTTATTTATTATTTGTTTAATTTGTGCTGCTGGTATTTCAGGTATGTATTTATTAACCAATCCAATTATTGAAGCTAATACTTCAAAAACAGAATTAGAAACTATACAAACTATTTATGAAAATTATGATCAAAATAAATCAGAAACACAAACAACTGATTTTGCTAATGATTATATTACTAAAAAAATTGTTGCAAAGGATAGTAATGGTACTGAATTAGGTTTAGTTTATACTGTTTCTGGTAAAAATGCTTATGGTACTATTACATTAATGGTAGCAATTAATAATGGTAATGTTTATAGAGTAGAATTCCTAGAAAATGGACAATCATTTGCTACTACTGTTAATTCATTTCTAAAGAGTAATTTCCCTTCTAGTAAGGATTCAGTTATTGAGGGTGGATTTGTTAGTGATTCATCTTCATTTGACGGTGAATTGCCAGTTGATAAAGTAGATTCAATTGATGCTTCTTGTGGTGCTACATATGGAGCAAAACTAATTAAAGAATTAGTTAATGCTGCTATAGAGGACAGCGAAAGGGAGGTAAAATAAAATGGCTGATGTTAAAAAGAAGGTTTCAGCTAAGGCTATTTTCCTTGCTGGATTAATTACAGAAAACCCCGTTTTTGTTTCATTATTAGGTATGTGTCCTACCCTAGCTACTACAAAATCTGTAGAATCTGCTTTAGGTATGGGTATATTAGTTCTTTTAACCTTAATAGGTTCTAATATCTTAATATCATTATTAAGAAAGCTAATTCCTGCTGAGGTTAAAATTCCATGCTATATCGTTATTATTGCGACATTCGTTACAATTATTAAAATGCTATGTCAGGCTTTTGTTCCTGATTTATATAGTTCACTTGGTGTATTTATTTCCTTAATTGTTGTTAACTGTATAATTTTAGGTAGAGCAGAAGCATTTGCTTCTAAGAATGGACCATTCGCTTCATTCATTGATGCAATAGGCACAGGCTTAGGCTTTACAATGGCTTTATGTATTATAGCATTCTTTAGAGAATTAATTGGTACTGGTGCATTATCATTTGGTGTATATTTCCCAATTGGTACTCAATTAATCTTCCATATTTTCCCTCAAGAATATGCTATTAGTTTATTTACACTTCCTGCTGGTGGATTCCTTACACTTGGTTGTGTATTAGCATTTATGGCTTGGAGAAAGAATAAGAAGGATGAAAAGAAGGCTTTATTAGAAAAGGCTAGAATTGAAGAGCTAAAGGCTAAAAAGGCTTTAGAACTTCAAAAGAAAAAGGAAGCTGAGGCTCAAAAGGCTAAAGAAGAGGCTTCTAAGGCTAATGAGCCTGTAGTTAATAAAACATCAGCTAAGGAGGTAGCATAATATGGGATGGTTAGTTACATTTTTACTTGCGATAGTAAATGCCATGCTTATTAATAATGTTACATTATCTAGATTCTATGGTATTTGTCCATTCTTAGGAGTTTCTAAAAAGACATCTGGTGCAGTTGGTATGGGTGTTGCAGTTACAGTAGTTATTATTTTAGCTTCTTTAGTATGCTGGCCAATTTACCACTTTATATTAGTTCCTGCTGGAATTCCATTTATGGATACCATTACTTATATTCTTGTAATTGCATCATTAGTTCAATTACTTGAAATGATTATTAAAAAATATTCACCAAGCCTTTATAAGACATTAGGTGTTTATCTTCCATTAATCACTACAAACTGTGCTGTATTAGGTGTAGCTCAAGGTAATACTGATTCATTATTAGACTTTGGTTCATCAATGGCTAACGCAATCGGTACTGGTCTTGGTTTCGCTTTAGTTATCTTTGTATTCTCTACAATTCGTTATCGTCTTGATGCTTCAAATGCACCTAAGGCTTTTAAGGGTATTCCAATTGCTTTAATTACTGCAGCTATTATGGCTTTAGCATTCTTAGGCTTTACAGGAATGATTCAATAATATGAATCCATATATTTTAATAGCAATTGGAGTCGTATTATTATTAGTTGTAATTAATGTTGTTACATTTGTTTTAAATAGAAAAACTCCTCTACCTAAGGGCTGTGAGGATATGAAAATAAATGAAGAGAATTGTAGCGGTTGTACAAATTCCATGTGTGATTTAAAACAAAGAATAGATTTAAAGAAAATTGAAGAGGAAATTAAGGAGGATAAAGAAAAATGATTATTTTATGGTCAGTATTAGTACTTGCTGGATTTGGTCTTTTATTTGGCTTTGGTTTAGCAATTGCTTCTAAGATATTCCATGTTGAGGTTGATACAAGAATAGAAGATATTACTAAAATTCTACCTAATGCGAACTGTGGTGCTTGTGGGTATCCAGGATGCCAAGGCTTTGCAGAAGCAATAGTTAATCAAACTGCTGAAAATTTAAGTCAATGTAAGCCAGGCTCTAAATCTGGTAAGCCAGAAGAAATTAGAAAATATTTGGATGAGCATCCAAATCCTGATGGATCAATTAATCCTATTAAAATAAAATAATAAAATTTAAGGGAGATTAAAAAGTCTCCCTTTTATTAAGGAGTACTATGGAAAAAACTATTGTTTGCTATCTAATAAGAGATAATAAATATTTAATGCTTTATCGTAATAAAAAGCTTATTGATCCTAATAAAGGAAAATGGATTACTGTAGGTGGACATATCGAAGAAAATGAAACAAAGGAAGAAGCATGTATTAGAGAAGTATTTGAAGAAACAGGCTTTACTCTTTTAGATTATAAATATTTAGGAATTGTTCACTTTAGAGGAGATTTTAAAGAGGATATGGATATCTTTATTTCTCATTCATTTAGTGGAGAAATGCATGAATGTGATGAAGGAGAGCTTGAATGGTTTACTAAGGATGAAATAAATAATCTTAATATGTGGGAAGGAGATTATTTATTTTTAGATAATGTTTTTAATGAAGAAAATATAAATATGACTATCACCTATTTAAATGGTAAATTAGTAAAATAAAAAGCAAAATCGTTAGACTTTGCTTTTTTAGGCTCTTTCCAAACTGAGGTAGTTTGGTAGGTAGGTAGCTACCTAATAATTTAAAGAACTCTTTTTTATCTATTCAAATAATTATAAATATTATTTAATACCTTTTCACCTAATCTATAAAAGGCTTCATATGATTTACCACCAGAAGAACGGTTAATAGTAAATGTATTATCTAATTCCCAAAGCTTATTATTACCTATAGTAGCTAAGGTGTCTCCAAAAAAGAAATGATTTTTATCCTTAAGCCATTCTTCTAATTCATTAACATTAAATCCAGGACCTATGGAAGTATTAAATAAAATTTTTTTACCATTCATAATACTAAATTGTTCATGATCTAGTAATAAAACATTTTTATTTAATGCAAGGAAAATTGCTTCGCTTTCTTTACATAATGAATTTAAATCCTTATATTTAAATCCATATTCTAACTCTAAATTCTCTTTTCTAGTTCTACTATAATAAGAAACATCAGCATTAAAGAATTTTAACGCTTTTGCTATTAAAGTACCACTAGTACCCAATCCTACTACTCCACATTTTAAATGAGTTATTTCATGAGGAACACTATCCCATTTTAATTCTTTATATCCCTGTAGGAATTCAACAAGCTCATGAATAATATATTCAATTACTCCTTCATCACCATAATCTCTAATTCCTCTTACCTCTATATTAAGTTTATTTGCTTCATCTATATCGACATTAGCAGATTCCTTACTATATAATGAACAGCACATTCCAATATATTTAATGTTTTTACATTTATGTAATACATATTTATTAATTGATGATGTATAAGAAAGTAATACTATATCCGCATCATTTATTCTCGCTACTATTTCATCATCATCTTTAGGTATATTATTAAACATAACAATACTTTCTGCTATATTATTTAATTCCTTTATATGAACATCAAGCATATTTATAGGCTCTATTATTACTAATTTTTTAAACATTGATATTACTCCTTTATTTGATATAATAAATCATATAATTAATTAATATTAAAGTCAAGGAGTATGGAAATGAAAAGAATTGGTTTATATGGATGTGGAAAATTAAATAAAATTGTAGCATCATGTTATAAAAAAGGAATTTTAGAAGGATATAAAATCGTAGGCTGTTATAGTAAAACTAAAGAGCATAGAGAGGAATTATCTGAATTTTTAAATATACCATCATGTGATAGTTATGATGATTTATTAAATTTAAATCTAGATTATATAGTTGAAGCTACTAATCCTCAAGCCACTAAGGATATATTAGAAAAAACATTAGAGCGTAAGGTAAATGTTATATTATTATCTATTGGAGCTTTAAGTGATAGAGAATATTACGAGCATATTAAGGATTTATGTATCAAAAATAATGTTAGAGTTCATCTAGCAAGTGGGGCAATTTCAGGCTTTGAAGTCTTAAAAACAGCTCAAATTATGGGACTAACAAAGGCTTCATTAACTAATACAAAAGGACCTAATGCTTTAAAGAAAACAAGTCTTTATAATGAAAATATGCTAATAAAGGAAGATGTTGCCTTTTTAGGAAGTGCTAAGGAAGCAATTAATAATTTACCTACTGGTATAAATGTAGGTGTCGCAACAGCGTTAGCTACAATGGGAGTAGATGATACTATTATAAAAATACAAACTAAGCCAAATTTTGTAGGAGATAGTCAATGTATTGATTTTGAATGTGGAGATGAAATAAAAGGTCATTTAGATTTATATAGTAAAACTAGTGATATAGCAGGCTATAGTGTAGTTGCCCTATTAAATAATTTATTAAGTCCAATTGTTTTTTAATTTATTCAACACCTTCTGTAAAGAAATTATAGGTATTAGTTAGAATTATAAAGAATATTAATTGAGTAGTAGTTCTATCAGTTCTTTTAATATCAGGCTCAATAAAATGTCTTTTTTCTGTATATCGTCTATATTGAATATGACTTGTTGGGGAGAATAAATATAATAATAATATTGATTCTATTGTATCCTCTATTATTTCAACACTGTCTAATGTGAAATTTAAATTTAAATCATTTTCAATTAGATTAAAGACATAATTATAGGCAATTGTTGAAAATAACGCTACAGCAAATGGATCTAGATATATTAATAACACTCCCGCTACCATTCCACTTGCCATAGAGGCATAATATTGGCTTATTTCTGATACTTTTATATCATCTTTGATAATATTATTATCCTCTAGTAAAAGACTAATTATAATGTCAGAAAGAAATTGACTTATAACACCAAATATAGCTCCATTAAGGAGATTAGGTAATATATGGGAATGATCTAGAGCTTTATGATATTCTAAATTATACATCGTAATCACCCATTCTATTTATTATATGCGGATGGGTTATTTTATCCTTCTATTTTTAAATTTTAATTATAAATGATAAAGGATATAGCTTAATAGTTTTGACTATAAATAATTCATATTATTGTATTATATCCTTATTTATTTTGAATAGAATATATTAAATTAATCTTATATAAAGTGACAAATAACAATAAAGATAATATAAATAAAGAATATAAAAAATAATAAAAATCTTAAATAAATGAAAAAAATAAAAGAAATTTAACTATTATTATATGAGGAGATAAAAAATATTATTCTTTAATCCCTTAAGGAAGTGAAAATAAATGGAAAA
>CAKQBG010000062.1 GCA_934216145.1 uncultured Anaeroplasma sp.
TATTTCATATTCCCCATTAGGTGAATTAACTAATAATACTAAGCCTGTAGTATCAACTAAATCACCTAATTCATAATTAATATTTTTAGGTAATGTTTTTATTGATATATTAGTAGGAGTAATGATTTCTGATGAAACTGTATATATAATATCAATTGTAGTTGTGTCCATAAATATAGCTGTACCATTTGTTTTAACTATAATATTTATAGCATTTTGTTTTTTAAAAATATCAGTTAGATAAATATGAATTTTACCAGATAAATCATTAGTATAGCTAGATAATATTTCATTAGTTAATGAATAAATAGTTATATTAGTATTAGATGTTGGTTTTGTTATAAAAGGAATAACAAATTCTAAATTAGATATATTATCTAATGTATCCAGCATTAAATAAGCCTTTAATTCATTAGAAGTAATATTAAGTGTAATGGAATCACCATTATAAGTAATATTATTAGTATTTAAATTAACAGTATTATTAAGTTTTACAGTATTAGATTCTAATGTATTTTGAGTAACAATAGTATTAGTATTAGTATTAGTAATATTTAAATTAGTATTTTTTAATGATTCTAAATATCTTTTAATTTTATTTTGATCCATTTTCTTTCTCCTTAGCATTAACATTTTTAGATAAAGATATAAGCTCTTCAATTTTAGAAGAAGCTTTTTCAATATCAAAATTAACCTTATTATCAATAGATAGCTGATTGAGCTTAGTTAAAACATATTCTTTCTTTTCTATTCCTGAATAATTAGTAAATTCTTCAGCTATTTTCATTAAATCAATAATGGTATTATATAAATCATTTTCATCAATAATTTTTTTATTTAATTTCTTTGAATTAATGAATTTAAATAAAGATAAAGAGGTAGTAAATAATAAGCTTAATGTAGTAGCTAGTAGAGATATTATTATTTTAATTTTATCCATTAAGTTAGATTCCTTTCTTTTATTCTAAAGATATATCTTAACTTAATTATATGATAACAATAGATTTATCTATTAAGGTGTGGTTTCCACACCTTAATAGATTTAAGTCAATAGAAAAAATATTATATATTATAGGAGATAGGCTATTTTGATTTTTTTTGATATCTTTTCTTTTGGTTTAGATGATTAAATTATTGCCATAATTGATGTGAACGCAAAATCTTGTTTAAAAATAAGATTTTTTTATCATTATATAATCTTCTTTATTTGAACATATAGTTGTTTAAGAAATGCTTAATTATAATAATTATCTATTTTTAACAAATTATATTTATATCGAGATGTATATTAAAAAAACGCTTTCTTATTTTAATAAATTATAGTATAATGAATTCGATTTTTCGGAGGTTTTTATGAAAAAGAAAAGAACTATTATTTTATTATCTATATTTATGGCAACATTAGCTGTATCATCATGTAATCAAAGTATAACTTCTAAGACAGTAAATAATACTAAAGATACTACAACAACTAATAAATTAACACCACCTTCAAGTACTAAGGTAAGTCAACCAACTAGTACAATAACTTCAAATCCTACATCATTTCCAACTAGTACTCCAACAACTACACCTAAGGATGAAGCATTAGAGTATCAAGGAGCTAGTGGTTATATATCTAATGATTTGGATGATTTTTCAAAATATCAAGGAACCGATGCCTATGTTGAGGTTACAACACCAACTGAGTTATTTAATGCTTTAATGGATGCGAAAATTGAATATACATCAGAAATTACAGAAAAGCTAGAAAATAATTATGTTGTTAGAAACAATGTAAGAAAGAATGAAAAAAATTGGACGAGAGCTTTAACAAAGGGATTATATTTAAAGAATGGAGATAGCTTCGAAAAGATACCTGAGGATACTCCATGGGATCCTAATGATACTAATTATACTTCAGCAATGGTATATTATGAGGATTCTCCTTATGATGAGGTAAAATTCTCTCAAACACTTACAAAGGAAAGTAAGGTTCATGTTATTGAAATAAAGAATGATTTGAATCTTGGTTATAATAAGCTAAGTAGTGATGATAAGAGTATTTCTATTGTTAATGCCTTTAGCTCTAAAAATGATTCTAATTATACAATGTCATCAATGTATAAGGAAAATGGTATGTCTCAAATTGCGATTGAAAGAACAAATGATTTATTAATTTATTCTAAGAATGGCAGTAAAATAACTCATGGTGGCTTTAAGATTAATTATTGTAATAATATTGCAATTAGAAATCTTGAAATGGATGAAATGTGGCAATGGGAGGATACTAGTAAATCAACTATTAGTAAGGTTGGAGATTATGATGCTTATGGATGGGCTTATTTAAAAATAGGCTTTAGTAATAATATTTGGATTGATCATATGACATTTGGTAAATCATTTGATGGACAAATTGATGTTGCGAATCAATATTTCTCTACTGTTGGTACATATCAATACGCACCATATGGTACTGATGGTAGATCAGGTGTTCATATTTCTTGGTGTAAATTTACAGCAGGAAGTGATGATGAGGATGGTTACATTTCTAAAATGATGAAGGAGATAGAAGAGGACTATCAAAATCAAGGAAATAATTATTTATATTATAAAAAGCTAAGAGATAGTGGTATTTCCTATGAGGATATATTCTATGGAATAGCTATTCCTCAAAAGAAGGCATTCCTTGATGGTGATAATGGTAATGAATATAAATATAATTTAAATTTAAATATTTCTATTGCTAACTGCTATTTCAAGAATATAGAGGATCGTCTTCCAAAGGTACGTGGTGGTAATGCTTATATGTATAATACAATTATTGATAATTTTGAATATATTACCTATAGAGATAAGCTTAAGGCTTTAAATGTTCAAGCTTTAGTTCAACAGGTTAATTCCTCATGGAAGTGTGCACTTGTTAGTCAAGGAATAGTATGTGGTAATGGTGGTTCTGTAATGGCTGAGAATTGTATATTTAGAGGTATTCAATATTTATTAAAGGATAATGATTCATCTTTAACTAATAATTCAAATTATCCAAATGCTACTTATGATGGTGGATATAGAATTGTTAATTCAACATATCAATACACTTCAACATCTAATATAATAACAGATTCAAAGAATATGCCAAATGATACTCCTGCTAAATTAAAGGAAGAGAACTTTAAATGGAATACAAATGATGGTAATAAGCCTTTTGACCCAGTATTATTAGGATTAGATGTCTTAGAGAATGAAATTCTATCAAGTAAATATAGAGCAGGCTCTATAAATAATATTTGTTTAGATTTATTGAAGGCTAAATATTAATAGTTTTATTAAGCTTTATAAATTAGAATAAAAATATAAAATGGTTATCTAAATTATTTACTATAAATAAGTAAATTCAAGATAACCATTTTTATTGTTAAAAAGAAAATAGCCACGAAAATTCGCGGCTATTATTATTAAAATTATATTATTAGATTCCTTGAGCTAGCATTGCTAAAGCTACCTTCTTGAATCCTGCAATATTAGCACCTGTTAATAAATCAAATTCATTGCCCTCATTACAAGCTTCATTATAGCTATTATTGAAAATATTAACCATAATCTCATAAAGTTTCTTATCAACATCCTCAAAAGACCAGCTTAATCTTTGAGAATTTTGACTCATTTCAAGACCAGATGTAGCAACACCACCAGCATTAGCTGCTTTTGCAGGTCCAAATACAACTTTATTTTCAATAAAATATTTAGCTGCATCTAAGCTTGAAGGCATATTAGCTCCCTCACATACTGCAATAACACCATTTTTAACTAGTGTTTTGGCATCGTCTAAATCTAATTCATTTTGAGTAGCACATGGTAATGCTATATCACATTTGATTGACCAAATACCCTTTGATCCTTCAGTATAAGTAGCACCATTTACTCTATTAGCATATTCTTTGATTCTAGCACGCTCAACCTCTTTAATTTGCTTAACAACATCAAGATTGATTCCATTTGGATCATAAATATAACCATTTGAATCACTTAACGCTACAACCTTAGCACCTAATTGAGTAGCTTTTTCAGTTGCGTAAATAGCTACATTACCAGAACCAGATATAACAACTGTTTTTCCTTTGAAATCAGTTTTCTTTAAAGTCTTTAATGCTTCTTCAGTGAAGTAGCATAAGCCATATCCTGTTGCTTCAGTTCTAGCTAATGAACCACCATATGCTAAGCCTTTACCAGTTAATACACCAGAAAATTCATTTCTAATTCTTTTATATTGGCCAAATAAATAACCAATTTCTCTACCACCAACACCAATATCACCAGCTGGTACATCAGTATCAGGACCAATATGTCTATATAGCTCAGTCATAAATGATTGACAGAATCTCATGATTTCTGTATCACTCTTTCCTTTAGGGTCGAAATCAGAACCACCCTTACCTCCACCCATAGGTAGTGATGTAAGTGAATTTTTTAATGTTTGTTCAAGACCTAGGAATTTAATAATAGAAGCATTAACACTTGGATGTAGTCTTAATCCTCCCTTATATGGACCTATCGCACTATTATATTGTACTCTAAAGCCTCTATTAACCTGGAAGTTACCTTTATCATCAGTCCATACAACTTTAAATTGAACAAATCTCTCAGGTTCTAGGAATCTTTCAAGTAGCTTTTGACGCTCAAATTCCTCATGCTTCATAACATAAGGCTCAATTGATTCTAGAATTTCTAAAGCGGCTTGTTGATATTCAACCTCACCTAGATTTTTTAAAACAAAATTGTCATAAACATTTTTTACATAATTACTTTTAAACATTTTTATTTCTCCTTGATTTACTTTCCATAATATATTTTACATAAAATTAGATATTATTTCAATCAAAATTTGAAAGAAAATATAAAAAATAATTGAAAATTCAAATTATAATTTTTTAAAAACGTTATTTTATAAGATAAATTCAAAAAAATGTAAAAAATCTAAATTTAATAAAATTAAACTATAGAATAATTATAAAATGGACAAATAACCTCATAAATGATAAAATAATTGAGGTTTATAGGAGTGTTATTATGGTAGATACAGTTATATTTGATTTAGATGGTACTTTATTAAATACCTTAGAGGATTTAACAGCTGCGTTAAATTATTCATTAGATTTATATAATTATCCACATCTTGATTCTAATTCCACAAGAAAATATATAGGAAATGGAATAAGAAAGCTAATAGAAAGAGCTTCAAAGGATAATGAGGATAATCATTTAGATTTAATGTTTGAACGCTTTAAGGAATATTATATTAAGCATTGTGATGATTATACAAATACTTATTCAGGAATTGATAGAGTTATTAGCTATTTAAAGAAAAGAAATATAAAGCTTGGAGTAGTATCTAATAAGGCTAAATATGCTTTAGAAATATTAGTTAATAATCATTTCCCTAATACCTTTAGTGTTGTTATTGGAGATGGAGAAGGACTTGAAAGAAAGCCATCAAGCCAACCAATCCTTAAAGCCATTGAAAGATTGAATTCAAAAAAAGAAAACACTATTTATATTGGAGATAGTGATGTTGATATTAAAACAATAAATAATACAGGCTGTTTAGGTATTATTGTAGCATATGGCTATAGAGATAAAAATATATTAATAGAGAACAAGGCTATGAATCTTTGTGATTCAATTGATGAGCTTTTAGCTAAGTTAGGTGAATATTGTGGATAGTATACAAATTATAATATTAATATTAGGTATTATAGGTACAATTGCTTTTTCTATTTCTGGTGCTTTAACATCAATAGAAAAGCATTTAGATTTATTTGGTGTATGTATATTAGGCGTAATTACTTCTTGTGGTGGTGGAGTATTGAGAGATACAATGCTTCATAAGGAAATAGTAATGTTTACTGAGTGGTGGTATCCTTTAATTTCACTTTGTACCTCATTATTAGTATTTCTTTTTATGTTTAAGCTTAGAAATTTCGAATGGGAAAATTCTAAAATATATCAAACAACCTATAATCTTGTTGATAGTTTAGGACTTGGAGCTTTTGTTGTTGTAGGGGCTAACTCTGCAATGAATACAGGAATTATTAATTGGTTTCCTATTATTTTCTATGCTGTTTTAACAGCAGTAGGAGGAGGCCTTTTAAGAGATATTTTTGTTTGTAAGATTCCGGATATCTTTAGAAAGCATATTTACGCTGTTGCGTCTATTATTGTTGCAGCATATCATTATATATTAATTCAAGCTGGGTGCATATACGCAATTAATGTTACATCTACAGTCATACTTATCGTTATTATTAGATATTTGGCATATCATTATAAATTAAGTCTTCCTAAGATTAAACTTAAGGATGATAAAAATTAATATCTTTTATTTTCCTATGAAACATTTACAAAGAAAATTAAGTTTGGTATAATTATAAAGGGTGTTAATATATGCAGGATGTAAAGACTGAAAACTTAGAATTATTTTATGATTGTCTAGATAATTCAAATAATTACTTATACGAAAAATTTCATAAGCCCTATTTTGAATTAATTGAAATGACTGTTAAAAATATTCTAGCTGGAGAAATTTTAACTGATTTCGAAAACAAAGAGGATATCGCTCCACTTCAGGAAATTTACGACACTATTAAGGATGTTGATTTTAGTGTTGAGGATGTTCGTAAGGCTATGCAGGCTATTGTTCTACGTGGCTTTAAGGAAATGAAAATTCCTAATGGAAATACTACTCCAGATACTATTGGTATTTTATTTGCATATTTAATCACTAAAGTATGTAAGGGTAAGGAATTATCAATATTAGATCCACTATGTGGTACTGGTAATTTATTATTAACTATTTCTAATCATTTAGAGGCAAAATTAAACTTATTTGCCTGTGATAATGATGTTTGGATGACAAAAATAACAGCTTTAACTGCTGATTTATTGTCTACAAATGTTGAAATTTATTTACAGGATACAATGAATTTATCTTTAGCAAATATGGACGCAATTGTATTTGATATGCCTCATTGGGAGAATTCAAATGAATATTTTCCATATAAAGCTATTCTTCATTATAGAGATATTCTTAAAGATGAAGGAATTATGATTGGTTTAGTAGAGAATGATTTCTTTTCTTATGATAAGGATAAGAAATTTAAGGATAGCTTACTTACTGATATGTCTATTTTAGGCTTGATTGAGCTTCCAGATGAGATGTTTAAATTTTCTAAGCCTAAATTAATTATTGTTCTTCAAAAGAAACTTTTGGAGGATAAGAAGTGTTTTATGGTCAAACTACCAAGCTTTACTGACGTTAAAGCCTTTAATGAGTCTTTAATAGATATTGAGGCGTGGTTTGAAAAAAATAATTATAATAAATAAGTGAGGAATTTAAAATGGCAAAAATTATGGCAGTAAATGCTGGTAGCTCTTCTATTAAGTTTCAATTATTAGAGATGCCAGAAGAAACAGTTATTACATCAGGTGTAATGGAAAGAATTGGTTTAGCTGAAGGTATTTTCACTATTAAATATAATGGTAAAAAGGAAGAAACTCATCCAGTATTACCTACTCATGCTGAAGGTGTTGAGCTTTTACTTGAGACTTTAGTTTCAAAGGGAATTGTTAAATCATTAGATGAGATTTCAGGTGTAGGTCATAGAGTAGTTCAAGGTGGAGAATATTTTAAGGATTCTGCATTAGTAAATGATGAGGTTATCGCAAAGATTGATGAATTAAAGGATTTAGCTCCTTTACATAATCCTGCACATATCATCGGTATTAAAGCTTTCCAACAAGCATTACCTAATGTACCACAAGTAGTTGTATTTGATACAGTATTCCATCAAACAATGCCAGAAGAGGCATATATGTATGCAACTCCATATGAGTGGTATGAGAAGTATGGTATTCGTAAATATGGTGCTCATGGTACATCTCATAAATATGTTTCACAACGTGCTGCTGAATTAATTGGTAAGCCACTTGAGGATACAAAGATTATTGTATGTCATTTAGGTAATGGTGCATCTATTTCTGCTGTTAAGGGTGGAAAGTGCCTTGATACTTCAATGGGTCTTACACCACTTGAGGGTATTCCTATGGGAACTCGTTCTGGTAATCTAGATCCAACTGTTGTTTCTTATATTTGTGAGAAGGAAAATAAGACAGCACAAGAGGTTGTTACTATTTTAAATAAGAAGAGTGGATATTTAGGTATGTCTGGTCGTAGTAATGATGCTCGTGATGTTACAGCTGGTATGAATGCTGGTGATCATAGATGTAAGCTTACATTTGATGTTCAAGCTAAGAGAATTGTTGATTACATTGCTGCTTATTATGTATATATGGGTGGATGTGATGTTATCGCATTTACAGCTGGTATGGGCGAGAACTTAAAGCATTTACGTTTAAATATTGCTAATCGTTTAGGTGTTTTAGGTGTTAAGATTGATGAAAAACTTAATGATACTTTCTCTGATGAAAGAATTATTTCTACACCAGATTCAAAGATTAAGTTATATATCATCCCTACAAATGAAGAGGTTATGATTGCTAGAGACACTGTACGTGTTGCTAACATTAAGTAATTTGATTAGATTCAATTTAGCATGTGTTAAGGTTCTTACTCACAAGTGGGTAAACCTACATAATACCTTAATAAGATATGACACTACAAAATAGTGTCATATTTTTTTGCTAATGAGTAAGCTCCTTTTAGTGTAAAATTCACTCTTTTGAATAAAAAACATAAATAACATTTGTTAAAAAGGTTGACTAAATTAGATCTTCCGTATACAATCCCGTTTTCGACAGTTTATAAAATAAAAATCCGAAAAAGTTAGATTTGATGCTATTTTTCGGATTTTTTATTTTAAAAAAATGTTGTATGGAAAATATTATTTAGAAATTTTTTTAATTTTTTTTTGTTAAAGTTGTTGGTAAATAATTTTTTCTATCTAATTCAAGATTGAAAACTTCATTTAATGCTGTTAAGACTGTTGAAGAAGTATATGTTGCTTCATAATATAGATTATCTCTATTTGTGATATTCATTACTTTTAATGTATCTAATATTTGATTTATTGTGGAACAATATTTTTTGTTTTTAAGTAATTTTTCTAATAGTCGATAAATTAATAATGTAGTATAATAAATCATATGAAAACCCGTGCTTGTTTTTTTTACGTAATTCAATTAATTCTTTTCGCTCTTCATTAGTTAACGGAGAAGTTATTTTATTATCTTCAATTTCATTTTTTGTCATAGTATCACTAAGCCCTTCAGTAGGTTTATTTTATACTATTTAATTTTTAATTTCATTTCTTTTTTTATTCAAACTATTTATTGTTGAATGTTTAATATTAAACATTAAAGCTATTGAATCAAGAGGTTCACCATTATCTACATGTTTTAACGCCTCATTTTTTAAACTCATCAGTAAATTTTCTTTTAGTGTGCTTAACTAAAATTCCATCTATACCATATTTTCTATATCTTGCCATAATACGATGAATTATAGTTACGCTAATTCCATATTGCATAGCTAATTTAGAAACTTTGATACCATCTTCATATTTAATTATAATTTCTAGTTTATTATCATCCGTTAATTTTGTCATAATAAAAAACCCATTTCCTGTTCGATTCATCGAGTCTAAGATTTGGGGGTTCACATTAAAAAATGTATTTTTTATATGAAACTAATTGCTTTTTTGGGGAAAAATGCTACAATAAATTTAAGATGTTGGTTTATTAATAATGATATATTGGTGAGAAAGGAGCATTGATATAGTTTAATACTTTATTATTTTTTATTTTGTTTAATATTGATTATTATTTAAGCATTCTGTAAAAATGTCAAGTGAAAAATGATATTTTTACAATGCAAAAAACTTTATTAATTAGATATAGAAAATATAAACATAAATATTATTTTATATGTAATAAAATAAATAATCTCAAACAAGATATTGAAAATCTTGAAAAAGATATCAAAGATAAAAATATTAAAATATCCTTTGGGAGTAAAAAACTATTTAAAGCT
>CAKQBG010000063.1 GCA_934216145.1 uncultured Anaeroplasma sp.
TAATATAATTGTTGCTTAAAGGGATATAAAAAGTATTAAATAGATTATAAGTTAGTTTTATGTATACCCCAAATAGTGAGGCTTTATTAATTGGAGAATAGAATGAAATTATAATCTATAAAAGCCTAACCATAAGGGCTGAAGTATATGAATTCTATAGTTTTCTATACTTTATTTTACGGCTTGACAGTGGAGCTGATGATTATTTAACAAAGCCATTTCAAATGGCAGAGCTTTTAGCTAGAATTAGAGCTTTAACAAGAAGAAGCCAATCTATTCCTGATTTAGAGCTAGGTAATATTAGGCTTGATCCTAATACATTAGAGCTTACGGCAAATAAGTCTATTAAGCTTACTAATAAGGAATGTAAACTTATGGAGCTTTTAATCCATAATAAGAATTCTTATTTATCTAGTGATAAAATACTGGATTCTGTTTGGTCATTAGAGGATGATGTTGATATTAATGCTATTTGGGTATTTATTTCAGGATTAAGAAAGAAGCTTGAAGCTATTGGAGCTGAATATACCATAAAATCCTTAAGAGGTGTTGGATATCGTTTAGAGGTGATAACATGAATGTATTTGAAAGATTTGAAACTAAATATTTAATATCTAGGGATATGGCTTTAGCCATGAAGAAATTCTTAAATACTAGAAATATTAGTGTAGATAAATATGGATTATCTACTATTCAGAGTTTATATTTTGATACATTTAATGATTTATTAGTTTTAAGAAGTCTAGAACACCCTCTTTATAAAGAAAAGCTTAGACTTAGGTGTTATGGTAAAGCTAATGATTCATCGAAACTTTATCTAGAGATTAAAAAGAAATCATTAGGAATTGTTTATAAAAGAAGAATAGAGACTAATTATAAAGAATATCAGGATTTTATTAATTTCTATTTATATTATGATGGTCAAATTGGTAATGAGCTAAATTATTTTAGAGATTATTATAAAACTTTAAGACCAAAGATATTAATGCTATATGAAAGAGAAGCCTTTGTGGATCCTAATAGTGATTTAAGAATTACATTTGATTATGATATTAGATATCGAGCTTATGATTTAAAGCCTAGTAGTAATATTAATGGTAAAAAAATAGTAGGTGATTATGTTTTAATGGAAATTAAAACAGCTTATTCATATCCATTATGGTTAGCTAGATTTTTAAGTGATAATAAAATTTATAAAACTAGCTTTTCGAAATATGGATATGCTTATTTAGAACAAAATCGAAATGTAGAAAGGAATGAGGTATTATGGAAAACTTCTTTAAGTCCATCTTTAGTGATGGCGTAAACTATTATTCATTTTTTATTGTATTATTAGTTTCTCTTGTTGTGGGATTTGTTTTCGCAATTGTTAGTAAATATAAATCTAATTCTACTAAGAGCTTTTATATTTCAACTGCGATTATGCCAGCCTGTGTTTCTATGGTTATTATGCTAGTTAATGGTAATATTGGAGCTGGAGTAGCTGTTGCGGGAGCGTTTAGTCTTGTTAGGTTTAGGAGTGCTTCTGGTAGTGCTAAGGAAATTAGTATTATTTTCATTGATATGGTTATAGGTCTTGCGTTAGGCATGGGTTATATTGCGTATGGTGTTATTTTTAGTATTATTGCTATTTTAGTAATGTTTATTTTAGCTAATAGTAGAATTTTAGATAATAAGATAGATGATAAGGAAAGAAATTTAAAGGTAGTTGTTCCTGAGAATGTTAATTATGTTAATTTGTTTGATGATATTTTTAACAAATATTTGGATGAATATAAGCTTAATAAGGCTAAGCTATGTAATATGGGTAGTATGTTTTCATTAAATTATGTTATCAAGGTTAAGGATGATTTTAATGAGAAGGATTTTATTGATGAAATAAGATGTAGAAATGGAAACTTAGAAATAATATTGGAGCGTGTTATTTATGAAGAAAAGGAACTTTAATTATTTATTGTTTATTGGTTTATTTAGTTTAGCATTAGCTTCTTGTAGTAATAGTAATAATAATAGTAGTAGTAATAATGGTAGCATCAGTACTATTAATAAATCAGATATTATTTCAAGTGCTGATACTGATTTTAGTGTTAGTGATGATGTAGAAGAATATGATTTTGAAAATATTAGTGATGGTGGAAGCTATATAATGAGTGATGATATTTACTAGTAGTATTATTGTAGAGACAAATAAAGAGGTTACTATTGTATTAGATAATTGTAATATAACTACAGATTTTGCTGGTATTTATATTAAAAAGGCTTCTAAGGTTTATATTAATTTAGTTGGTAATAATACTATTAAATGCTTAAATGAATTTACTCAAATAGATGATAATAAGGTTGATGGTGCTATTTTCTCTAAGTATGATTTAACTATTAAGGGAGATGGTAGCTTAAGTATTGAATCTATTTATCATGGTATTGTAGCTAAGGATAATTTAGTTATAACAGCTAGTAATGTTTCTATTAAGGCTACTAAAAAAGGTCTTGATGTTAATGATTACTTGGTGTTTGATAATAGTAATATTAATATCAATTCAGAAACTGATGCTATACATGTTGAGAATGAGGATGAAGAATTAGGATATATTTATTTTGATAATTCTTGTGTTAGTATTACTACAAAAGAGGATGGTATTTCAGCTAGTGATGATATTGAAGCTAATAGTAGTGAATTTAATATTAGCTGTAATTCTACTGCTAGTATTTCTAATACCTCTATTAATGGTATTAAGGGATTAGATTTAGTGTTTACTGATTGCATAGTTTCTATTGATTCTAAGGATGATGCAATCCATTCTAATTCTAATATTGAAATTAATTCAGGTACTTATAATTTAGCTTCAGAGGATGATGGTATTCATGCTAATAATAATTTAGTAATAAATGGTGGAGATATTACTATTAGTAATTCATATGAGGGTATTGAGAGTAAGACTATTACTATTAATGATGGTAACATTAATGTTACAGCATCTGATGATGGCTTAAATGTGGCTGGATGTAGTGATGGTTCTAGCTTTAATAGGCCTGGAGCCAATAACTTTAATAGTGGTAGTAGTGATGCTTATATTACTATTAATGGAGGTGTAGTCATAGTTGATGCAAATGGTGATGGAATTGATTCTAATGGTAATTTATATGTAAATGGTGGCAATATTATGGTTTATGGTCCTACTGATAATGGTAATGGTGCGTTAGATTATGACGGTAGTGCTTCAATTACTGGTGGTAGCTTATGCGCAATAGGTTATTCTGGTATGGCTCAGAATTTTAGTAGTGGTACACAAGGATCTATTTTATATAATTTACCTATTAATTATAGTGCGAATATTACCATTACTCTTAAGGATAGTAGTGGTAATGTAATTTATAGTGTTGTAAGTAAAAAGTCTTTTAATTCTATAGTTATTTCTACTAGTGAGATAGTAAGTGGTGGAAGTTATACTCTTACAGTTGGATCTAATAGCTATAGTATTACAATGTCAAGCTTATTATATTCTAATGGCTCATCAGGTGGTAATCATGGAGGTAATCCAGGAGGCGGAAATCCATTTGGGCCTCGCTTTTAAAATTTTTTTCTTGTTTAGAATTCACTTTTGTGATAATCTATTATAGGTAGATATTGTTATAAACAAGGAGTAGTAAAATGATTAAGGTTAATGACTTAAAAAATGGTGTCGTTATTGAATATGATGGAAAGCTTATGCAAATTTTAGAGTTTATGCATGTGCTTCAAAATAAGGTTGCGTATGTTCGTGTTAAAATGAAGGATTTAAGAACAGGTGCAGTTATGGAAACAGCTTTAAAGGGATCGGATTCTGCATTTAAAAGATGCTATATCGAGAAGAAAAATATGCAATATATTTATTCTACAGGTGAGGCATTTGTATTTATGGATGGAGAATCATATGATCAAATTGAGATTCCTGCTGAAAGATTAAAATGGGAAAGAAATTTCCTTCAGGAAGGTATGGAGGTAGTAGTTCAGTTCTATGAGAATGAAATCCTAAATGTTGAGCTTCCTGATAAGATTACATGTCTTGTTGCGAACTGTGAGCCAGCTGTTAAGGGTGATACTAAGACTAATGCTTTAAAGGATGCCTTCTTAGAATCAGGCTTTTTAGTAAAAGTTCCTATGTTTATAAATCAAGATGAGAAGATTATTGTTTCTACAATAACTGGTGAGTACGTATCTCGTGCTTAATAATAGCTATCCACTTATGTGGATAGCTTTATTGACTTTTATTCGAAGGAGGTTATTATTTAGTATTACTAGATAAAATTTAGATTATGAGTTTATTAAGAACGATTGAAATACATGAGGATGTTATGGCTGATAATAATAAAAGAGCAATAGAGGTTAGAAGCTATTTAAAGGAAAATAATGTTTATATGCTTAATTTTATGTCTAGCCCTGGTAGTGGTAAAACGACAACTCTTACTTATTTAATTAATGCTTTAAAGGATAAGAAAAGAATTGCGTTAATGAATGTTGATATTAAGACTGATAAGGATGCGAGAACGATTCAGTCTAAGACTAATGTTAGAGCGTTACAAATTAATAATGGTGGATTATGTCATATTGATGCTGATATGACTAAAAGAGCCATTGATGATTTTGGAATTGAGGATACTGATTTATTAATTCTTGAGAATATTGGTAATTTAGTATGTCCTGCTGAGTTTGATACAGGTGCTAATAAAAATATTATGCTATTATCTGTACCTGAAGGTGATGATAAGCCATTAAAGTATCCTCTTATGTTTTCTATTTGTGATTGTGTACTTATTAATAAGATTGATACATTGCCTTATTTTGATTTTGATTTTGAGGCTTGTAAAAAGAGAATTTTAGATTTGAATCCTAAGGCTAAAATTTTTAAAATCAGTGCGAAAACTGGTGAGGGAATGGCTGAATTTATTGATTGGTTATTAAAGGAGATGGAATAATGAGCTTAAAAATGGAACCATATAAAAAATGCTGGTGTGGTAGTGGAAAGAGCTATAAGAATTGTCATATGGATTTCGACTTAAAGGTAGAAGAGGCAGCTTTTAAGCTTGGAGCACTTGTACCTACTAGAAGAATGATTAAAACTGAGAATGATATTAATGGTATAAGAAAAGCATCTGTAATTAATAATGGTTTATTAGATATGATATCTGAACGAATTAAAGCTTCCGTTTCCACATTAGAGATTGATGATTGGTGCGTTGAGTATTTGCGTGAGCATCATGCTCATAGTGCTGATTTTAATTATCAAGGCTATCCAAAGAGTATTTGTACTTCTATTAACGATGTTATTTGTCATGGAATTCCTAATGATAAGGATATATTAAAGGATGGAGATATCATTAATGTTGATGTCACTACTGAATATAAGGGATATTATGCTGATGCATCTCGTATGTTTATGATTGGTAATGTTAGTGAAGAGGCTAAAAGATTAGTTAGAGTAACAAAGGAATGCCTTGAGATTGGTATGGCTCAAATTAAGCCATTTGAATCTCAGGTTAGAGATATCGGTATCGCAATTGAGAAGCATGCACATGCCAATGGCTATAGTGTAGTTGAGGAATATTGTGGTCATGGTGTCGGATATAAAATGCATGAGGATCCTTATGTATTACATTATGCAACCTATAAGCCTTCTGTTTTATTAGTTCCTGGTATGGTTATTACTATTGAGCCTATGATTAATCAGGGTGTTAAGGGGATTTGCTTTAAGCTTGGTGATACTTGGAGTAGCTATACAAAGGATGGTAAATTAAGTGCTCAGTGGGAGCATACTATTCTTGTTACTGATACTGGATATGAGGTTTTAAGTAAGTAAAAAGTAAAATAATTCTTACATTTCTAATTTAAAAATGTTAAAATATTATTAGAAATGGAGAATATTAATATGGATAAAAATACTGATTTATTAGTTGATTTAAAGAGAAATTTAAATGAATTATTTGAGGTAAATAAAGAAATTCATGTTACTGTAAAGAAAAAAAGAAGCGGTATAGTAAATGTAAAATCTATTATTACAGGCGTATATGATAATTTTGTTTGTGTTACGTCTAATGTGAATGGATATAATGAAGATTTTACTATTTTATATAATGATATAATGACTAATAATGTTGTTATAGAGGAATTGCTGGCGTAGAAAACTACGCTTTTTTTCTTGTATTGATTTTAATATAGTGATAAAATAACGCAAGAAAAGAGGTTTATTTTATGGAATTAATTGATGTAACTAATATTTTTAAAAATTCCTTAGGTTATTCTTGGGGATTATATATGTTTAAGATGAATAAGAATAATGGTGGTAGCTTTGTTTTCGATAAGGCTAGTATTGAACCAAACTATTTTAAAACTGTTTTAGAGGAAATATTAGATTCTTATACTAATAAAACAATGGATAAAATGTCTACAATATTCCCTTATCAAGAGGGAGTAGATCCTAAAGGAAATTTATGCTTTATCCCTGTAGATGATATTAGAGTTAAGGGTAATATTGAATTATTTAAGGAGGCTATATATAATTCAGGTGATCAAATAGCTAATTCCTATAGTGGATATGTATTAGTAGGTAAGGATTTAGAAACTAAGGATGAATTATTTTTAATAACAAAAACTAATCCTATTTCTTCACTTTTAGCTAATAAGCTTTGTCCACTTGGAGATATAGAAGAACCTAAGATTGTTAAGTTAACTAAAAGAATTGATTGTTTTATTTTTAAAGAAAATCTTTATGCTGAAAATTTGAAGTTTGAGCGTATTTTTGGTATGTCTAGTTCATTAAGATTATTATGTGAGGCTAATAGAAATTCTATTATTGAATCTAAAAAATTTGATGAGACTACTAATAACATGTTATTAAATGATAAGCTTATTAGAAACTTTCAGAATGTTAATTTAAATAATATTGATAAGATTAGCTCTAGTAATGAGGAATTAGGTATTTTAAGTAAATATGTAGGATTTGAAATTAGTGATGAAGTTATGCATATTGATAATATTGATTCTACTAAGAAAATAATTAAATATTTAAGTGATAAAATTGTATTTAAGAATGGAAATGCTTATGAGGCAGTAAGCCTTAAGCCTTTAGTGGAAATTAATCAAAGTTTAGAATAACTCTTTAAAAAAATAATATATTATATTATAATTTAATTAGATAAACATAGGAGATGATATTTTGCTTTATACAATTGTTAAGTATTCATTAATCTTTTTTGTTGGTGCGATAGCAGGCTATATTATTGAGGTATTCTTTAGAAGATTTGTTTCTAGAAAAAAATGGATGAATCCAGGCTTTTTAAATGGTCCTTGGCTTCCTTTATATGGATTTGGCTTAGTTTTACTTTATATCATTTGTGAGTATGTAAATTTTCCAACTCTACCATCCTGGCTTGATACTGTTTTAAAGATGGTTGTTATTACCTTTTCAATGACATTCATTGAATATATTGCTGGTTTAATTTTTATTAAGGAAATGAATATTAAACTCTGGGATTATTCAAATCAATGGGGTAATATTCAAGGTATAATCTGTCCATTATATAGCTTCTTTTGGGGAGTTATTGGTTTTGCCTATTATATAGGTATTCATAGCTTTACTAGATGGATTGTTGATGCTTGGAAGTCTGATTTATTATTATCATTCTTTGTTGGAATACTATTAGGATTATTTTTATTTGATTTAGGTATTTCACTTCATTTAGCAACTAAGATTTCAAAATTCGCTAAGGAGAAGAATATGGTTGTTAGATTTGAGGAAATGAAAGGGGCCGCTTTAGGTATTAGAGGTAAGCTAAAGGATAAGATTACTAATGCTTCTGAGGAATATCAAAGAAAGCTTGATGAATTTAAGGATGATATGGTTAATCCAGCTGATGTTAGTGATAGATATGCGATAGTAGGATTTATAACTGGCTTTGTTGGTTTTTTAATATTCCCCATTTTGATATCAATAAAGGGCTATCAATCTGAAAAATATAGAATATTTGCGGTAATGGGTATTATTATTTCATTTATTGAAATAATTGCATTAGTTGTTTTAGGTGTTATTTTTTATAGCTAGGAGGTAAAATATGGCAGTAGTAGGTAAATTTATAATTTATGAAGAGGGAGATTATTTCTTTAAATATATATTAAAGGCAAATAATGGACAAACTCTTATTATTAGTGAACCCTATAAGACTGAGAAGGCTTGTAGAGAGGGAATTAGTACTCTTCAAAAGAATTTAGAATCTCTTCAAATTGATTTTGAAAAGGATAAAAAAGGACAATATTGTTTTAGATTGATTACTAAGCAAGGAAGACCTTTAGCTCAAAGTGCCAATTATAGTACTAAGAATCAAACTATCAGTGCGTCATCATCATTCAAAAGATTTGCGGTAACTGAGGATATTTCCTTAGATCCGGATGAATCTAATCATTTTAAGGTTGAGCTTTTTAAAGATAATGTTGAAAAGAAGGCTAATGGTAAATATAAGATTACAGCTGATAGTGATGGAGATTATAATTATTCATTATTAGCTAATAATGGACAGGTTTTATGCGTTTCTCAAGCCTATAAATCTATGGAAAGCTGTAAGAAGGCTATAGATAGCTTTAAGAAGCAGGTATATGAGGGTGATTTTTATATTTATACTGATAAGAATGGAAATTCTTTCTTTAAACTTTATAATTCTCAGCTAAGATTAGTAATGACGGGTGAAACCTATAAGAATAGAAAAGCAGTAGTTTCTGCAATTCAATCCATTCTAGCATTTACTGAAAATGCTAAGCTAGTTTAATAAATAAGTGGACTTTTTAGTCCATTTTATTTTTATTGATAATTATATTATAATAATTAATATATCGGATGGTAATTATATGACATTAGAGGAAAAGCTTGAGAAGTCTAGAGTTGTTAAAAGCAAAATAAAACGATTAAAATCATTAGGTATTCAATCAAAAAGACAAAGAATATTATCTATAATTATTTTTGTTTTCATGACACTTTATATTGTTTATTCAAAGATTATATTAAATACAACTGGTTTTGATTGGTTAATTTTATTTATTGTTTTAAATTTAATAACTTTATTTTTTTTAAAACTATTAGATAAGTCAGTAGTGGCTTTGAATCATATTTATCTTTATAAGACTATTGTCTTTATAAATAAGGTCTGTAAGGTTGGTGTATTTGCGTATACAATGATTGTTTATTATAGTTTCTTTAATGATTTCTTTTTGGATAAATTTAATGTCACATTATTTGATTATATTGGAGGAGCTTTTAATAATAGGTATGATTGGAAAATTTTATGGAGTTATTCACTATCTTTAACTATAAAATTTATTAGTATGCTAGTTACAATAGTTTTATTTATCTCAACATTTTTTGATTTTGTTGTTATATCTATTAAATATTTCTTTAAGGCATATCTATTTTATTTAGGAAGCATATTAGCATTAGTTCCTATTATTGGTCAGATATTTTATTTTTGGTGGTTATTTAATAATAGTAAAAGATTTGATTATTATATTTTAAGTGAAAGTGGAAAGAGTGTTACAATAGAAACTAGAGAAATTAATAGTAAGAAATATTATATTGAAAAAGTATTAATAAAGCTTAGCATTACCTTATGTATAATTTGTGCAACTGGCTTAGGGATATATTTTATATTTATAAAAAAATAGTCTTTACATAAATATTAAGAATAACATTAAGTTAAACACGAAAGAGTTGATTGAATACCAAATTTATAATTCCACTTTCATTTTACAACTCACGGGTAACA
>CAKQBG010000064.1 GCA_934216145.1 uncultured Anaeroplasma sp.
TCCATTTATTTTCACTTCCTTAAGGGATTAAAGAATAATATTTTTTATCTCCTCATATAATAATAGTTAAATTTTTTAATTATTTTTCATTTATTTAAAATTTTTTTTATAATTTCTTTATGTTGAAAGAATTTATTATTTTGATATTGATAAGAAAACATTATGCAGTATAGAGGTACAAGGATTAGATCAATATAAATAAATAGTTCTTAATAAAATAACTAAGTTTTAGCTAAAAGAACTAAAAAATTGTTGAATTGAAAAAAAATCTTGCTATAGATAAATAAATATGTTAGAATTATAAAGCGTTCGTGTGAACGTCCTTGCCTAGATCAAACTGTGCTAGGCCAAAAGTCCATAAGGAGGTTTTTAAAAGATGAAGAAGTATGAGGTAATGTACATTTTACGTTCTAATCTAGACGCTGAATCAATTAAGGCTGAGGTTGAAGCTCAAAAGGCTGTTTTCACTTCAAATGATTCAAAGGTTTTAGAATGTAAGGAATGGGGCTTCAGAGAATTAGCTTACGAAATTGATCATAATAAGAAAGGTTATTATGTTTGGATGCTTGTTGAAGCTAATAAGGAAGCAATCAATGAATTTGATCGTCTTGCTAAGATCAGCGAGAAGATTATTCGTCACATCGTTGTTGTAGACGGTAAGTAATTCTTAGGAGGCTTACTATGAATAAGGTATTAATAACAGGAAGAATAACAAGAGATCCAGAAATTAGATATACTCAATCTGGAATGTCTAGTTTAAGATTTTCTGTAGCCGTTGATAGAAATGTAGCTAGAGATGCTAACGGTAATAGACAAGCTGATTTTATTAACTGTGTTGCTTTTTCTCAACAAGCTGATTTTATTTCTCGTTATGTTCATAAGGGAAATATGTTATGTATTGAAGGAAGAATTCAAACTGGTCAATATCAAAATCAACAGGGTGTTACAGTTTATACGACTGATGTCATAGTTGAGCGTGTTGAAAATTTATCACCAAGAAGTGATTCACAACAACCTCAACAGCAGCAACAGCAAAGTTTCCAACAAAATCCATATCAAGGATATAATAATCCAACATATGGCCAACCTAAGACTCAACAATCAACTTATCAGGCACCAAAAACTCCTGAGCCATCAGCTCCAGGTAGCTTTGATGTAGGTGTTACTGATGATGATTTCCCATTCTAAAATTATAAAGGAGGAACGAAAGATGCAACAAAATAGAAGAAATGATCGTGATGGTCAACGTCGTGGTCGTAAAAAAGTTTGCTATTTTACTCAAAACCATATTGAGCACATTGATTTTAAGGATGTAGATTTATTAAGAAAGTATGTAACTGATAGAGGAAAGATTTTACCTCGTCGTGCTACTGGTACATCTGCTAAGTATCAAAGAAAGCTTGCTATTGCTATTAAGAGAGCAAGACATATGGCTTTATTACCATTCGTTAAGGACTAATCTTTGATTTGTCTTCACTTAAGCTTATATAGCTTATTTGAAAAAATAACGTGTAAAAAAATAACAATACAAGATGCCTCGTAGGATAATCCTATGAGGTTTTTTTGTTTAAATGTTTATTATATAATTATTTTTAATTTAAAAAAGAATAAATTTTTTAACTTTTTAATATTGAAATCAAAATTATTTTTATTTTTATGGTTTAAAACACAAAAAAATAAAAGAATAATCAAACTATTGTCAAAATGTTTGATTTTGTATATAATAATATTGAAGACTATTGAAATTATATTTCTTGTTTTTTGGAGGGTAAGATGGATTTTAATAATAAGGATTTTGGAACAAATGTATTTTCTGAAGCTGTAATGAGAGAAAAGCTTCCTGGACCAGTTTATGATAAATGGTGTGAGGCTGTTAATAAGGAGGATGCCTTAGATACTACTACAGCTGCTGCAATTGCGCACGCAATGAAGGAATGGGCTATTTCTAAGGGGTGTACTCACTACACTCACTGGTTTCATCCATTAAATGGAACTACTGCTGAAAAGCATGATTCTTTTTTGGATAAGAAGAATGGTCAAACAATTACTAAGTTTAGTGGTAAGGCTTTAATTAAGGGTGAGCCTGATGCTTCAAGCTTCCCATCTGGTGGACTTCGTTCTACATTCGAGGCTAGAGGTTATTCATATTGGGATTGTAGAAGTAATGCATTTATTAGAGATAATATTTTATATGTACCTTCAATTTTTGTTTCATTTAATGGAGATTCATTAGATGATAAAAAGCCACTTTTATCTTCTTTAGAGTCTTTATCAAAGGAAGCTACAAGAGTATGTAATGCTTTTGGTATGAAGGATGTTACATCTGTTGGTGCTTTTATTGGCCTTGAACAGGAATATTTCCTTGTTGATAAGGATTTATTTATGGCTCGTAGAGATTTATTCCTTACAGGTCGTACTCTTTTAGGTACTTTACCTCCTAAGGGACAAGAGCTTGAACAGCATTATTTTGGTACTATTCCTCAAAGAGTTAAGCATTTTATGGATGAGATTGATGTTGAATTATGGAAGCTTGGTATCTATGCTAAGAGTGAGCATAATGAGGTAGCTCCTGGTCAATTTGAATTAGCTCCTATTTATGCTAATCAAAATTTAGCTATTGATCAAAATATGATTATGATGGATGTTATGAGCCGTACAGCTTTAAAGCATGGTCTAGTTTGTTTACTTGCTGAAAAGCCATATAAGGGTGTTAATGGTAGTGGTAAGCATAACAATTATTCAATTATAACAAATACCGGTGTTATGCTATTTGATCCAGGTAAAGATAGTGCTGATAATGTTAGATTCTTAATATTTACTGCAGCTTTAATTAAAGCTTGTGATGAATATCCAGAATTAATTAGAATGGCATCATCAGGTCCTGGTAATGATTTCCGTTTAGGCGCTAATGAGGCTCCACCAGCTATAGTATCAATGTTCTTATCAAAGCCTGTTGAGGATCTATTATTTGGTTTAACATCAGGTAAACCAACAAGCTATGTTAAGAGCGCTTTAAATGATTTTGGTATGTTATCAATTTCTGAGCTTCCTAAGGATACATCAGATAGAAATAGAACATCTCCAGTTGCGTTTACTGGAAATAAGTTTGAGTTCCGTATGCTAGGCTCAAGTCAAAATCCATCTGAATTAAATGTTGTTATTAATACAGCCTTAGCTAAGGCTTTAGGTGAGATTGCTGATGAGCTTGAGAATCATAAGTATCGTCAGGATGTTCGTAAGGCTGCAATTGAGATTGTTTCTGATATTGTTAAGAAGCATGGTAGAGTTGTATTTGATGGTGATGGCTATTCACAAGCTTGGGTTACTGAGGCTGAGAAGAGAGGCCTTCCTAATATTAAGACTTTCATTGAAGCTGTTCCATATTTAACAAATGAGAAGAGTATTGAATTATTTACTAAATATGGTATTTTCACTCGTGATGAGTTATTTGCTAGAGAGGAAATTAAGTATGAGCATTATGTAAATATTAGATCTATTGAGGTTCGTACATTAATTTCTATGATTTATTCAGAATTTATTCCTGCTTTAACAAAGGAAATTAAGGATATTACTTCTTTAGGTGAATATATGCCAAAGCATTTTGAATTAAAGGCTAAGCATATTAGTGAAGCTATTGATAGAATTAGTGATGTTACTGAGGAATTAAAGGCTAAATTTGAAGCTACTAGTCATATTGCTGATGTAAAAGAAAAGGCAATGGCTATTGTTCATGAAATTATGCCTCTTGTTGATAAGGCTAGATTTGAATGTGATAATATTGAAAGACATTTATCTATTAAGAATCATCCATATCCTTCTTATGAGAAGCTATTCTTTGCATTAGATTTCTAATAAATAATATATACCTTATGGCTTAGGTCGTAAGGTATTTTTTCTTTTCGATTGAATAATTATATACTTATTATTATAATTATGATAGGTGATAGAATGAATAAGTTAGTTATAAATGGAATATATAAACATTTTAAGGGAGATTATTATTTAGTTGAAGGAATAGCTTTAGATTCTGAAACAAAAGAAGAAATGGTTGTTTATAGAAGATTATATGGGGATTGTGGATTATGGGTTAGACCTAAGAAGATGTTTTTAAGTGAGGTTGACTATGAGAAATATCCTAATGTTAAACAAAAATATCGTTTTGAGCTTCAGGATATTCAAAGTGTAGCTAAATGATTAATAATTATAGTATATTTATTTTATGGAATGAATTTGTGAAAAGGTATGGAGATAGCTTTTTATTGATTATGTTTCCCTTTTTTGCTATAATTAAGTGGATGTTTTTCATATATTAAAATCCTAAAGGAGGTTATATTTTGAAAAATAAAATTTTAATGTATTGGTTGTTAATCATTTTATTTTTTACATTAGCTGTAGTTTGCTGCTATTTTGGCTATACAAGTGGTAGGGAATTATTTTCTGGAGTAGAGAATATTGGCAATAAGAATTTATTTATTACTATGATAGCTATAGCTTTTATATCTATTTTATTAGTTTTTTGTTTTTTAGCTATGCTATTAGTAACAAAGAATAGAACTAAGATTAATGATTTAAATATAAGGTTAAAGAAATGGACAGAGATTTCATATCATATTAATAAAGCTGGAGATGAGGTATTTAATAGTCTTCCTGTTGGTATATTAATTTATGATAATGATTATATATCATCATGGGCTAATCATTATATTGATGATATTTTTGGATTTAAGGTTTCAGAAAGCCCTAGTAGATTAGATAAGCTTAGTGATGATATTTATAAAAATGTCTTAGAAAGTAAAAATCAGTTTACTATTGAGTATGACGATAAGAATTATGATATAGTTCAAAATAAAAATAATAGAACCTTATATTTCTTTGATGTTACTGAAAGAGAAAATCTAAAGAAGAGATATAATGCTAGAGTAATGGCAATTGGTATTATAGGATTAGATAATCTTGATGATTTCTTAAAGACCTATGATATGAAGGAAAAGGCTGAGATTAGAGGTAGTATTTTGGGTGCTATTTCTAAATACGCTAATGAACATAGTTGTTATTTACAAACATTATCTGATGATAGAATGATGATTACCTTTGATAGAGAAAATCTAGATAAGATGATTGAGGACAAGTTCTCATTCATTAATAATATTCGTGCTATTTCAAACGAAAATCACTTAATGGCTTCTATTTCAATGGGTATTGGCTGTTGGGATCTTGATTCTTTAAGCTTAGGTGAAATAGCTCAAAACGCTTTAGACTTAGCTGAGAAGCGTGGTGGAGATCAGATTGTTGTTAATATTGAGGGAGAAAAGATTAAGTACTTTGGTGGTAGCTTAAATTCTCAGGAGAAGAATACACTTGTTGAGGTTCGTAGACAAGCATTAGCATTTAAGAGTGATATTGAATCTAGTGATAATGTATTAATTATGTGCCATAATTTTGCTGATTGTGACGCGATTGGTTCTATGATAGCTGTATATCATTTAGCTATTGCATCAGGTAAGGAAGCAAAGATGATTTTTGATCCTAATAGGGCTGATGTTACGGTTAAGAAGATTTATAGTAGAATTAAAAAGGATGCTAGTTTAAGTGCGGCTTTTGTTTCTCCTGAAGAGGCTATGAATAATATGATTACTCAAAATACATTGTTAATCATTACAGATACTCAGTCACCTAAAATGGTTATGTTCCCAGAGATATTTAAATTAATTCCGAAATATTCTGTAATTGATCATCATAGAGCTGGTAACCCAGGATATGAGAAATATTCAAATTATTATGTTGAAACCTCTGCATCATCTGCTGTAGAGCTTGTAACTGAAATGTTCCAATTCTATACTCCTAAGAAGGATGGAAATCAGCTTGATCAGGAAATTTATGGAAGAAATCAGCTTGATAATCAAAACAAGATTACTGTATCGCCACTTGAGGCATCTATTATGCTTGCTGGTATTATTGTTGATACTAATAATTTTACAGTTCGTTCTGGTGTTAGAACATTCCAGGCAGCTGGTGAATTAAAGGATATGGGTGCTGATATGATATTCGTTCGTAAGCTATTACAGGAGAATATTGAAATTGAAAGAGTATTAGCACAAGCATTAATGAATGTTGAAATATTTGGTGAAAGATTCGCAATTGTATGCTTAGATGATAGTGTAAAGATTCAAGATCGTACAACACTTGCGAAGATTTCAGATAAGCAGTTAACTATTGAGGGTGTTGAGGCATCATTTACTATTGGTAAGATTGAAGATGATCTTTATGGTATTTCAGCAAGAAGCTTAGGAGATGGAATTAATGTTCAATCTATCATGGAGATGATGGGTGGTGGAGGACATTTTAACTCTGCTGCAATGCAAACTAAGGAAAAGAATGCATTAGAGCTTAAGGCTGATTTAGAGGAAATTTTAAAATTAGAGTATATTGAAGGAGGAGATGGCAAGATGAAGGTAATTTTATTAGCTGATGTTAAGGGTAAAGGTTTAAAGGATCAAATCATTGAAGTAAGTAATGGTTATGGTAACTATTTACTAATTAATAAGCTTGCTGAACAAGCAACACCAGAAAATATGAAGGAATTTAATGAACGAAAGGAAAAAGAAAAAGAGGAAGCTAAAAATAGAAGAGCTCTATTAGAAAGACTAAAGGATGATATTCAGGATAAAACTATTGTTATTCAAATTAAGGTTGGTCCTAATGGAAAGAGCTTCGGACATATTACTACTAAGCAAATTAGTGAGGAATTTGAGCGTCAAGCAGGTATTGTTATTGATAAGCAAAAGCTTGAAATTTCAGCTGATATTAATTCAGTAGGTATGTATACTGTAAATGCTAAGATTGATACAGATATTATTGCGTCATTTACAGTTAAAGTTGTTGAAAAATAAAGAGGTTATTTATGATTAATGCTCCTGTAGTTCCAAGTGAAGTAGATGCTGAAATAGCATTACTTGGATGTATATTTCTTGATCAAAATTTAATATTTCAAGTGTCAGACTTGATGTCACCTGATGATTTTTATGATAATAAAACTAGAGTTTTATATCGTGCAATGGTAGATTTATCTAAAGAGAATAAGGCTATAGATGCAACTACTGTTATAGCGAGATTAACTAAAATTAATTTATTTGATCAAGCAGGTGGCTTTGATTATATTACTAAAATTGCAAATGCTGGATATTCAACTGCAAATGTTGAAACTTATATTGATTTAATATTAAATGCTTCGTTAAGAAGAAAGGCTATTGCGACATTAAATATCTTAGCTCAAAAGGGCTACGATAATGATGTTTCTGCGGCTGATTATATTGATTCAATTGAAAGAGAGATTTTTGATTTATCAAAAAATAGAAAGGTTGAACAATTTAAGCATATATCAGATGTTTCTAAAAATGTATTAGAAAACACAGAGGCCAATGCGAAAAGAACTGAAGATGTTATTGGATTAGATACAGGTTTTTCAAGCCTTAATAAAATAACACAAGGCTTTCAAAATGGTGCTTTATTAATATTAGCAGCACGTCCAGCAATGGGTAAATCTGCAATGGCTATGAATTTAGCTGTTAATATAGCAAACAAGAATAACGGAGGTCATGCAAGAGTTGCGATATTCTCACTAGAAATGTCTGCTGAGCAGCTAGTTGAGCGTATGGTAGCGGCTGATAGCTCTATTAAGCTTGGTCAAATTAAAAATGGACATATTGCTAAGCCTGATTGGATTAGATTCAATACAAGCTGTGCTAAGCTTGCGGGAATGGATATGTATTTTGATGATTCATCATCAACTACTGTTTCATCTATTCGTGCTAAATGTCGTAAGCTAAAGGCTGATGATGGCTTAGATTTCGTTGTAATAGATTATTTACAATTAATTGAAGGAAATTCATCTACTAAGAATGCATCTCAAATGGAAAAGGTTTCTAAGATTACAAGAAGCCTAAAGCTAATGGCGCGTGAGCTAGAAATCCCTGTTTTAGCATTATCACAATTATCTCGTGCTGTTGAGCAAAGAGAGGATAAAAAGCCTATGATGTCAGATCTTCGTGATTCAGGTTCTATTGAGCAGGATGCTGATATTGTTATGTTTTTATATCGTGAGGATTATTATAATAAATCATCTGAGCGTAAAGGTGAAGCGGATTTGATTGTTTCAAAGAACCGTTCTGGTTCTACATCAGAGGGCTTACCATTTATCTTTACAGGTGAGTATCAAAGATTTAAAGAGAAAAAGGAAGAGGACTAACAAGATGGAAGACCGTTTAAAAGCAATGGAAGCTCGCTATAATGAGATTAATGAGCTTCTTACTCAACAAGAGGTTGTTTGTGATATTAAAAGATTAACCGCATTATCAAAGGAACAAAGATCTTTAGAAAAGGTTGTTAATCTTTATCATGAAATGAAGGATTTAAAAAATACTATTCCTGATTTAAAGGAAATGAAAAAATCAGGAGATTTAGAATTAGCAGAAATGGCTGATGCTGAGCTTAGTGAAACTGAAGCTAGATTAAAGCAATTAGAAGAGGATATCAAGATTTTATTAATACCAAAGGATCCTAATGATGAAAAGGACGTTGTTGTTGAAATTAGAGGAGCAGTTGGTGGAGATGAGGCTAATATCTTCGCAGGAGATTTATTCAGAATGTATTCAAAATATGCTGAATCAAAGGGCTGGAAGATTGAGGTTTATGATGCAATGCCATCAGAGCAAGGTGGATATTCTCAAATTTCATTTAAGGTTTCAGGTGAAAGTGTATATTCATATTTAAAGTTTGAATCAGGTGGACATCGTGTACAGCGTATTCCTGAAACTGAAGCAAATGGTAGAATTCAAACATCTATCGCAACAGTTTTAGTTATGCCAGAGGCAGAAGAAATTGACTTTAAGCTTGAGGAGAAGGATTTAAGAATTGATACCTTCTGTTCTTCAGGTCCTGGTGGACAAGGAGTAAATACTACCTATTCAGCAGTACGTGTTACATATATACCAACTGGTGATTATGTTGCATGTCAAATATATCGTTCACAGCATGAAAATAAAGCTACAGCTATGAATCTATTACGTACTCGTATCTATGAGCGTATGCTAGAAGAGGAAGCTGAAAAGACTGGTGCAACTCGTCAGGCTTTAATTGGACATGGTGAAAGATCAGAGAAGATTAGAACATATAATTATCCACAAAATAGAGTTACTGATCATAGAATTGGTTTTTCTATTAATAGATTAGACGCAATTATTGATGGTAAGCTTGATTTAGTAATTCAAGAATTAATTAATGAGGATCAAAAGAAAAAGCTTGCTAACGAACAAGCTTAGTATTTAAAATGGAGAGCTATGTTGAGTACTAAATAAATTGGACTAAGTAATTTAATATTATGATAAGGCTTGTTGTCTATACTCTAATGGACATAAGCCTTTTCTTTTTCCATTAATGAATTATCTATATAGTTTTCTTTTCTAGAAAATGATTGATTAATTCCTCTAGCTATTAAGGCTCTTTCCAAACTGAGGTAGTTTGGTAGGTAGGTAGCTACCTAAGAATTTAAAGAAATAAGAAAATAGGAA
>CAKQBG010000065.1 GCA_934216145.1 uncultured Anaeroplasma sp.
CAAAAGTAAAGCATATGTTTATTATTTGATAATTAATATTGAAAATGAAAAAATTATTAATTATAATATAAATAGAAAAGGGGTGCGAAAAATGAAAAAAAAGTTTTTATTAGGAGCTATAGCTTTAGCATCTGCTATAGCACTTGCAAGCTGTGATTCAGCAGCTCAAATTACTGATGCTTCTGGTAGTGTAGTTAATGTTACAAAGACAGATGATGCTAATGAAGTTGCAAAAGCCTTAGATGCTTTAGAAAATGTTGAGCCTGATGTATCAAATATTAAGGGAGTTGGAATTAAACAATCAGCTAATATAGTCTTAGATATTTATCAAGATGAAACATCATATGTTAAGGCTAACATTTCTAATAATGGAGATTTATTTTTTGCTTTAAATAATGAATCAACAAAATCATTGGCTGAATTCTATATGAATAGTAATATTGGCTTAAATTTAGATTTTAATTATAGTTATCAAAATGTAACTACTTCATTTAAGACAGATTCTAATGTAAAAGTTACAGCATTTAATAACGATAATAAAGTTTATGCATCATGGAGTGGTTTAAAATTAACAGATCAAACTATTCCTGAAGAAGGTAAGTATTATCTATCAGAAGATACTTTAAAAGACTTATATTCTTCTATGGTTGGTAAAGAGTTACCAGATTTTGATTTTGAAGGTAATGATTTTAATGAAATTATTACAACTTTAAAGACTAAATTTGATACAAAGACAATTTGTGAAAAACTTGGTATTACAATTTCAGCTACATCAGGAAATGAGATTGAATTTTCTATTAAATGTACAGTTAAAGATATTTGTGATATGCTAAAAGAAGTTTGGACAGAACAAGCAGAGAATCTTGATAATATTAGCCAAACAATAGGTACAGCTGGTATTGAATTTTATGTTAGAGTCAATACTATCACAACATTACCTGTTAAGATTGATTTTAAGACTACAGGATTAAAAGAAGCATTATCTAATTCAGCAGAAACTAAAGTAACAGTTAATAAAGCAGATATAAACTTTAAGTTAGATTTTGATTATAATGCTAAAAAGCCAACAGTATCAACTGAAGGTTATACTGATGCTTCATTGATTTTAAAACCATTAATTGGTTATTCAACTAATAAAAAGTAAATAATAAAAAACAACCTTGATTAGTTTAGTTCTAATTGAGGTTGTTTTTTTATGCTTATATTTATTGAAAACACACTTAATTTGTATTAAAAATGACTGTATTTTTAAGCTTTAACTATATATGGTATAAGAATATTATTTTTAAAAACAAATAAAAATATGGTGTTTTAAAATAAAAAAGAGGATTCTTATATAAAATAGTACTATTTATAAAAAAGCAAAACATATGTTTATTATTTTATAATTAATATTGAAAATGAAAAGTTTATTAATTATAACATAAGTAGAAAAGAGGTGCGAAAAATGAAAAAAAATTTTATTAGGAGCTATAGCTTTAGCATCTGCTATAGCACTTGCAAGCTATGATTCAGCAGTTCAAATTACTGATTTTTCTGGAAGTGTAGTTAATGTTACAAAGACAGATGGTGCTAATGAGGTTGCAAAAGATTTAGATGCATTAGGAAATGTTAAGTCTGATACTTCAAGTATTACTGATGTTGGTATTAAACAAAATATATATTTTAATGTTGATACAACAAATGGTGATTTATATACTAAGATAAAGCTTGATGAATCAGGAGAAGTATATTCTAGTTTAACATGTGAGACTAATGTTCTAGCAGATTTTTATTTAAATAGTAACATTAAGCTTAATTATGATACTAAGGAAAAATATATGCTTGGTGTTATCCAAACTACAAAATGTGATTTTAAAGCGAATATAAATGCATTTAATCAAGATAAGACTGTGTATTTATCTTGGAAGAGCATAGATTTGGGTGATGAAGTACCAAGTGAAGCTAAATCATATTTATCATATTCTGAATTAAAATATATACTTAGTGCAACAGGTGATAATGTTACTCTTCCATCGGATGTTGATTTTAGTGATTTAGATGAGATATTTGCTGATTTAAATGCTAAATTTGATACAAAAATACTTTGTGAGAAATTAGGCATTACAATTAGTAGTATTTCAAGTAATTAGGTTGAGTTTTCAGTTAATTCAAGTATTAATGATCTTTATAATGTAATTAAAGAAGTTGATCTTGAAACAGCATCTAGCTTAGCAGATATGGTAGAAATTATTGGTTCTGCAAAGATTATTCTTAATATTAGAGTTAATGTAGCAACTAATTTACTTGTTAAATTAGAAGCAAAAACTGAAGAGGTTAAGGAAGCAATTCAAAAATCTTTAGCTAGTGATGAAGATATTACGGATGCTAATATTAATGCACTTGATATGAACTTTAAACTTGAATTTGATTATAGTGCTAAAAAGCCAACTCTTTCTAATACTGATGATTATGTTTCTATCAAGGATTTATGTAAGAAGTAATATTAATATAGGATAAGTAAATAAAAATTAAAAAAACAGCTATTTATGTTAGTTTTAAGGCTAATGTAGATAGTTGTTTTATTTTGTTGTGAAATTAAATGAATGTATGATAATAAAAAGAGATATGAATATAATTAACCTAATATCTTACAATAATGTAGTTTTTATATTATTTTTTGATTTCTTTAATTGTTAAATTTTTTAATTAAAAAGAAAAAAGAAGACCCAAGTTGAGTCTTCTAATTTACATAATTATCTTTATAGATTATTCAGCGTAAGTAATTACAATTGAATCAATATAAGTATTTTCAGTAGCAACTACCTCAATTGTTGTATCTTCTGTTGCTGTATAAGTTGTTGTTTTATCAGTAGCAGCATTACCATTTACTGTATAACCATTATTATAGCAATTAATAGTAACTGTAGCACCCTTTGCTACTTTGAAAGTTAACTTAGTTGTAGCATTTAATTGAGCCCATTGTTGATTACGTGGAGAAAATTTACCAGTAGTAGCATCAACAACTAATTTGCCATCAGCAAGAGTCTCAGTAGTACTTTGAACAATTGTAGAAATTTCATTTCCAGTTGTTGTATCTGTACGGAAAGACCAAGTTGTATTTGTTCTTACAGTTGTATCTTTAATAATATTTATTCCATAGTAATTAATTGAAGCATCTGCAGTAATATAATATTTACTTCCACAACTTACTAAAACTTTAGTACTTGTTACTTCAGTTCCAGCAGGACAATTAATTGTTTGAATAGATTCACTTGATACTGAACCTTTTCTAATTTGTCCTGTTCTTGCTTGTGTACTACTACCAGTTATAGCCCATACCTCAATGTAAACATAACCTGAGAAATTAGATAAATCAATTTCTATATATTTACCACTATCATCACTAGCTCCACCTGTTTTTAATCTATAAGTTGTTGTATATTTTTCGCCAAGAGCATTTGTAATGTCTTTATTACTTTTATCTTTAGTGAATTTTTTACTACTAGAGTTAACTAATGTTATATAATCACCTAATTTAACGTTTGTATTCCAATTTGTATCATCTGGTATATTATCAAAATTAAATGATTCAGTTTCTAAATTAGTAGCGCTAATCCATTTAATATATACAATATTTTCACCTGATACTATACTTGAAGAAAAGTCATATGATTTAGTTAATTCAGCATCAGAATAGAATCCACCAAGTTTCATTCCAACAGGAGTTTCAGTAATTAATTCATTTAATTGATCTTCAGTTAAAGATGTTCCTGATACTAAATCTTTAATTGTTCCAATTACATTTTCTCCATCCATTAATTTAACGGTAGCGTCTGTTTCTATATCACCAGCCCAAGAATCTGAATATGATACATTACCATTAACTGATGCAAAGATAACCTTTTGATCTACTATAGCAGCAGCTTCTTTATTTGTTAAATACTTAATTAATGAAACATTTACTGTTTGTCCTTCTGCGTTAGTGTATGTTCCTACAATCTTAGCTAATTCCTCTTTAGTCATAGCACCATCACCTTGGTTGTTATACTCAGCTAATTTAACTGTTGGTAAATGATTACTATCTAGGTCAAATGCTGTTTTACTTAATCCGTTATAATAACGAGAAGCTTCAGCAGTTTGAGTATAGTATTCAACATCCTCAGCCCAAGCAGTAACACTAGCTACTACATATTTTGTACCTTCTAGAACATAATATGTTTGACCCTCTACTGGAGCAGTAACTGTAGCTGTATCTACCTTAGTGTAAGCATTCTTTTGAGTAGTTGTAGTAATACCCTTTGCAACACACTTAGTTAATGTAGAATTTACTACTGCAACAGCACTATATTGTCCCCAAGGACGAGCGATTGCTACTGAATAATCAGGAACACCTGCTTCAGCTTTAAATGTACATTCATTGAAGATTGCACCATATTCAACTGCATCACTAGCACCCTTGCTGCTACCCTTAAATGCTGTTACATATCCACCAGACTTATTATCCTCAGAAGCCTTAACCTCAATTGTACAGCCTTGGAATAATGTTGTATTGTTTGTACCAAAGATGAAATCTGTTGTACCACAAATGTATGTATTTTTAATTAATTGACGACCTTTGAATAATTCAACTGTATCTTGTAAACCTAAAAGCTTACAATCGTCCATAATAAATTTATCTGATTGAACTAAAAGGGCAAGAGCTCTATGTTCTGAAGCATTCTTTCCTTCAGAAGCACCATAAACACCAGAAGAAATATATTTAGATCTATCATTCCAGTAATTAGAAATAGTTACACCAGAAATAGTGAAGTTTTCAGCACTTTCTCTTACTGCAACTGTTTGAGTTGAATCAGTAACATTTACATATCCTGATTCATCAGTAATACCATATAATGAATCCCATTCAATGATAGTTTGGTCTTTACCAGCACCAACAACTGTCATATTTGGTAATGTGAATTCTAGCTTTTCATTATAAGTACCAGCACCAATCTTTAATGTGATTGCTTTACCATCAATTGTTGTTTTGTAACACTCTAAATAATCTAATGCTTGTTGGATAGTTGTGAAAGTGTTAAAGCCATCAACTACTGTACCAACGTCACCTTCATAGTCTTTATTAACAGCTACTTGAACAACGTTATTAACAATGCTTGGAGCTTCAGAAACAACATAAACATTGTATTCAGTACTCTTTGTTTTATTATTAGAAGAATATGAAACTGTAATTGTCTTCTTTACGCCTTCCTTACTGAATGAAGTTTCATTGTCAATTGAATATCCAGTAGGTAATATGAATTCCTTTACTAATTCTGTATTTTCATAACTAATTTTACCAATTGCAGTTACTGTTAAATTTTCGTATGAATAGCTATCGCCAGTCTTATATACTTGTTGAACAGTATTGTTTACATAAGTTCCATTTCCAGCAGAAGTATTTGGACCCTTATCAATTGCATTGAAGCCTAGTTTAATAGAATCTAATCCATAAACATAAACCTTAAACTCATCTGTTAATGTCTTATTTGCCTTAGTACCATATAATGTTTCTTCAAAAGTATAAGAAGCTTTTACAGTATAAACACCAGGAGTAGTCATATCTAATGTGCTTGTATCTAATGTAACTTTAGAAGAATCTAGAGCTTCTGAAGTTTTATTTTCATAATTAACATTGAATGACATACCTGTTTTATTTAAATATGTAGTACCTTCAATATAATTAACAGTACCAGCATTAGTTACAGATATACTTTCTACAGGTGAATTTTCTAATTCACATGAGAAATAAATATCATAAATATCAACAGTACCAACACCACTAGTAATTGTATATGTACCAGCTGTTACAGGAACTGTATACTTAATAATTTCTTTCGTATGTTCGCCTGTATTATAAGCTACTTGATTGTAAGAATTACCTTTATCATCTACTATTGTTAATGATGATGCAGCACTAGATGAACTATTTTGACAACCAATGTTTAAATTACCATCAGCAGGAATTTCAATAGTGATTTTTGCGTTTGTACCATTCATTTTTATTGATTGAGTACCAGAAATGCTTGTATCTTTTGCACCAGTACCAGTACATTTACGGCTTCTAATTTCAGTACCCTTACCTAATGTATAAATACCAGCAACAGTTGTGTCTTGGCTTAAAACACCAACACTTAAATCATTAGTGATAAATGAATAGAATTCGGCTTTCTTTGTACTTTCTGTCCATTTAGCATATAATTCAGCATCGTCAGTGAAATCAGTTGGAGCTAATTTTGTTAATGCTTCATCAAGATACCAATTTTCAAAGCTCTTATAGCTATCGGTTGGTCTTTCATCAAATCTAGCGAATTTTTCACCACTGATTTCATCCTTTTCAAGCTTTAATGTTACATCCTTATCATAAGCAGCATCGCCTGGTTTATAGTGAAGCTTTAATGAGATTGAATTTTTTTCAGGTGCAACTGTAGTACTTGTAGGGGTACTAGTAGGAGCACTTGTTGCACTAGGCTTAGAAGTTGCACTAGGCTTAGAAGTTGCACTAGGAGTTGATGTAGCGCTTGGTGTACTTGTAGCACTAGGAGTACTAGGACTTGTCTTTGAAGGTTGAGAAGATGGATTTTCTCCACCACCACATGCTGCTAATGATAAAGCAGCTGATGCTAGAACTAAACTAGCTAAAATTTTTTTCTTTTTCATTTATAATTCTCCTTCTTGTTGTTTGAAAGCGTTTTTTCAAAAAACTATACATCAATTATAGCATTATTCTTTTTAATAGTAAAGCGTTTTTATGAAAATTATAAAAGCGTTTTAGTGATTATTTTTAAATTGATTATGTTAAAAATGTACTTTTGACAAAATAATAAAAAACTCGAGGAAATTAATCCTCGAGATGTATTATTTAGCTATAATAGTTTATTATTTTACCGCCACATAATCCAGCGTATTTTAAGACAAATTCTTTTACATCAGTAGATTCTAGCATATTGTCTACCTTAGATTTATTATTTATTGAATCATAATAGAATAACGATGTATTAATATCAAAAGAAGACATATCTGTTTTTCCATCTGCCTTACAAGTGTTTGTAAATCGTGCTTTTCTATCAGTTGTGTTATTTTCCATAATTCCATTTTGAATTTTACCACTGCTTGTTTTAGAGAAAACATTGCAGTTAATAAAATAATTACCAATAGCCTTTACTGCGTATCCTCTATAGGAATCATTATCTCTATCATCTCTTAGTTCAATTGGATTTTTCATATTTTCAAAATAGCAATTTTCTATTAATGAATAAGAATTAGATCTAACACTAATACCTGATAGTGAATTTTTATTACCTAAAAAATAATTATTATAGGAATGAAGATTAGTTTGTCTAACTAAAGGCAATCTTTGAGATGCTTGATTATAATAATTATGATGTAATGTAATATTATATTGTAATGAATCTTGATTTGCACCAATTAGATTTGTTTTATGAGTAGCATTATAAACACAGTATGATACTGTTATATTATGACAATATTTAATATCGGTAGATCCATCACCATCATGCTTATCTTGTTCACTACAAACATCCCAGTAATTCTTTCCAACATTAAAATCACAGTTATGAATCCAATAATTGCCTGATGATGCTATATCACTCTTTGATCCTTCAAAGCCAATTGCGTCTTCAGTATAATCTGTAAATATTAGATTTCTAACCTCAATAGAATTACATTTTTTAAATTCGAATCCCCATTGGAATATTTCAGAATCATTTCCTATTCCTTCTAATGTGAGATTTTTAGCTTCGCTTATATCACACATATTATAATAAGAATCAAATTCCTTTTTAGAGCTATCATAAAGAACTTTATTAGTTAAACCATTTAATTTAGAATAGCTTGTTTCATTTAATGTATTAAAGCCATTAGAAATTATTTCTTCTTGACTATAGCCCTTTAATGATAAATATTTTCCATTTGCTCCTTTTATTGTAGAAGTAGTTGCTTCTGTATAAGCCTTATTAATTAATTCATTCCAAGTAGCAGCTGATACCTTACCAATAAATCTAACATCAATTGGAACATTTATATTTTTAGCATTTACTAATATATTTACAATACCAGTATAGGTTTTATTATTATAAACTATAGATATTGTATTTTTATTTTCTTCAGTTACATATAAAACTATAGAATTATCCTTTAATGATCCATCATTATTATAAGCACCAATACCAGAATTATAATTAAAATGAGCATAGCCTGATTTATCATATTCTGAAATAAATGTAGTATATTCCTTATATACAGTATTCTTTGCTTGAATTCTAATTGTATATTCACCTTTTGTTAATCCAACAATATCATATCTAAAATTATTATTTTCTTTTCTTAATAATTCTTTGTCTAAGGTTATATAATCACTAGTATTTGCTTTTTTATAGCTAATAGTATAATCACTAGAATTTTCATGATTTATTATTGGACTAAATATTCCATAACAGCTATTTCCATAATCGTTAGCTTCAATTATTTCAATTTCAGTTTTATCTGAATCTGGAATATCTATTGAAGGAGTACTTGTTGTATTTGATGAACTAGATGTGGTAAAAGTTGGAGTAGATGTTGAAGTTGGCTTTGTAGTAGATGATGGAGTTGATGAATTATAAGTATCAGTCATTTTGATAGAATAGATTCTTCCACCACGATTTGTTGATGCAGAAACACAATCAATGAAATAGTCTCCTGGGGTTGTAATATTAAATGTTATATCCTTTTTTGTTGTTCCTACTATTTCATAAGATGATTCATTTGATATATATGTATATCCTAAATATGATGTTGCAGTAATATATTCGCCATTTGAATTAACTAATCTAATACGTGAATTATTAGTATTACCTGTAGAACTATAACCAATTGTTATTGTACCAGTTCCTTTAAAAGTAACTTTTAAATTGGCATTCTTATTTTCAATACAATAATTTTCATTTTTTTTAGTATTATATCTAGCTGTGACATAATTACTATTAATAACTGTTAAAAAAGAATTATTTAATGTTTCTGTTGTGAGCTTGGCTGTATCAGATGCTGTAGTAATCTTAGTTAAATCAAGATTATATTCTATATTAGTAGATGAAGATGAAGGAATTGATGTATTAGATGTAGAACTACTTGGATTACTAGTTGGTTTAGATGTAGAACTACTTGGATTACTAGTTGGCTTAGATGTAGAACTACTTGGACTACTAGTTGGTTTAGATGTTGAATTATTTGAATTTGTAGTATTAGCTGAACTAGCAGGAATGTTTGGATTAGTTGTAATATTACTTGTGGTAGTGGAATTAGTTATATTATTGCTAGAATTTGATGCTTTTTTAATATTACAAGAAGCAAGACAAATTAAACTTGTTCCTAAAATAATAAATGAAGGTATAATTTTTTTCATTTTTTGACTCCTATATTTACAAATATACATGTATCATACTACTATTTGAATTTATAGTAAAGATAAAATTTATAGTTCAAAATATTATATTA
>CAKQBG010000066.1 GCA_934216145.1 uncultured Anaeroplasma sp.
ATAGTATTAATCTAGACCAAAAGGAGGTGTGAACATTATAGATTTAAAAAAATCTATTTTTTCACACCTCCTTTTTAATTATTTATTAATCAGTTAAGTAATATAAATTAATAAAATGAAATTATTTATATAAAATGTAGTGTTATAAATATAACTTAATGTTTACAAAAATATAAATTTATGTTAGAATCAAGTCAATATTGTTAGAGGTAGCAATGCAAATTAGTAATATGTGGAGAAGGCGTTCTAAGAAGCATATGAAAGGTAACCATTGCCGAATAGTAGCCTTGGCAAAGTCTACTATGGTAATATAGGAAATACTTATATTACTCCTACATTATTATAATGTAGAGGAGCTAATTATGTAATTATTTGAGCACCTCTCGTGCTCGTTTTTTTTTGGAGGTTTTTATGAAAATAAATTATACATTATTAAAAGAAAAGTACAATACACCTTTATATGTATATGATACTACTATTATCAATAATAGAATTGATATACTTAAGAATAATTTCAAATCGGATTTATATTCAACTGAAATTATTTATGCTTCTAAGGCTTTTTCTATTAAAGAAATGCTTAGAATAATTGCTAAAAAAGGTTTATCATTAGATGTTGTATCATTAGGTGAGCTTTATACAGCTTTAAGTGTCGACTTTGATATGAAAAAAATTTATTTTCATGGTAACAATAAATCATATGAGGAATTACAGTTCGCAGTAGAACATGGAGTTGGTACAATAATAATTGATAATTTAATGGAACTTGAACTATTAGATTCTATTTGTAAGGATTTAAATAAAACTCAGAATATTATGATTAGATTAAATTTAGGAATAGAAGCACATACTCATAAGTATATTGTAACTTCTCATATTGATTCTAAATTTGGTATTTTATATGCTTCAAATGATTATAAAGAAATGCTTAAAATTATAAATTCTTCTAATGATATTAAACTTATAGGCTTACATTCTCATATTGGTTCTCAAATATTTGGACTTGATGCCTATAAAGCTGAGATAAAAAAACTTGTTGATATTGCTAAAGAATTTAATTATCCACTTGCTTTAAATTTAGGTGGAGGTTTTGGAGCTTTTTATACAAATGAAGATAAGCCAATTTCATTAGATATTATTGCGAAAAGCCTTGTTGAATTTACTGATGAAATTTTAAAAGAAGAGAATATTTCTGTAACAAAGTTATTAATTGAACCAGGTAGAAGTATTGTATGTGAAGCTGGATCTACTTTATATACTATTGGATTTATCAAGAAAACTCCTAATAAAGAATATTATTTTATTGATGGAGGAATGACTGATAATATTAGACCAGCTTTATATCAAGCTAAATATGATGCCTTTATTGTTGGAAAAGAGAATGATGAAAAAACTGAAACAGTTACAATAGCTGGTAAATGCTGTGAAAGTGGAGATATTATTATTGAGAACTATTCTTTACCTAAGGCTAATAGTAAGGATTTATTAGTAGTTACATCAACAGGAGCTTATGGTTATTCAATGAGTAGCAATTATAATAAAGCTTTAACTCCTGCAGTAGTCTTTGTTGATGAAGAAAAGGATTACTTAGTATCGAAAAGACAAAACTATGAGGATTTAATAAAGAGGGAAATATAATGATCGTTGAAAAAATGCATGGTTGTGGAAATGATTTTTGTGTTATTCCATATGAGGAAAATAAGGATTATAAGTCTTTAGCTATAAAAATTTGTAATAGAAAAACAGGTGTTGGTAGTGATGGAATGATCGTTGTTAAATCAAATCCATTAGAAATGCTATTCTATAATCAAGATGGAAGTATGGCACCAATGTGTGGTAATGGTATTAGATGCTTCAGCAAATATGCTTATGAGCATAAACTTTTTAGAGGAAAACTTTTTGATTGTATTACTGGAGCTGGTGTATTACATTTAGAGGTTACACAAGATGATCCTTTTATGGTTAAGGTTAATATGGGAAAGCCTAATTTCAGTAATGCGATGATTCATGCTTCTGATTGTATGAATTGCTTTGATAGAATTATTAGTATTGATGATCTAGAAATTCCAATTTATTCATTTTTTATGGGAACTGTTCATACTGTTATTTTTGTTGATTCCTTTGATGATAGAGTATTACAGTATGCTGATGAAATTTGTAATTATAGATTATTTTCTAAAAAGACTAATGTTAATTTTGTAAAGGTTATTGATAAGTCAACTCTAGAGGTTAGAACCTACGAAAGAGGAGTTGGATGGACATTAGCTTGTGGTACTGGATGTTGTAGTGCTTTAGTTACAACTGCTAAGCTAGGGTATACAAAGCCTAAGGCTAGAGTATTATTAGAGCTTGGTTACTTAGATATTGAAATTGATAAAAAAGGAAATGTATTTATGACCGGCCCTGCGGTTAGTGTATTTACATGTGAATATAAGGAGGACTAATATGCTTAAGGGAAGTATTGTTGCACTTGTTACACCTTTTAATGAGGATGGAAGTGTAAATTATGAAAAATTTGGTGAATTATTTGAATATCATATTGAAAATAGTACAGGTGGTATTTGTATTTTAGGTACTACTGGTGAAGCATCTACATTAACTTTCGAAGAGGAAGAAAAGATTGTTAAATATGCAGTAGAAAAGGTTAATAAAAGAGTGCCACTTATTGTTGGTAGTGGTTCTAATGAGACTGATAAGGCTGTTAAGATGTCTAAGAAGTATTCAGAGCTTGGTGCTGATTATGTATTAGTTATTACTCCATATTATAATAAAACAAATGAATCTGGTTTAATTAAGCATTTTACTATGGTAGCTGATAATTCTAAATGTCCTGTTATTATGTATAATGTTCCATCTAGAACTGGTATGAGTATTTCTTTAAATGCTATTAGTGTTTTATCTAAGCATCCAAATATTTGGGGTATTAAGGAGGCTTCAGGTAATATTAGTTATAGTATAAAGGTTAGTGAGTATTTATCAAATGATTTCCATATGCTATCTGGTAATGATGATATTATTGCTCCAATGATGTCTATTGGTGCTTGTGGTGTTATTTCTGTTTTAGCTAATTGTTGTCCTAATCAGGTTGCTAAGATATGCTCATTATGTGAAAATAATAATTATAAAGAAGCTTTAGATTTACAGCTTAAGCTTTTATCTTTCACAAATGATTTATTCATTGAGGTAAATCCTATTCCAGTTAAGGAAGCAATGAATTATTTAGGCTTTAATGTTGGAGGCTATAGATTACCTCTTGATTATATGAGCAGTAATAATAAAAAGATTTTATCTGATGAAATTGATAGAATAAAGGAGTTAATTAAATAATGAAGGCTTGTGTTGTTGGTTATGGTGCAATGGGACATATCATTTCTGATATGCTTAAGGATGATTTAGCTTGTAATGTTTCAATTGAATTACCATATAAAAATTTAAATAATCCAAAGGAAAAATTTGATGTTATTATCGATTTCTCTAATCCTAAAAATTTAGATATGATTTGTGATTATGTATCTAAAAATCATACTCCAGTAGTTTTAGCTACTACTGGCTATAGTGATGAGGATTTAAATAAGATTAAGGAATTAGCTAAGGTAGCTCCAGTTTTACAAAGTGCTAATTTCTCTTTAGGTGTTATTTTGCTTAATAGATTAGTTAAGGAGGTTACACCTATATTAAATGATAGCTTTGATATTGAAATAATTGAAGCTCATCATCATAATAAGGTTGATTCACCTAGTGGTACAGCTAAAATGCTATTAAATTCCGCTATGGATAGCACACATTATCCAAAGTATGGTAGAGAGGGCTATTCTCCTCGTGATCCAAAAGAGATTGGTGTCCATTCTATTAGAGGCGGTTCAATAGTAGGTGAGCATGAGGTTTTATATTGTGGAAATGATGAGGTTATTTCATTAAAGCATACTGCTCAATCTAAGAAAATTTTCGCTGTAGGTGCTATTAAGGCTGCTAATTGGCTTATAGATAAGGCTCCAGGTCTTTATGACATGGAGGATGTTCTATTTGGAGGTAAGTAATAATGGATGCTTATGAAATTATAAATATGATTGCTAAATCCAAAAAGAAAACTCCTATTAAATGCTATATTAAGAGTAATAAGGAATTAAAATTTAAGGATTGTAAGCTATTTGGTAATAAGGATTTATATATAGTTTTTGGTGAGGCTGATTTATTATTACCTCAAATTGAAGAGGTAAAGTCTTCAATTATTGATATTGAAATTGAAGCTGATAGAAGAAATTCAGCTATTCCTTTACTTGATATAATGCACATAAAAGCTCGTATTGAACCAGGTGCTATTATTAGAGATATGGTTGAAATAGGAGATGGTGCTGTTATTATGATGGGTGCTATTATTAATATTGGTGCTGTAATTGGTAGTAATACTATGATTGATATGGGTGCTGTATTAGGTGGTAGAGCTATCGTTGGTAATAATTGTCATATTGGTGCTGGTACTGTTTTGGCTGGGGTTGTTGAGCCTGCTAGTGCTAAGCCTGTTGTTGTAGAGGATAATGTTTTAATTGGTGCGAACGCAGTTGTTATTGAAGGCTGTAGAATTGGTGCTAATTCAGTTGTAGCTGCAGGTGCTGTTGTTGTAGAGGATGTACCTGAGGGTGTTGTTGTTGCAGGAGTTCCTGCTAGAATTATTAAAAAGAAGGATGATAAGACTAGTATGAAAACTGCTCTTATCGATTCTTTAAGGAATTTATAATAAGCAAATATGATAATTATGCATTAAATAATATGTAGAGTAAGGATTTATTCTTTATTTTATTGAATTTATATTCTAATGGTCGTATAATTTAATCATTGCGAGGAGAAATAAAATGAAAAAATATAATGTAGGTATTTTGGGAGCTACTGGTGCTGTTGGAAGGGAAATGCTTAATGTTTTAAAGGAAAGAAATTTTCCTATTAATGAGCTTAAGCTTTTTGCTAGTAAAAGAAGCGCTGGTAAAAAAATAGAATATGATGGTAAGGAATATATAATAATAGAAGCAACTCATGGTGCTTTTTCTAATTTAGATATTGTTCTTGGTGCGGCTTCAAATCCGGTTGCTATAGAATTTAAGGATGATATTGTTGCTTCAGGTGCAGTCTTTATTGATAATTCTAGTGCTTTTAGAATGGATAAAGATATTCCATTAGTTGTTCCTGAAATTAACCCAGAGGATATTTTTAAGAATAAAGGTGTAATTGCTAATCCAAATTGTTCTACTATTATCTCTTTAGTAGCTATTAATGCAATTAATAAATTATCAAAAATAAAAGCTATATATGCATCTACTTACCAAGCTACATCAGGTGCAGGTGTTGAAGGGCCAATTGAGCTTAGAAATCAAATGGATGCGATTATAAATGATAAGGAAATTACTAATAAGGTTTTCCCATATCAAATTTGTGAGAATGTTATTCCTCAAATTGGTTCATTTTTAGATAATGGCTATACTAAAGAGGAAATGAAAATGCAAAATGAAGGTAGAAAAATTATGCATCTACCTGAGCTTTTAGTTACATGCACTTGTGTAAGAGTACCTGTAGTTAGATCACATTCTATTTCGTTAACTGTTATTACTGAGGATAAACTATCACTTAGTGATATTAATAATGCTATAGCACATGAAAAGGGTGTTAAGCTTTATGATGATCCGAGTAATTTAATTTATCCTATGCCACTTGTTACATCTAATCAGGATTTAGTTTATGTTGGTAGAGTTCGTAAGGATTTAGTTAATGAAAATGGTATTACATTATGGTGCTGCGGAGATCAGGTTCGTAAGGGCGCCGCAACAAATGCAGTTCAAATTGCGATGAAGCTAATTGGACTTGAGGAATAATAGGAGGAGTTATGCTAGTAGTGACAAAGTTTGGTGGTTCAAGCTTATCTTGTGCTACCCAGTTTGAAAAGGTAAAAAATATAGTAACATCTGACCCTAAAAGAAAAATAGTTGTTGTTTCTGCATTAGGTAAAAGAGATTCATCTGATACTAAAATAACAGATTTATTGTATATACTACATGCTCATTTAAAGTATTCTGTACCTTATCAGGATATTTGGAATATGATTGAAACAAGATTCATTGGTGTTAGAGATGAATTAGGTATTGATTATCCTATTCAGGATGATTTAAATAAGCTTCATAATGAGCTTAATAAGAATATTAGTCAGGATTATTTAGTATCTAGAGGAGAATATTTAACTGCAAGATTAATGAGTAATTATTTAGGCTATTCATTTTGTGATGCAAAGGATTTACTTAAATATAATTATGATGGATTATTAGATGAGGCTGAGACTGAAAAGAATGTTAAGCTTGCTTTTTCTAAATATGGTTCTATAGTAGTTCCTGGTTTTTATGGAAGTTATCCTAATGGTTCAGTTAGATTATTATCTAGAGGTGGATCTGATGTAACAGGTTCTATTTTAGCTAAATGCTTAAATGTTTCATTATATGAAAATTGGACTGATGTTTCTGGTATTTTAGCTGCTGATCCAAGAATTGTTCCTAATCCAAAGGCAATCAAAGAAATCACTTATGCTGAATTAAGAGAATTATCTTATATGGGTGCTTCTGTATTACATGAGGAAACTGTTTTCCCTGTTCAATCATTAAATATTCCTATTAATTTAAAAAATACTAATGAGCCAAATAATCCTGGTACTATAATTAAAAATCATTCAGATGATAATAGTGAAATTATTACAGGTATTGCTGGTAGAAAGGATTTTGTATCATTTAATATAACTAAAGATCATATGTCTAGTGAGATTGGCTTTTTAAGAAGAGCTTTATCTGTTTTTGAAAAATATAATGTTTCAATTGAGCACGTACCATCTGGTATTGATTCATTCTCAGTTGTAGTTCCTTATGGCGATGTTGAAAGATGTCAATATGAGCTAGTTACAGAGTTGAAAAAGGAATTAGATGCCAATGTTACAATTGATCCAAATATTGCCCTTGTAGCAGTTGTAGGTAGAAATATGGCTAAAAGAAGTGGTGTTTGTGCATCTATATTCCAAGCCTTAGGAGAACAAAAGATTAATGTTAGACTTCTAGCTCAAGGTCCATCAGAGCTTAATATCATTATTGGTATTGCTTGTGAGGATTATGAGAAAACTATTCAAAGTCTTTATAGGGGATTAATTGCTTAATAATATGGATGTAAAAGATATTAGAATTGCTCTTCATCAAATTCCTGAATTAGGTAGAAGAGAATATAAAACAAAAGAATATATTTTAAATATTGCAAAGAATCTAAATTGCAAAATTTATGAACCAACAGAAACATCTATTGTTTTATATTTCAATTTAAATTTAGATACTACTTTATGCTTTAGATCGGATATGGATGCTTTACCTATATTAGAAGCAACTAATTTATCGTTCAAATCAAAAAATAATGGTATTATGCATGCTTGTGGTCATGATGGACATATGGCTATGCTGTTAGGCTTTGCAATATGGGCATCATTTAATTTAAATCTTTTAAAGCATAATATTGTTTGTTTATTTCAACCATCTGAAGAAGATGATTGTGGAGCTAATGACATTATTAAATCTAATATATTAGATGATTTAAAAATAGACGCAATCTTTGGCTTTCATATTTGGCCTTTATTAGAAGAAGGAAAGCTTTATTCAATGCCTAATGGAATGCTTGCTTCATCTGGTGAGGTAACGATTGATATTAGTGGTGAACAATTTCATGCTGCTAATAGAAAAGAAAATGATGATGCAATTTTAAGATCATTTAAGCTAATTAATGATTTTTATAAATTTTCAAGCACCGTTTCATCACCTCATTTAATTAATTTTGGAAAAATGAATGCTGGAAGTGCTAGAAATATTGTTCCTGGTAATTCTCATATTGAAGCTACATTAAGAGCCTTTGATGATGAAACATTTAAGCTTTTATCATCAACTTTAATTAGAATGTCTAAGGAACTAGAGGATAGTAAATATAAAATTAATACTAATATTAATTGGAGCTATCCTAGTGTATTAAATGATTCTAATTTGTTTTATTATTATAAGCCTTTTTTAAATTTAAATGAATTATCTAAACCATTACTTCAGGCTGAGGATTTTGGTTGTTATACAAGAAAGTATAAATCATTATTTATGTTATTAGGCTGTGGCAATACTAATCTTTTACATACTGATAAATTTGATTTTAATATGGATATACTTCAAATTGGGGTTGACACATATAAAAAGCTATCTTTAATAGATTTTATCAATAATAAATAATATGATCTCTTCTGTGCTTTTAATTAGGGGGTATTATGGTCTATAAAAATACTCATTTACAAATTAATTTTGGGCCCTCTATATTAAATGTAGCTGATGATGAAATTCGCCTTTGAAATTAAAGGATTACCTCAAAACGAGTTGAGTAGTTATTCCTTTAAACTGAATTGGAGTAGGTCAAAAAACCTAATCAAATATCCTTTAGTAATTATATTAAATGCTGGGATAATGATTAGGTTTTATTTTTATTTAATAAGAAGATTATTCTAATTTTAATATTTTATAAATGGTATTTTTAAATAGAATTTATATTAAGGTCGGGGGTAAAAGTTGTTTTTTTCTCAATTCGAAAAAACTTTGTTTTAGATGATTTTTATTATATTATTTAAATGAATAAAAAAGTTTTTTTGAATGATTAATTGAAGGAGATAAAATATGGTTGTAATGAAAAAAATAACTAAAGAAGAATATATTAATAAGCATTTTAATAAAAAATTTAAGCTTATT
>CAKQBG010000067.1 GCA_934216145.1 uncultured Anaeroplasma sp.
TAAACTCAAAAAAATGAAAAAAAGACTCAAAAAAAAGGGAATGTGGATAACTTTTTAACCAACATCCCCAAACCAGCTACCTATTTACGAGTGAACTGTAACCTGAAAGTAAAGGTTTGTCGTTTTTTAAGTTTTTATATAATGAAAAATGTCATAAAAAATGTTATAATTAAAAAAAATAAATTAATTTTCAAGGAGAAAATATGAAAAAAGAAATAGAAAGCTTTATAAACTATTTTGCAGATAAAATGATTAATGGTAAGGCAAGTTTTTTTATTGGCTCTGGAATTTCCAAATCTTCAGGATATTATGGGTGGGAGGATTTTTTAGCTGATAAAGCAGAAGAGATAGGTCTTAGCATAGCAAAAGAAAAAGATCTAATTATGTTAGCTGAATACTATATTGATAATAAGGCTAGAACAAAAATTAATGAAAGCATTAAAAAATGTTTTGCTGATGAAATTGGTCAAATAAATAATATTCATAAAATGATTTCAAGTCTTCCTTTTAATTCTATATGGACAACAAATTATGATTCATTAATTGAAAGATCACTAAAAATTGCAGACAGAAGTTATAATGTTATAACAACGGACGAATCATATAGAGATATAAATTCTGATGCTGAGGTAATGATTTATAAAATTCACGGAACATATAATAGTCCAAAAGAATGTGTATTAGCTAGAAATGATTATGAAAATTACTGTAATAATCATCAAGTAGTAATATCACAATTAACCGCTGAAATGTGCTATAAATCTTTTTTGTTTTTAGGATATGGATTTAGGGATGCTGATATTAATCATATATTTGCCAAAATTAGAAAAATTTATGATAATCAAAATCCAATTCAACATTTTTGTATTATGAAAAATGTATCAAAAAAATATAATGGAGTAGAAATGTCGGAAGAAGAGTACATTTATGAGTTAAAAAAGCAACAGTTATATATTTCGGATATGAAGAAATATGGTATTGAGGTTTTATTAGTAGAAGAATATTCAGAAATTGATTCAATAATAGTTCAAATTAGAAAAAAGGTTTATAGCAAAAGTGTTTTAATCAGTGGTTCGAGTAAAACGTACGATGAATTTACAGCTAAAATCATAGAACAATTAACAAAAAAATTAATTAAAAATAAATATACAATAGTAACGGGTTATGGTGAAAATATTGGTCCAATGATTGTTAATGGTTATTTTGAAGGATGTTATACTAAAGTTAATAGTCCTATTTTAAAATTCTCGAATACAATTAAAATAATTCCCTTTCCTTTTAAAGTTAATACTGAAGCAAAAGAAATTGTTTACGATAACTTAAGGAATAATATGGCAGGAATCACAACCATTCAAATCATTTTTTGTGGAAAAAAAGACAGAAAAAATGGTGTATATAAAGAGTATGAAATGTGTAAAGAAGAAAATCATCTTATTATTCCCGTTGCTATTTCTGGAGGTGCAGCCGAACTTATTTGGGAAGAAATGAACAATGAAAAAGAGAATTTTAATAAAGATTTTTTTGGATTAAATAATAAGTCGAATTATGATAATATCGTTGAATGTATATTTAATATTATTAAGAAAGGTAGTGTTTATGATGGGTAGAAACGTATTTATTTCTTTTAGATTTAACGATGGAAATAGATATAAAGAAGAATTGGTTAAAGTATTAAAAGATAAAAGTGAAAGTGTTGATTACTCGGAAGATAAAGATAGATCACAAATGTCGGATTATACTATTCAATCTTATTTATATGATAAATTGAGAGAAGTTAGTGTTGTAATAATTTTATTAACTAGGGGTGCCTTGAAATATAAAAAAAATTTTTATGGTAATATTGATGATTGGTGCTATGATGAGGTTAGATATGCACTAGAGAATAGATATGACAACAAGACTAAGGGATTAATTGCTATATATGTTCCAGAAATAAAAAATGAACTTATGCATGAGACAATTCATATGTGTAAGATTTGTGGTAAAGAAAAGAGTATAAATACTATTTATGATTTTAATCATTTATTTAGAAAGAACATGATGAATGTTAAGACTGATTATAAACGGAATAAATGTGATGGTATTTATGACTCATTACATGATTCGTTTTGTAGTTTAGTGTCATTTGATGAGTTTTGTTTAGAGCCAGATAAATATATTGAAAACGCATTCGAAAAAAAAGAAAATTTTTACAAATACGACTTAATAAAAAGATTGTAATATCTAATTTAGTATCGTTAAAAAATTATTGAAAGTCTTTATAAAGCTGATTAAATTGAATGTTATATATTAAAAGTTGAGTTTTTGAATTTCTCTATTGATTATATTTTATAAAAATTATAGGTTTACTTTGATTTTCACAGAAAATTTTCCAACGAAATTATAGCGTAGATGTTGATGTAAATTAGTGTTATAATAAAAGTATATCATATTTAATCAGGAAGTAGGAGATAGAATGTGGGGAAACCATCTAAAGCTGAAAAGCAAGAATTAAATGATTTTATAAAGAAGTATAACGAAGATTACGTTTTAAATGAAATGCCAATTGATGACTATATTATTGGTAAAGGAAATAAAACTAGTTTTTGTTATTTTGTTGAAGGAGGTATATCATTTATAGGAATTATTGCTGGCATAACATCTTTTAAATTTGGTATATATTATGGAAAAACTAAAAATGATTCTGATATGAAATATAGATTTGATGAAAAGTTTGGCAAAACATTATTTATTTCAAATTTTCATTAGATAAAAATGATCATTTGGATTATGTAATGGATGGCAGCATACTAGATGATGCTGAGGATTTATCAATTGATTACAAAGAAAACACTTATATATTGCTTCAAAAAGGAGAACCTGTCGTTAGTCCTTTAGAAGCAAAAAAGTATGGATATGTCAAAACAAAAACTGTAACATATCCAATGATTATTAAGTATGTCAAGGATAAATATAATTTAAAAATATCATCAAATAATATTGCAGAGGTTAAACGTAAGCATGGTTTAGGTACACAAAGAACAAATGAAGCTGTTTAAAAATATCAGTGTTCAGCTGAGAAGTCTGAAGCTATTGAGGATTCATTAAGGTATTATAATATTATATAATTATTGGCAATATTATATTTTGATTTCAGAACATTGGGGCTGTGAAGAAATAATCAGTACTCGATAAACAAAAATGGGGTTTCAAACCAGTTTAAAATCTGGAAAGAGACCCCATTTTGTTGTATAATTTAGGTATGGAAAATATAGATGTATATTTCGGATAATCCCTGCCAGGGTTTTCGTCAATTATAGGCCACACCAAAATTTACCTTTAAGCTTTTATATGACAAAATAAGCTATGATGCTGCTATTAAAAATGGAATAGAGATTAAATATCTACCGATGTGTTTAATTAAATATAATAAATTTATTAATTCACCAAATGATATATATAATGGTTCATCAAAATTGATTAGTTATTATTGATGAATTTTTTTTTATTTAGATACTTATTTAGTTTATAAATTAGTATTAATTAAGGAATATTATAAAATTTAAATTAATATTTATTTTTTTACTTATTATTGGTAAAATTGTTTATTGACAAGTTTGTTTTTACTAACTATAATATATTCGTTAGTTCTCACTAACTAATTAAGAGGGGTTTTTTCATGAGCAAGGAAGAAAAGAAGAAAAAGAAAGAACTTAAGCATTGGAATCAAGAGGTAAAGCTAATTCCAAAGATGATTGAAATATATTGTCATGGAAATCATCATACAAAGAAGCATGAATTTTGTAAAGAATGTGAGGAGCTTAAGGAATATTCTTTATTTAGATTATCTAAGTGTCCATTTAAGGTTAATAAGAAGTTTTGTAGCTTTTGTAAAATACATTGCTATAAGCCTGATATGAAGCTTAAGATTAAAGAGGTTATGAGATATTCAGGACCTAGAATGCTATTTAGTCATCCTATTTTTTCGATTAGTCATGTTATTCAAATGATTAAATATAAAAAAATGATAAAGAAGGAGTCAAAGAATAATGATTGATAAGGATTTATTTAAACTATTAGGTAAAAATAAGAAATATATATTTATTGTTGTATTACTAATGGTTTTAGGTCTTTTATTTAATTTAGGTATTACAGCATTAATTTGCTTATCTATTAATTATTTAATATTAGATAAAAGCCTAAAGGAATTTATATGGATATTTATTGTTTTAGCTATTTGTATTATATGTAGATTTATTATTACAAAGATTAGCTATGATGTTAGAGATTTACTTGGTAGAAAGGTAAAGAAAGAGTTAAGAGAAAAAATATATGATAAGATATTAGTTCTCGGTGCTAAGGAAATTGATGGAATTAATATGGCTGGTTTAACTCAAATTTCAATGGAGGGTATTGAACAACTTGATATTTATTATTCTACTTATTTACCACAGTTTTTTTATGCTATGCTAGCTCCATTTATTTTATTTGGTGTTACTGTAGGCTTTTACTGGCCAAGTGCTGTTGCGTTAATTTGCTGTGTACCATTAATTCCAGTATCTATTGTTGCAGTATCTAAATATGCTAAGAAGGTATTTGCTAAATATTGGAGTAAATATATTTCAATGGGTGATGTATTCTTAGATGCTACTAGTGGCTTAAAGGAATTAAAAATATTCCAAGCTGATATGGATAGACATATTAAGATGAATGAGAGTGCTGAAGAATTTAGAAAGATTACAATGAAGGTTTTAGTTATGCAACTTGCATCAACTACTATTATGGATTTAGTTGCATATGGTGGAGCTGGATTAGGTATAGCACTTGCAATTTTAGGATTAGTAAATGGCTGGTGTAATAATGTATCAATTATTTTATTTGTAATTTTAGTTGCTGTAGATTTCTTCTTGCCAATGAGAGCGTTTGGTAGTGCCTTCCATATTGGTATGAATGGAGCTTCAGCAGGTAAGAAGGTTTTAGCATTATTAAATGCTACTGAGCCTGATTTTAGTGATGGTATTGTTAATGGTACAGATATTAGATTTGAAAATATTACATTCTCATACGATGGTAAAAGAGATGTTTTAAAGAATGTTTTTTTAAATTTCCCTAGTGTTGGTTTAAGTGCTATTGTTGGTGAATCTGGTAGTGGTAAATCAACTATTGTTAATTTATTAATGGGTAGTAATCATACAAATATTGGACAAATATATGTAGGTGATAAGCGTTTAGAGGAATTATCTAGAGTATCTTATTATTCTCATTTAGCTGTTGTTTCTTATAATACTTATATATTTAATGAATCAATAAGAGATAATTTTAAAATGGCTAAGATAGATGTAACTGATAAAGAGATATATAATGCTTTAAAGCTAGTTAATCTTGATAATTTCATTAGAGATAATGGAGGATTAGATAAGGTTATATTAGAGGATGCAAATAATATTAGTGGTGGTCAAAAACAAAGATTAGCATTAGCTATTAATTTAATAGCTAATAAGGATATTTATGTTTTTGATGAGGCTACAAGTAATATTGATATTGAATCTGAAGCTGTTATTATGGCTAATGTAAAGAAATTATCTAAAACTAAATCTGTTATTGTAATTTCTCATAGACTTGAAAATGTTATTAATGCTGATCAAATATATTATATATCTGATGGAGAGATTCTTGAGCATGGTACTCATAAGGAGCTTATGGAGCTTGGTAAGGATTATAGTAAGCTTTATATTACTCAAAAGAATCTAGAACAAGGCTATAAGGAGGTATTATAGTATGAAAAAAAGAAGAAGTGGAATTAAAATTATGGCTAGTCTAATAGTTTTATTAGGAAGCTTTTCATATATAATGCTTTTAGCTGTTTTAAATGGTACTTTAGGATTTTTATGTGCAATGGGTGTTACTGTTTTTGCATCTTTAGGTGTTGCGAAATATTTAGGTGAGGCAATATGCTTATCTTATGGTTGGATTATTGCTTTAACAGTATTATCAGGCTTATTAAGAGGTGGATTAAGATATATTGAACAATATTCGAATCATTATATAGCTTTTAAATTATTATCTAAGCTTAGAGATAAAATATTTCAAGCTTTAAGAGTATTAGCTCCTGCTAAGCTTGAGAGTAAGCAAAAGGGTGGAATTATCGCGATGATTACATCTGATATTGAAACACTTGAGGTTTTCTATGCTCATACTATTTCACCTATTTGTATTGCAGTAATGACTTCTATAGTTGTTTTAATTTATGTTGGTATTAATTCATCTATTTATTTTACTTTAATTGCTTTAGTATTTTATATTGTTATTGGTATTATTGTTCCTTTAGTTTCATCTAAGCTTTTAAATAAATCTGGAGTTAAATATAGAGCTATTTTCTCATCATTTAATGCTTATTATTTAGATTCAATTAAGGGTGTAAAGGATATTGTTTTAAATAACGCAAATGATTTAAGAAGAAATGAAGTAAATGAAAAGTCTGATTTATTATTAAAGGAAACAAAGATTATAAAACATAAATCAGGTGTCGTTTCTGCTATTACTGAAGCTTCTGTATCTATTGCGATAGTAATAACATTATTATTAGGAATAATTTTAGTTAAGAAGGATGTTATAACTATTGGTAGAATGATTATTGGAATTGTTGCGATATTCGGTTCCTTTGGTCCTGTTATTGCTTTAGCTAAGCTTCCATCAGATTTAACTCAAACCTTTGCTTCAGGTGATAGAGTATTAAATCTATTAGAGGAAAAACCAGTTGTTTCTGAAATAAAGAAAAAGAATGATTTTGATTATCAGGAATTAAATGTTAAGGATTTATCATTTGGTTATAATTCTGATAAGCTTGTATTAGATGATATATCAATGTATGCGAAAAAGGGTGAAATTATTGGTATTGTTGGTGAATCTGGTTGTGGTAAATCAACATTAATGAAGCTTTTACTTAGATTTTGGAAAAAGAATAGTGGAAATATCTACTATAATGATTTAGATATTGAGGATATTAATACTAATAGTCTTTTAAGAAATGTAACTATGGTTAGTCAATCAACTTATTTATTTGATGATACAATAAAAGAAAATTTAAAGATTGCTAAGCTTAACGCAACTGATGAAGAAATAATTGAAGCCTGCAAGAAGGCATCAATTCATGAGTTTATTTCAAAACTTCCTGATGGTTATGATACAAAGGTTGGTAGTCTTGGTGATAATTTATCAGCAGGAGAAAAACAAAGAATTGGACTTGCTAGAGCTTTTTTAAGAGATGCAGAGTTGATATTATTAGATGAACCTACAAGTAATGTAGATAGTATTAATGAGGGTATTATTTTAAAATCCTTAGCGTTACAAAAGAAAAAGAAGAGTATTATTTTAGTTTCTCATAGAGAGACAACTATGGCTATTGCTGATAGAGTTTATAAAATTGATAAAGGTCATATTAGTTTAAAATAAAGGAGTATTTATGGATATATTTGATGAAGAAGTAAAAGAAGAAGATAAAAAAATATTTAAACCAATTTCAACTAAAGATATTGTTTTTCTAGCAATTATATCAGCTATAACATTAGTAACAAGTGCGGTTATGCCACTTGTGGCTCATGTACCAGTTTTTGGCATTATTCAAATTGTATTAGGCTTACAATTCTCTATATTCCCTGCAATTGGATTAATGAAGGTTAGAAAGCCTGGAGCTATGCTATTTGTTGCGATATTCTCAGGAATTGTACTTGTATTTATGAATCCTATTATGTTTTTCTGTTTATTAATTTGTGCTTTAATTGTTGAGGTATTAGTTATCTTAATTTTTAGAGGCTATAAGAGTGATAAAGCATGCTTTTTAGCAGCTTGGCTATATTTACCATTATCATTACCATTTTTGTATGTATGGTATCAGATAATTGGTGGAAAGGATACTGTTGCGAGCTACGCTAACTCTAATCCTTGGCTTGCAGTAGGTATGAGTGTATGTGTTTTATTAATATGTGCACTTGGTTCGTTTATAGGTGTTAGAATTGGTCGTGAGCTTCGTAAATCAGGAGCTTTAAAGAAATGATGAATTTAAAGGAAAGTAAGATTCATCCTATTTTGGGTATTATTTTAAGTATAGCAATTACTATATTTGGACTTGTAAGGTCCTATGATTTTAATACATTATATTTTTTACTTGGTGTCTATTTATTGTTTATCATTTTTGGAATGTATAAACAGGCATTAATGATTATTCCCTTTTCAGTTATTACAATTATTATTTTTTCAGGATTAACCTATTTAATTAATAGAAATCTTAATTCTACTTACGCGATGACTAATCGTTTGTTAGCATTATCTATTGCAATAATTCCTGGAATGAGTATTAGAGCGGTTGATTTAACAAGATGCTTAAATCAATTATGTGTACCTCGTTCTATTACACTTGGTATGATGATATGCTTATCATTTATTCCTCTTTTAAATAGTGAAATTAAGCAAATTAAAGAGGCAATGAAGACTAGAGGAGTAGAATCTATTTTTAATCCTAAGGTTTTCTATAGAGCTTTTTTAATTCCCCTAACTATGAGATTAGTTAATATTTCTGATACATTAGCCTTAAGTGTTGAAACAAGAGGCTTTTCAATGGGAGCTAAGGATTATACTATTTATAAAAGAGTATACCTTTGTCTTACTGATTTTATAATTGTTGGATTAGTTATCGCTGGGGCTTTAGTTGTGGTGATTAACTATTAATAATCAAGTACTAATTTGTAATTTTTTTATTAAGTTTATTTTAACCAAGACTAAAAATCCT
>CAKQBG010000068.1 GCA_934216145.1 uncultured Anaeroplasma sp.
TCCACCCGTTTAGAGGTGTTACTCCTTCTAATTTAGAGGTGAAGGCACCTATTTACTCCGCAAAATTTAGAGCGCCATTAAATTTATTATTTAATTTTATACATTTCTTCGCAAATATATTGACCAGTTCCTGTTTTAAATATCTTATCATAAGCATTTAAAATGCTATCTCTAGTCATTTTATCTTCAGTAAAATTAACCAAGAAATCTGCCTCAACTAATATTTGATAATCTATTCCATCAATATTATTATATTGATGATGATGAGCAACTAAATAGCATATTCTATCAACATCACTAAGCTCAAATCCCAAGGACATAAGAAGATCTTTAGCAATAGGTTCTCCTTCAATTTCTTGATAGGGAGCACTACAACTATTATATTTAGCTAATGCTGCTTTTATACCAATATCATGAACATAGCTTGCTGCTTCTATAATAAAAATTGTATGCTTATCAAGCTTTTCTTCTTCAGCTATTAATTTCGCAATTGCGTGAACACTCAAAAAATGATGTATTCTTTTTGAATCATTTTCATAATACTCTATCATTTTCATGCATAATTGATTTAATAGGGTCATTGTAATCACCATCCATTTATTTAATTTTCATACCTAACTTCTAGTAATATTATAACAAAGTATTTTAAATAATGAAAGATGATTTTATTTAATTTTATTCTATTCCAAAGCCAAATTGAACATCAATTCCCTTAATACCATCTTGTTTTGCTCTAAGTGAGCATTTCCAAGGCCCACTTCTTAATTCAAATTCAGTATTTCCTAATGAAATAGATGTAGTTGAATAACTAATCCAAGGAATCCATAAATCAAAATCACTAATATAACCATTATACGCTATTGTAGCCTTAATTGTATGCCCAGTACTTGAATTATGATTCCATATACAATATTCCTGATCAAAATTAGTTGGAAGGTTTTTATTAGGTGAAAATTGATTATATTGAAACCTTTCAACTAAATTATATTTACAATTTCTTCCATATCTAACAGTACCTTTTTCGTAATCAACACTTTCTAAAGTTGTATCTTCAGAATAGAGTCCTGTATATGTATTATATGATCTAAATTGATAATATCTTCTATCATCACAGTTTTTAGTATTAGGACTATTAGGGAAGAAAATATTTTCAAAATGAATCAATCCTGTCTTAATATAATCCGTATAATTATAAGTATACTCTAATTCATTACCTCCATATCCTACATCCCAAACATATTTTACAGCTACATTATAGAACTTAATATCAACTTTAGGTTTCTCTGGTGCTGAAGCTTGTGTATTTTGTAAGGTTGAATATTCATTTAAAACATTTTCCTCATTCACAATATAATTCTCTTTAGCAGATACTGTGTTACACGCTACAAAAGCACTAACAATTAAAAAACTAGAAGCTAAAATTATTTTTTTCATTTCAATCACCCTTTCTATATAGACTTCTACCTTAAATAGTAAATACGCTTAATATACACTTTAGCATCTTTACATTTATATATTAACGCTAATACAATGCATTGTCAAGAATACTATTTATAAAAAGGTATTGTCATAAAATATATTGTGTGATAAAATAAAATAAATTTTTTAAGAATAAGAAAGGAAAGTGAGATTCTATGTCCTTAAAGGAGGATATTGAAGAAAATTTTAAGGTCGGATTACTTGATTTACTTATTTTGAAGCTTTTATCAAAAGAAGATATGTATGGATATCAAATAAAACAGGAAATATATTCTTCTAGTAAAGAAAAAATAGAAATAAAGGAAGGGTCACTATATGGACCATTTTATCGCTTAGAAAAAAAGAATTTTATAACATCAAATAAGGTCTTAGTAGGAGCTAAAAGATATAGAGTTTATTATCATATAACTGATGAAGGCCTAGAATATCTAAAAAATGGAATTGAAGTATTTAATGATATTTTTTCTGGGGCAAATAATATATTTAAGGAAGAAGACAATTATGAACAAAAGGGAAATTAATAATTATTATAAGGATATATATATAAACTTACCATGTTCACATAGGATAAAAAAAGTTTTTATGAAATCATTTAAAAGCAGAGTTAATGAATTTATTGAAGATAATCCAAATGTAACAATAAGTGACCTAAAAGATAATTTTGGAGAAACCAAAGAAATTATTAATAGTTTTGAAGGACAAATCGATTATTATAAAAAATTAGCTAAAAAAAGATTAATTGTTATTATCGCTATTATAATAATTTCAGCAATTGTTATTGGAGTATTAATATATACAATTTTCGAACTAATAAGAAATTTAGGTGGAGATATTGTTATAAAAACTTACTAGAAGGGAAGATAAAATATATGAAAAAATTATTTTTATTAATAACATTACTACTTTTTATCAGTATTTCTTTTTTGTTTAATAAAAATGTACAAGCTACATCAATAAATAATTATGGGAATATTATATCAAGTTATACAGAGGAATTTGATGATTCAAGCTATATTGAATATAAATTATATGAAAATAATATATTAGATTTACAAGCTTTATCAAATAATACATATACTAAATCAGGAACCAAAACAGTTACAAAATATGATGATAATAAAAATGAATTATGGGAATATATTCTTACTGCCGATTTCACAATAAATGAAGGTATAAGTTCAATATGTACAAATGTTAATTATTCAACCAAAATATACGAAACAAATTGGAATTTTAACAATGAGGGAACTAATATGATTAATAATACAGCTTATGGAAAAGGGAGTTTTCATTACACAATTCTTTGGTTTATTAAGACTCAAACAATAAATATAGACATAAGTATTCAATGTGATAATCATGGTAACTTATTGTAATAAAGTTTAGTTAATCAATAAAATATAATTATTTGTATCTTTCAGATACTAAAAAAAGGGAGTTTGATTAACATGAAAATAAAGAATTTATCTAAAATATATAAAAATAAATATTATGAAGTAAAAGCTTTAGATAACATTAATATTGATTTTGGAAAGACTGGCTTTGTTTTTATATTAGGTGAAAGTGGATCTGGTAAATCAACATTATTGAATATGATTGCTGGTATTGATAAGCCTACTAATGGTTCTATCTTAGTAGGTGATAAGGATATTACTAATTTTTCTAATAGTGAGCTAGATAAATATAGAAATAATTATATTAGCCTTGTTTTTCAGGAATATAATTTAATACCAGAATTAAATGTTATTGATAATATTAATTTAGCTGTAAATGATATTGATAAATCAAATGAAGCATTAAAATTAGTTGGCTTAGAGAATTATAAGGAAAGAAAAATATATGAACTATCAGGTGGACAAAAACAAAGAGTCGCAATTGCGAGAAGTTTAAGCCTAGAAACTGATGTTTTATTATTAGATGAGCCTACTGCTGCATTAGATAGTAAAACTAGCGAGGAAATAATAAAATTATTAAAGGAAATATCTAAATCTAAGCTAGTTATTGCTGTAACACATAATAGAGAAATAGCTTATAAATATAATGATAGGATTATTGAAATAGCTGATGGAAGAATTATAAATGATAATAATAAAATAGAAAATAGTGAAGATGAAAATATTGAATTTAAAAAATGTAGATTATCTTTAAAGGCAGCTTTAAAATTGAGTATTAATAATTTGAAAAAATATTTATTTAAGGTTATACTCTCAATCATTTTAATGGTTTTATCATTAACATTATTAGGTATATCTTTAAATTTAAATTTTATAGACGTTAATAATAGATATTTTGATTCACTTTTTAGTAATAATATTGAATTTACAACAATGAAAAGAGTCTATACTTATCAAGCTGAAAAAACTTATACTAATCCCAATGATTTTTTTTCATCAGCTATTTATATAAAAGAAAAACCAATGACTAATGAATTAATAGCTTCTTTAGAGAAAAATGAACTTAAATATATTTATTCATCTAAAGCTGACTTTATGTTAAGTGATTCAATATCAGATCTTAATACCATAAAAAGTTATTCTGAAAAGATTAAAGAAATTACAGAGGAGTTAGGATATAATTCTTTTAGTAGTGCATTTTATAATTTTTGTACAATGAATTATGATGATATGGATTCATTTAATATAAAGCTAGAATGTGGAAGATTACCAAAAAATGAAAATGAAATTGTAATTTCTAAATTTTTATATAATTTTTATGAATTAATTTCATTTAATGATAATGGAAATAAAATTAAAGTTTCAAGTTATGATGATGTATTAAATAAAGAAATATATGTTAAAAATATAGGTGGAACCGATTTTAAAAATGGTGACAAAAAAATAGTTGGCATTTTCAACTCAGATGATGTAAAAAATAGATTTTTAAATAGCTATGTTATTGTTTCAAATGATTGTGTAAATGAAAGCTTTGATTCAATTGAAATAAAATTAGAAAAAAATAATGAAACAAGAGATTTCTTAACAACTGCACTTGCATATAAAAAAGAAATCAATGAAAATGAAAATAAATATACAGAAGAATTTCATTTTTACGATAATGTTAGTAATAATTTAAGCGTTTATAAAGGTAGAGCAAACTTTTTTAAATCATTATCTTTATTTCTAAGTATCTTCCTATTAATAATTACTGCATTTATTTTCTTAGATATAATTTCTTCTATTATATTAGAAAATATATCACAATTTGGAATTTTAACTGCCTTAGGAATTAAAAAGATGCATAAATATTATATATATTTTACAAGTACTTTAATCTTCATCCTATTGTGCTTTATTCCATCAATAATTACTATTGAAATTTTTACAAATTTACTAAATTTATATATATGTGATAGTGAACATTTTAAGGTTTTATTAACTTCTAATATATTTTCTTATTTAATAATAGTTTTCTTTTTATTATTAATTGGTTTTATAATTACTGCTATTCCTTTAATTAAACAAAATAAATTTACACCAATCGAAATAATGAATAGAGGCTGATTAATATGAAAATAAAGAATTTGTCTAAAATATATAAAAACAAATATTATGAAGTAAAAGCTTTAGATAATATTAATATTGATTTTGGAAAGACTGGCTTTGTTTTTATATTAGGTGAAAGTGGATCTGGTAAATCAACATTATTGAATATGATTGCTGGTATTGATAAGCCTACTAATGGTTCTATCTTAGTAGGTGATAAGGATATTACTAATTTTTCTAATAGTGAGCTAGATAAATATAGAAATAATTATATTAGCCTTGTTTTTCAGGAATATAATTTAATACCAGAATTAAATGTTATTGATAATATTAATTTAGCTGTAAATGATATTGATAAATCAAATGAAGCATTAAAATTAGTTGGCTTAGAGAATTATAAGGAAAGAAAAATATATGAACTATCAGGTGGACAAAAACAAAGAGTCGCAATTGCGAGAAGTTTAAGCCTAGAAACTGATGTTTTATTATTAGATGAGCCTACTGCTGCATTAGATAGTAAAACTAGCGAGGAAATAATAAAATTATTAAAGGAAATATCTAAATCTAAGCTAGTTATTGCTGTAACACATAATAGAGAAATAGCTTATAAATATAATGATAGGATTATTGAAATAGCTGATGGAAAAATTATAAATGATAATAATAAAATAGAGAATAGTGAAGATGAAAATATTGAATTTAAAAAATGTAGATTATCTTTAAAGGCAGCTTTAAAATTGAGTTTAAATAATTTTAAAAAGCATAAATTAAATCAAATTATTTCGAGCTTAATAGAAATAATAAGTTTGATTTTATTAACGATTATAATAATATGTTTTATTACTTCTATTGGAGATAGAATAAAGGATTCTAATGAAACTAATAATATAAATAGTTCTAACATTGATAAAATTACTTATGAATTGATTTCAAATAAAAATGATATAATTAAATGCTATGATAAATATATTAATTTAAATATCGAAAATAAAAACGCATATAATGATATAGCATTAAAGGGATATGCCAATATAAATCAAGATATTATAAATGAATATAATTTTAAATTAGAAGGAAAAATACCCACTAATAGTAATGAAATAATTATATCTAAATATTTATATAATATTTTAAATGATTATTACAATAAAGATATTATTAATACTACTATTTTATTAGATAATAAGGAATATATTATTACTGGGATTTTAGATACAGGATTTGAATATTCAAGATTTGATAGCTTAAAATTAACAAATGATAATAAATTACTTGAAAATTATAACATATATTTAGAGTGCTCACCTGATTTATATTTATATGTAAATGACTTATATAATGTTATAAATTCTATTGAATATGAATATAACCTATTTATTTCAACTGGTTATTATGAGAATATAAATATAATTTATAAAGATACTAGTAATGATTATATTAATGAAAATGGACAAATTGTAGTACCTGCTTCTTATTTTCAAGAATTATATTCTAGTAGAGAATGTAATTTTTTAATAAATGATATAACCTATAATAATTATTATGATTTAATTGTTAAGCTTTTAGATAATGAAGGATATTCAATTAATGATTATGATAAATATAATTACATTATAAATAAGTATATTAAAGAATACAAAATACCTATTGATTTTAATTTCTCACATTATGAAGGAAATAATATTTATAATTATAAAATTAAAGGATTTTCAAAGGAAAATTATTTTAGTTTTGTTGATGAGCTTTTTGATTCTATTTTAAATAAATCAGATATCAAAATTATAATATCTAATAATCAAATAGCTAAATTTGTAGATAGCTATAAAATAATTACTACTAATTCTCAACTAATTTATACTTTAAATGATTACATAAATTCAAATTTAAATCTTTTAATTATTATTGCAGTATTCTTATTTTTATTCTCTTTTATAATAATTATTAGAAATAGTAGTGATGTTATTAAGGCAAATAAAAAGAATATTGGAATTATGAAATCATTAGGAATTCCATTAAATAAAATTCATTTCATTTATTCTTTTCATGATATCATTAAAAATATAATTATATTTATTTTCTATTCAATTTTATGTATTATAACAATTCTTATAATTAATCAATATAGTTTACATAATACGTATCCATTTAATATAATTTTATTAAATAAGATGCCTGTTTTAATTATATTGTTAGTGATTATATTAATATCAGTATTAAGTACAAGTCTTAGTATTGAAAAGATTAAGAAAGTTTCTATTATTAATTGTATCAATAGACCTTAAAACACTATAAAAAAGTTGATACCCCTGTTATAACCAGAGTCTGCCAGTTATAGTGCATAAAAAGCCAGTAGTTTTTTGGGCTCAATACCAAATTAGGGGGGGGAGGGGAATTTTCCCTCTTCCAATACGAGGGGAATAGTCTATTCTATATTAGGGGGAGATGGCTCCTCCAAATTAGGTGGAACTTAATATTTTAATATAATGATTTTTTGAAATAAAAAGGTACTATTTTCGAACGATAGTACCTTTTTGGCCACTTATATACATAATAATTATTTTTCTAAATGTTTTTAAAATTTCATTGGTTCGTCTTTATTAAGTCCGAACATAACCCTATTTCTAAATCTTTCAAAATTAGAATAACCATTGGCATCACTCATTATTTTACTAATTCTTCCATTTTCTGATTCCATAGGGCCATTTGATAATCTTTTAGAATTAATTCTAATAAAAGAATTTATAATTTCTTTCTTCCAATTTTCCATCATTATTCCAACAGTACGCATTTCACTTCTTTTTGATTTTTTAAATCTTTCTATAAATTCAGGAATTTTTATTAAAGCTTCTTCATAAGTGCCAACTAAATTAAATTCTCTATATTCTTCTTTAAGATAATACGCTTCCTTTAATGATTCATTAATACTCAATAACTTATCTAAAACAGCATGTTTATCAATTAAATATCCAAAATTAGATTTAGGTTTACACTTGTATTTAATATCGTTAAAATCCTTCTTAAAAAAATAATGAAATGTTTTTAAAAGTCAATAGGTGCTTGTTTTATCCTTATCTTTTTTATCAGCATAGTTTAGCTGTACCGATCTTCTAATTGAATCTATAGC
>CAKQBG010000069.1 GCA_934216145.1 uncultured Anaeroplasma sp.
AAGGTTACACAAAGTCATTTTTGTGTAGGGCTTTTCCATTGGTTTTATTTTTTACCTATTTACGAGTGAACTGTAACCCAACGTGAGTTGTAAAAGTTACTATTTAATATTTACTCAAGTATTATACTTATCTATATATAAAAAATACTTGAATGATGATATATGGATAATACTTATTATAATATAAATGGTAATAGATTTAATGCTATACCTATAATTGATAATAATAAATAAAATCTAGCATTCTTTTTAAACAATCTACCAAATAAAAAATAATTAATAATACCTACAAATGGCATAAATAAAGAAAAAATAGATGTAATTATGCTTGGTGAAAATTTATCCTTATATCCCTCACTATTCTTTTTAGGGTCGTATGAATAATAATAGTAGGTTTGACCATTTTGATATGAGGTATTATAGCTATTACTATTAAAGCCACTAAATGTATTAGAATTGCTATAATAATTATATGTCTTATTATCTGGATTAATAGTATTATTAATTACTTCATTAGCTAAATTTATATTATTCTTTATATAATCATATGAATCTTTCATTTTAGAAAATTCACTACCATCCTTATATCTATTATCGCTACAAGTATCAGGATGATACATTTTAGCTAATCTTAAATAACTCTTCTTTAATTCTGATTCTTCAATATTATGGTCTGGTTTTATCTCTAATTCCTGTAATGCATCTAATACTTTAACTTCCTCATTCATGATACTACCTCCTTTTTTTCTTTAAATATACATTAAAATTATGGTAGAATTATGTTTAAAATATGAAAAAAAGCGCCAAAGTTTCACCTTAGCGCTATCTTTTAAATATGTTCATTAAAAAAGTAAATAAAATAGTAACAATACTTGAAATAGAAATAATTATAATACCTAATACTTGATTTGTTTTTAACAATGCTACTCCAGCCCATATTAATGGAAATGAAATTGAAAGTATGATACTTATAAGCATAAGCTTGAAATTAGACATTTTAGAATGAGATTTTTCTAATGATGTTTTCATTATTTTATACCTCCAAGCTTAATAAATACCATAAATGCTATAACAAGTAGCTCTATTATAATAGATAAATATATAACTACTGAAAAATAGATTTTATTTGTTTTATGATGAAAGGCAATTCTTCCTAAAAAGCTACCTATTGCTCCACCATAAAAAGCACTTGATAATAAGGTCTTTTCCTTTATTCTATCTTGTCCCTTTATAGCTAATTTTTTATCCCTATTATATAATATAAAGCTTACTATAGATGCTATCGATAAAAAGATTACATATAATATTAGGATATAATCAATATAATTTAAAGTCATTTTTTAATCCTCCAAATATAATATTAGTTTAAAAAATAATATTATTCAATAACTTTATAATACTTTAGAGAAAAATTCCTTTAAACGTTCAGATTTAGGATTATTAAATACCTCAATAGGACTACCATCCTCAACAATCTTCTTTTGATCTACAAATAATACTCTAGTTGAAACCTCTTTAGCAAATTTCATTTCATGAGTAACAATACAAATAGTCATACCACTTTTAGCTAAATCTCTAATAACCTCTAATACCTCATTAACCATTTCAGGATCTAAAGCACTAGTTGGTTCATCAAAAAGCATTACCTCAGGATTCATCATTAAAGCTCTAACAATTGCAATTCTTTGCTTTTGTCCTCCCGAAAGCTTTAATGGATATGATGAAGCCTTATCCTTAAGATTTACTCTTTCAAGTAGCTCCATAGCTTTTTCAATTGCGGCATTTTTAGTCATTATCTTTAGCTCAACTGGAGCTAATATCATATTATCTAATACTGTTAAATGAGGAAATAATTCAAATTGCTGAAATACCATTCCTATTTTCTTTCTTATCTCATTAATATTTTTATTAGATATAGCCTCTCCTTCAAATATTACCTCTCCCATTTTAGGCTCTACTAAATAATTCATAGTACGAATTAAGGTAGATTTACCTGAACCACTAGGCCCTATAATTGAAACAACCTCTCCTTTATCGATTGTCAAATTAATATCATCTAATATTATATTACTTTGATAGGAAACTGTAATATTCTTAAGCGTTAGCATGTTTCATTAATTTCCTTTCTAAAAGTGATAATAGCTTTGTAATAACAAAAACAATAACAAAATAGACAACACCCATAACTAAATATACAGTAGTAAAATCATAAGTATTATTAGCTATAGCCTTAAATGCTTGAGTTAAATCATAAGCTCCAACAAAGCCTACAATTGAGGTTTCCTTTACAAGAGTAACAAGCTCATTACCTAAACTAGGTAAAGCATTTCTAAATGCTTGAGGAAAAATAACCTTCTGCATTACTGTAGAATAAGACATACCAAGGCTTCTACCTGCTTCCATTTGTCCAGCTGGTACAGCATTAATACCACCTCTAATTATTTCAGAAACATAAGCTCCTGAATTCAATCCAAAGGAAAGCATTGCTACATATAAAGAATCAATTCTAGATGATGCAAAAATAATAAAATAGATAATTAATAGCTGAACTAGCATAGGAGTACCTCTAAAGATACTCACATATGCTTTAAATATATTTTTTAGAATAATAACAAATGTATTATTGCTATTAATTCCTAATACCAAGCAGGTAATTAATCCTAATATTACTCCTAAAACAAAGGCAACAATAGTTATAAATAATGTATTAACTAAGCCTCTAAATAAATTAGTGTAGTTTTTAGAATTACCAAAATTAAGTTTTAATGATTCAATTAGTCCTTCACGGAATACAATTCCTAAAATAATTAAGGTAATAATAATTACTAAAACCATTAAAAATGTTACTATTTGATTTTTTGAAAATTTACTTTTTATTTTACTGAACATAATATTTGCTGATAATTGCGTCTAAAGAACCATCACTCATAGACTTATCAATAAATTCATTTAATGAATCAATTAAGCTATCGTTTCCCTTAGCACATGCAATCGCATATTCCTCCTCTGTTAAAGATACATTTAATACTATAAGATCATTATACTTCTTAATATAAAGATCTGCTGGTGCTTTATCGATAATTACTGCATCAATTTGACCATTTGATAAAGCTTGAGTTGCCATAATACCATCATCAAAGCTCTTTAACTCTGCTCCACTAATTCCAGCAAACTCCAAATCCTCATCACCCTGAATATAAGCTTCGCCTGTAGTTCCCTTTTGAGCACCAATCTTAGCCTTACTTTCACTTAATTTTGCCAAAATATCATCTGCAGTAGTTAAATTACTATAAACACTATTATTCTTAACAATAACTACTTGACTAGCCTTATAATAAGTTTTTGTGAATGATACAATTTTTTCTCTTTTTTCAGTCTTAGTCATGCCTGCAATACCTACATCTGCCTTATTAGAATTAATAGTAGGTGCAATCGCATCAAAATCAATATTATTAATCTTTAATTCAACATCTAATGAATCAGCATAGGCTTTCATAAAATCAATATCAATTCCCTTAAATTCATTATTCTCAATATACTCAAATGGTTGGAAGGTAGCATTTGTTGCTACTATAATCTCCTTTTTAGCTTTAATTTCATCAACTCCATTAAAGCTTGATGAGCATGAGCTTAATACTAATGCTCCTACAACTGGTAAACAATACAATAATTTTTTTAGTTTCATTTTTCTTCTCCTCCTAATTTAATAATTGAAACCAATCTCAATATTAAGAGCAAAAAAAAGCCCTTAAACATTGAATGTCTAAGGACGTAATTATATACGTGGTGCCACCTTAGTTAATTACTATTCTCACAAATAGTAAAACTCTATGAGTTCTATCAAACTCAGACGCGATTACGGGCGAACCCGGCAAACTCTACTACCAATTTCAAGCTGCAGCTCCAAGAGGCGTTCATCTAAAAATAACAATATCATCCTTTCACCAACTGATGACTCGCTAAATAGCATTTTAAGATTACTATTTCTTTTCATTGCTTTTATGTTATTTATTATATTTATAATTTCTAATTTGTAAAGTTAAAATATAATAAAAACGTTTACATTAGTTTAAATGTTTAAATATTGATATTTTATTTAAAAAAATTAAGACGTTTTGAAATATTATTCTATAGTATAAATAATTATAGATTAAAATTATGAATAAAATAAATTCAATTTTCATTAGAATTTTTAGATAAATAATATAATCTTAAATTCTAAATATATAAAAAGTGAGGTGTGAAAAAATAGAATTTTTTAAATCTATAATGTTCACACCTCCTTTTGGTCTAGATTAATACTATTAATGAATGAAAAAATGTAACTTTTAAAGCGATAATCTCCCTTACCCCATAGTTACATTTTTTATTTATTGAACAATTTTGTTTTATGTGGTTTGGCGAGACTTGATATAAAGGTCAATATCGTTGACAATATATCTCGTTCCCGTGGTATGCAATGCCTCATAAAAATCTTGGATATATTCGAATACCGAATACTTATTGAACAAGGTCATAACGTCCTTGCCCGTCATTCCTTTTTGGTTTTTGTATTCTTCAACACAAAGCACCATAAATGGTAATTCTTTACTCATAGTTCATTCCTCCGGAAATACAACTTCTCCCGTCTCTCTCTCGTGTTTCCACATTGAATAAACGGTCATAGGGCTGAAATGCCACATCTTTGTTTCTTCTTTGGCAAGCATTTCATAGGTCTTGGAGTAATAAAATTCGTTCATAGCGGAAATATCGTCAAGCCCTTCGTTCTTCACAATAAGATCAACCGTTTGCGGTATAAGCGCGATACTCAATATAGAATTGAATTTCTCGTCCATTTTATCACACCTCCTCGGATTTTACGAATTTCAAGAGCGAAATTGCCTCGTTTGTCGCAAACACATATTGGTTAAACAATTTCTTGTTCTTTAAAGCTTCAAGTGCTTGTTCTTTAGTTAAAAGTCCTGAAGAGTACACTTGGAGAGTTCTGTAAACATCATCATTTGCGACTGCTCCGATTATAAGGTCATATTGCTCTCCGTCATACGTTCCGTTTCTGTGTGTAGAAACAAAGTCAAGCCATTCCTCATCGGGAGCATTGAAACGCTTGATTTTAAGTAGTTTGCTACCGAAATTATCGTCTATTTCATACACATTGACCGTCGGTGTGCCGCCTCTGCGTACTACAACTTTTTTTGCAAAGTTCTCAGCTTGTGCCTTATTGGCTGTTGTATAGAAAACGTAACCAAAGTCAAGAAATCTATTTTGTTCGATAAGTCTCGGCTTTTCCACTACACTATTACTACCGTGGTATAATATCATAACATAGCCTCCAACTTTTTTATTTGTACCTTTTCTTCTTTCAGCTTTTTTATAATTTCTTCTATCTGACTGCGGCGAGTAAGACCCTCACGAATTGCCGTTAAACTTTCCTCGTCCTTTCCGATATATTTACTTACTACCTTTTTTCCGTCACGGTAATACAAGTAATAATAGGTTTTGCCATTGACGATTTTAGGGGTTACTTTTCCTCTCGGTAGTGTTTCAAGCTCTTTTGTGTATTCGATTATCATTTTCTCGTTTCGTGCTTCTTCACGAGAGATAACCGTCATTAGCATGCTCATTCTTCATCACCCACTATTATTATACCCAACTTTCATATTTTTGTTAATAGTTTTTGTTGGTTAAATGATGAAAAACTATATTTTTATTAAAAATGAGAGCTTTCACACGAAAGCACCCAAGTTTTTTATGCGGCTCTCTTATCGTTCTTGTATTTTTAAGCAAACACTGACATTGTGCGGCAAACCACAATTTGTACCACTTGATATTTGGAAAAAGAAAAACAAATACAAAAAGTAATAAAAGATATTAAAAAAAATATCAAATTTATATACTATATCATATAACTAAATATTTTTATCCTAGGCAAAAAATTATACTTTATCTAGGATTTTTGTAGTTATGTCATACATTTTAAACATATATTACAATTTCGTAATATATAAAAAAAGATAGATAATATATCTACCTAAAAGCATTTATTCTTTTTATAATGCTCATATAATTCCTTAAATCTTTCAAAATGAACAATTTCTCTTTGCCTTAGGAAAGATAAAGGCGCTAATATTTCTTCATTATCAGTTAAATCCATAAGACTTTCATATGACGCTCTAGCCTTCTGCTCAGCTGCCATATTCTCTGATAAATCAGCAAGAACATCACCAGTTGAAGCAATATAGGTTACAGTAAAAGGATTTCCCTTACTATCAGTAGGATAGATTCCCTTTTTATTTATTGAATAGGTTTTAGGATCATTCTTCTTATAATCCTCTACACTACTCTTAGCAGTTAATTGGTTCATCATCGCATAAAGAATCTCAACATGAGCCATCTCCTCAGTACCTATTTCTGTTAATAGTGTTCTACCTAAAGTATCTGGCATAGTTGAAGCCTGCATTAAATATCTTATAGCAGCTGCTAATTCTCCTGCATATCCTCCAATCGCATTAATTAATAATCCTGCAAACTTAATATCAGGCTTAGTAATATTAACAGGATATTCTAAGCACTTCTTATACTCCCACATTACAATCACTCCATGGTAAATCTAATGTGAAATATCTTTCTGGTGGATTTGTATTCTTACATAGGGAATATTTTTCAGCAATATATTTTTTAATTTTATCTCTTTCTAAATTAGCTTCCTTTAATAGCTTTACAACATCATCACTAGTTGGATTACAAGCTAAATATAAGGTTAACTCAAGAGTGTAAAAATTATAAATCTGTAAATAATAAAATAACCGTTCCTTATCAGATTTAAATGAAGCTCTCTTTGGCTCATATTTATATCTTGACACTAAATTGGGGAATAGATTTCCAATTAAAAGAGCGTGTTCTAGATTTGAGTCTATTTCAAATTTCTTTTCCATTCTATCACCAACATATACTATGCTAGTAATAAAGTAAATAATGTGCTTTTATCCTAATTTATTTTTAACTCAGACTTTGCGTAAGGGAATTTAGTAGCTAGTACAGCAT
>CAKQBG010000070.1 GCA_934216145.1 uncultured Anaeroplasma sp.
AAAGAGGAATTATATACGTAGTATATAAAATCCTCAAAATTCATTAAAATATTAGTTTATAACTGTTGAAAACCCGATTTTTTAAAAAATTATTACTATTAAATATAAACATTTTATTCTTTATTTTAAATTTATACCAATTATGGTATACTTAATATTGTAGGTGGTGTTTTAATGAAATATATTATTGATAATAGTTCTTCTATAAATGAAGCATTAAAGAAATGTAATAGTAATGATACTTTATTTTTAAAAAATGGAATATATAAGGAAAAGGTAGAGATATATAATAGTGATATGTCTATTATTGGTGAATCTAAAGATGGGGTTATAATTAGTAATAATGACTTCTATCATAAGATTATGCCTGATTATAATGAATGTAATACCTTTAGAACATATACACTATATGTTGGTGGTAATAATATTGAAATTAAGAATTTAACAATAGAAAATTCTTCTATACCATCAGTTAAATATGGACAGGCTGTAGCTTTACATGTAGATGGTGATAATTTCAAAGGTAATGATTTAATTATTAAGAGTGCTCAGGATACTTTATTTACTGGTCCTATGCCTAGTGATCTTATAAAAAGATATAAAGGATTTCATCCTGATTCACATCTTAAAGGTAATCCATCAAAGCAAATATACAATAATTGTTTAATTATTGGTGATGTTGATTTTATTTTTGGTTGTGCTACTGCGTTATTTTATAAATGCGAAATTCATTCTCTAAATAATTCATCTAATAGATTTGAATCTATTGGATACTGCTCTGCTCCTTCTCATTCATTAGACACTAAATTTGGATATTTATTTTATAAATGCAATTTTACATGTGATGAAAATACTCATAATGTTTATTTAGCTAGACCATGGAGAGATTATGGTAATGCTGCATTTATTGATTCTATTTATGATAAGCATATTGTTCCAGAGGGTTTTAATAAATGGAATGAAACAAATAGAGATAGAACAGCTAGATTCTATGAGTATTCTAATAGATATGATTTATCTAGAAGAGTAAAATGGGCTAATATTTTAGATGATAAAGAAAAGGAAAGCTTCTTAAATGAGTACTTTAGCTTTATTAATTTTAAGGAGATTTAATCTCCTTTTTTTGCTTCTGAATAGCTTTTCGACATTATTCGACAATTGTGATAAGATATAATTATATTCGACAAAGGTATTTTGTCGAAATAAATTGTTTATAAAATGAATTGATTTTTTTTAATAAATAAATATTGCTTTTGGTTTTAAACTTAGATAATATAGCGTTTGTTAAGGGAGGGAACAAAATGGCAAAAATATTAATTGCTGATGACAGCATAGAAACCTTAAATATGGTTTCAGAATTTTTAAAAATGCAATCATTTATTGATGTAGTAAAATCATTTACAAACGGAAAGGAGTTACTCAAGCATCTAGAGACAGAGTCATGTGATATACTTTTGCTTGATATCTTCATGCCTGAAATGGATGGAGTAGAAATTTTAAATCAGATTAACTCTAATAGTAAGTATCATAGACCTAAAAAGATTGTTATGTTTACAGGATTTTCTAATGAAAATATTATGGCTAGAGCATCTAAAGCTGGAGCAAACTACTTTATTGTTAAGCCAGTTAATTTAGATAATCTACAAAAAACATTAATTACATTATTAAATGAAGATACTAATAAAAAGGGAAATACATTTAATCTAAAGGAAAATAAGGATACTGTTATTAATCTTGATAAAGAAATAACAGATTTATTACATGAAATTGGAGTACCAGCCCATATAAAGGGTTATATGTATTTAAGAGAGTCTATAACAATGGTATATAATGATATTGATATCCTAAGTGGTATTACAAAGGTTTTATATCCAACTGTTGCGAAAAAATATAATACTACCTCTTCTCGTGTTGAAAGAGCAATTAGACATTCAATTGAGGTTGCATGGAATAGAGGTAACGTTGAAGCTATTTCACAAATATTCTCATATACAATTAGCTATAATAAATCTAAGCCTACTAATTCTGAATTCATTGCAATGATTGCAGATAAGCTAAGGCTTGCTCATAGAATAAAATGCTAAAAAGGACACATTGTGTCCTTTTTTACTTTACTGTCACACTCTTTGCTAGATTTCTAGGCTGATCAATTGATCGATTAAGCTTTAGGGCTGTATAGTAGGATATTAACTGCATTATTACAATTAATGCTAGGCTATCTCCTTCTACATATAAATCAGAAGCCTTTGCAACATTAGATATTAATAGTGTTTTACCTCCTCTACTTCTAACCTCTGATAGACTTGAAGTAATGGAATTATAGAGATTAGCTTGTGAAAGTATTGCAATACAATAGGTATTAGAGTCAACTAATGCTAAACTTCCATGCTTTAATTCTCCTGAATTAATTGAGAATGAATGTAGGTAGCTAACCTCCTTTAACTTTAATGAGCCCTCTAATGAGTAAATATAATCAATTCCAGAGCCTATATAAAATATAATATTAGATTTACTTATATCAGTAACTAAATCTTTTATTTTGGATTCTAATCCTAAAGCATTCTCAATTGATTTTTGAATAAATTGATAGTTTGAAAAATAATCATTTATAAGTAAACCTCTTCCTACATATAGCATTGCCATAAAGGCTTTTGTTGAGGCAACGGAGATTTCTCTTCCAACTGATAATGGGAAAACATAATCAGATTGGTATCCAAGTGTTGAATGTAATACATTACATAAGCTGAATATTTTTAAATTATTTCTTTTAATATAATCTAATCCTAAGCAAAGATCCATTGTTTCACCAGATTGTGATAATAATATAACCATTGTTTCAGGATTAAACATAAAATTAGTAATTTCAGATGCTATTACACTATAACATCTTTTATGTAGTTTATGTTCATATTGATAGGCTAATATAGAAGCTGCATAATAGGATGAGCCTGATCCCACAAAGACTATCTCTTTAGAGTTAAATAATTCACTTTTAAAGAAATCTAAATGGATATTTTTATATTTAGTATTTATTATATATGGTAATTCTTTTTGATAATATATTTCATCTAACATATAATGATTTGATTGCTTATTTATTTTTAAAGAATCATTTTTTACAAATGTAATACGCTCTATATTATTTCTATCATTAGTAATATAATAGCTTTCATTATCAATGTAACCATAATCATAATCATTAAGCACTATTACTGATGAATCATTTTTAAAGCTTATTTGATCGGATGATATTGATATACCATCATTAGCTTTATTAATTAATAATGGTGATTTATTTTTTAAAAAATATAATTTATTTGAATTGTATTTATCAAGAATTACTATTGCGAAGGTTCCTTTAAGTTCATTTATTAATATTTTTAAGGCATCAATAACATTATCTTTAAAATATATATCTAATAGATATGGTACTATTGATGAGTCAGTATCACTATTTGTTTTAATATTATATTTAGATTTTAATTCTAAATAATTATCTATAACACCATTGTGAACACAATAAAATCTTCCTTTAGTAGAGGTAAAGGGATGTGCATTTACTGGAGTTATAACTCCATGAGTTGCCCATCTTGTGTGACCTATTGCTACATCAAAGTTTGATAATTTAGTATTCTTTTTTAAATTAGAGGTATTACCAATTGTTTTTATCATAAATATATGATTTTTATATTCATAAGCAATTCCACATGAATCATATCCCCTATATTCTAATAATGATAGTTTTTTTATAAATTCGTCTGTATTACCTTTTCCAATAAAGCCATATATTCCACACATAATAATCACCCATGTAATTTTATGTGAAAGATAATTTTTAATTCTTATTTTTAAAAATAAGATTATATAATGTTTGACTAATATTATATTCTTCTATAACCTTATCTATTTCTTCTTTTATTTCTTTATTTGGTTTGTTATTAGTTAATGTAGCTCTTATTAATAAATTCTTTGGAGAGTTCTCAAAATCTACAAATTCTAATAGCTGAGTTTTATAACCACAATATTGAAGTATATTAGCTCTAATAGAATCAGTTAATATTGCTGAAAAACGTTCCTTTAGTATTCCAAATTTATTTATAATATGAAATTTATCAGATGATAGCTCTTGATTTATTTCATGTTGGCAGCATGGAACAGAAAATATATATTTACATTTCATTCTAATTGCGTGATATAGTGCATAATCAGTTGCGGTATCACAAGCATGTAGGGTGATAATCATATCAATATTATTTTCATCTGTAAAATCAGCAATATCACCTTTTAGGAATTTAATGTTAGAATATTTATATTTTTCTACAAGGCTATTACAAAAATCAATTACATCATTTTTCAAATCTAAGCCTATTATTTCACATTCTATTTTTTTAATAAATGTCAAATAATAATAAACAATAAATGTTAAATAACTTTTGCCACAACCAAAATCGATAATCTTTAGTTTTTTTTCATCTTTAATATTATCATCAATAATTTCAATAAATCTATTTATTTGTTTATATTTATCATAAGAAGCTTGAATAATATGACCATCCTTAGTTAATATTCCTAAATCAATTAATGGTGGTATAATCATTCCTTCAGGTAATAAGTATTGTTTCTTTTTATTATGATCAATAGAAACTAATAGTTCAGTATTTTTTCTTATATTTGTTAAAAGCTTTCCTTTTGATGTAACTCTATAACTATATATTTTATTATTTGAATATAATTCCATATTTAAAAAATAATTAATAAATAATTGATTTATAACATCATTTATTTCATTTAATTTATTATTTTTATGAAATACTTGTTTTTCTGTAAACAAACTAACCTGGTAATATTCTTCTCCCTTTAAATTAATTAGTTGAATTTTACATTTTTCATATTGACCTTCTCTATTCTTTTTTACAGATAAGGTACCTTTTATTATTTTATCTGGTAATATTAAATCCATTTTTATATCCTTTCTCAAAAATAACGGGCTAAAAATAGCCCGTTATAATTATTTAATTTCAACGATATCTGCTAATTGATAGAAAGCAACTACTGAATTAGCAGCTGATTCAGCACTTGATTTGGTTGTATAAGATTCACCAACAACACATACTCTACCATTCTGAGTATAAAGTTTATAACAATATCTACCAGTTTTATCCTTTACACACTTAAATACTCCATCAGTTACATTCTTCTTAAATGACTCAATGGAATTTAAGCAGCCAGCTTTTGTAGTATAGCCATCAGCCTGACATAGAATTTGACCATTTGATGCTTTTAAATCCCAACTATATTCACCATTAAATTTTTCAATATGAAATTTTCCACCTGGCTTACTATCTCTTGATTGAATACTTATTATAGTAGCTTTTTTTGATTCAGTATCAACTAACTCAATATCAACAATATCAGCCTTCATGGCAAATTTCTTAAATGATTCAGAAGCACGTATAGCGCTCTTTTCAGTTGGATAATTAGAACTTATTAATAATACTCTATAGTTTTTAGATACTAGCTTGAATTTAAATTTACCTTTTTTATCCGAAAAGAATCTAATAGTTCCTGTTTCTAGATTTTTCTTAACAACATCTATGGCTTTAATTACACCCTCTCTTGTAGAGAATGTTTCAGAAACAACTAATATTTCTCCATTTGATGCCTTTAAATGATATGCATAACCACCTGCAACTTGATAAACTTCATATTTACCATTATAACTTCTACCTTTTTTCTCTTCAACCTCGATTTCAGGTTTAATAGTTAAATGTTCTTGAACTTGATTTTCAACTGATTCAGTTTCTTTTTCATCTAAGTTTTGTGCATCATCAACTGGTCTTTCTTCATTTTCTAATGGTAATGTTACAAAATCTTTATTTTTTACTTCTTCTTGTGTTTTAGATTCAGCTTCTGCATCCTTTTCTACTTCAGGTTCAGTTTCAACTTCTTCTTGTACCTTAGACTCAGTTTCTGCTTCCTCTTCTACTTCAGGTTCAGCTTCAACTTCTTCTTGTACCTCAGACTTAGCTTCTGCTTCCTCTTCTACTTTAGGCTCAGTTTCAACTTCTTCTTGTACCTTAGACTCAGTTTCTGCTTCCTCTTCTACTTCATGTTCAGCTTCAACTTCTTCTTGTACCTTAGACTCAGCTTCTGCTTCCTCTTCTACTTCAGGTTCAGTTTCAACTTCTTCTTGTACCTCAGACTCAGTTTTCGCATCCTCTTCTACTTCAGGTTCAGCTTCAACTTCTTCTTGTACCTCAGACTCAGTTTTCGCATCCTCTTCTACTTCAGGTTCAGTTTCAACTTCTTCTTGTACCTCAGACTCAGCTTCTGCATCCTCTTCTACTTTAGATTCAGCTTTTTCAGTAGCTTCAACCTCAGTTTTAGCTTCTTGTGATTTAGCAATTAAAGAACTTTCAACAGTTTCTTTTTCAGTTAACTCCACATGAGTTGATACATTCTCTTTAGATTTAACTGTATTGTCATCTTTAATTGAATTATTTATATTTTCTAAATTACTTTTAGCTTCCTTAACTTTCTTATTTGCAATATTATTAAGTATTTTACCAACTATAAACCAAATTAGTATTATCAAAAGAGCACCAATAATTACAGAAAAAAATACTTTATCAGTAGCATTCAAATCAGAAAAAAAATTTAAAAACATCATTATCAAACTCCTATCAATCAATCTTTATTATATTATAAATTAATTGTAATATGAATGCAATATTTTAAAAAATAAAAAAAGTCTTAGAACAACCTAAGACTTAAATTCAATTTGGAGCGAGTGAACGGGATCGAACCGTCGTCATCAGCTTGGAAGGCTGAGGTTCTACCATTAAACTACACTCGCATATTAAATGGTCGGGAAAACAGGATTCGAACCTGCGACATCTTGGTCCCAAACCAAGCGCTCTACCAAGCTGAGCTATTTCC
>CAKQBG010000071.1 GCA_934216145.1 uncultured Anaeroplasma sp.
ATTTTTATAATGTGACCAATTTATATTGATAAATAAAACCCTCACTTACCAGTCCAAAAAAGTGTAGTTTTATGGAATCAAAATATTGCAATTAAAATCATTAAATATTATAATAAAAATGTAATAAATGCTTTTCCATAAAACTACACTTTTTAGAAATATACGATATAATACCTCCCAAAAGGAGGATTTTTTTATGATATATGGATATGCAAGAGTATCAACAAAAGACCAAAATTTATCTAGACAACTAGTTGATATAATTAATTTTGGAGTTCTAGAACAAAATATATATAAAGATAAAGAAAGTGGTAAAAATTTTGAAAGAACAAATTACCAAAAATTAAGAAAAAAATTAAAAGAAGGAGATTTATTAGTAATAAAATCTATTGATAGACTAGGAAGAAATTATAATATGATCATTGAAGAATGGACATATATAACAAAAAAAGTAAAATGTGATATTGTTGTATTAGATATGTCATTACTAGATACAAGAATAAAAAATAATTTATTAGGAACATTTGTATCTGATTTAGTATTACAAATACTATCTTTTGTTGCTGAAAATGAAAGAAATAATATTAAAACAAGACAAGCTGAAGGAATAAAAATAGCTAAAGAAAAAGGAATTAAATTCGGAAGACCTAGTATTTCTATTACTAATAATATAAATGAAATATTTGAATTATATTATTCAAATAAAATTAATTTAAATGATGCATTAAATAAATGTAATATGTCACATGGAAGCTTTTATAAATACTATAATTTATATAAAGAAAAAAAGGAGATTTCTCTCCTTAACTAACGTATAGTATTACAATTAAAAGATAATATTATAAAAAATATTGTAAATAACATTTCAATAATAATAAGAATAAATGTATCTACTAAACCAAAAATTTATAACAATAACAAAATAAAAGTAAATATACTAGAAAATAAGTAAGACTCATTACTTTTTTAGCTAATTGAACTGCATTTTGAATACTATTTAAATTATGCCCTAAAACAATAATATCCGCATCCATTGATTTATCTATACCACCTAAAGCTATAGATAAATCAGCAACAATAATAACATCTAATTCATTAACACCATCACCAACACAACAAATAACATCATTATTCTTTTTATAATCCATCATTACTTGTATTGCTATTATTTTATCCTCATGAAGTAATGAAGCTTTATAGCTCGATAACATCAACCTATCAGAAACATCATACACAACTCTGTCAATATCTCCTGTAAATAATACAGTTTTAGCTCCATTTGTAGTTAAATTTGATAATACCCCTGATGATTCTGAACAAATCTCATCAGCAATAACAACAAAACCTATGAATTTTTTATTTACAGCAACATATATATAAGTTCCAATAGCTAGATTTTTTGTATATTTAATTTTTTTTCATCCATTAGTTTTTCATTTTCGCATATTATTTTTTTTTCATTAGAAGCAACAACACCTAAACCATCATAATACTTCACTTTATAATCTTTATTAATTTTAGCAGAATAAGCCTTAAGAATTGCTTGCGCAATAGGATAACTAGAATTAAATTCAGCCTGAGAAGCAAGCTTTAATATTTTTTTCTTTGTTTGAGGAAAAACTAAAATATACCTTATAAAGTAGACACATAAAAAAACGTAATTCTACTTTATAGGATATATTTTAAAGGGGTGGATTCTCGCCTTTCTTTTATTTAGTATTTTATACAAATCTAATATATAATTTAAAAAAATCCAACCATTTTAATTGTAAAGAATGTTGGATTTTTTTAATTTTGTTATTTTTTTAATTTAAATATCATATTTAGCATTTATTTCAGCAGGAGTCTTTCTCATTAAACATAAAACTGGAAGAATTCCAAAAATAAAATTAATTAAATATAGAACTAAAACTCCAGCTAAATAAATTCCAATAGGTATATTATAATTATTACCAATTAATGATTGTAACTTAGAATAAATTATAGAATAAATTACAATTAATATTAAATATCCTAAAATTGATGTAAGAGTTGTATTCATAAAAATATCTACTAAATATTTCTTAATGACTAAAAATCTTGATGCACCTATTGAACGATAAACTCCAATATTTTTTATTTGAGAAATCATTTTACTTCTAGTTGAAAAATATACATAAATAATTGAAACAATAAACAAAATGACTGAAATAGTTAAAGTGCTTGACATTGTATCTTTATTCAAATTTAAATCGACTTTATACATATAATCATATGAAGAATATAAATTATTACAATATTCTTTAGCATTAGATAAATTTTCATTTGAAATGTTTAATAAAATTGGTAAGTGTGATGATAAATAATTTCTCATAAACATTTTTTTAGAAACTATATTTAAAGACGAATCGCCTATATAATAACCAACAACCTTAAGTTTATAATTATCATAGTCGATATAATCACCAATTTTATAATTACTATTAACATTAACAATAGTTTCATTTTCATTAACAATATCTTTTGAATTTGAATCTCTAATAGTATCAATATTATAATTTATTTTTTCCTTTGCGATCATATTATTCCTATAACCTGATTGTATAATATTATTAGATTCAATAACTAATCCAATTATATCATCTGAAATCGATAAAATATCATAATTATTAATACATTTATATGTTCCAACTATTGTATATGTATTATCCTTATACTTTAATACATCACCAATTGAAAATTTATCTTCATTTCCTATAATTTCATATTTTGAAGAAATATCATTTCCTGTAATATCATATTCAAAGGCATATCTATAACCAATAATACTTGTTTCATACGAAGTATCATATAAATAATCATTATAAAAATAATCCTGATAATAATAATCATTATTAACATAAATAGAATTATTAAAAGAATTTGTAATACCAGAAACCCTAAATTTATAATTAGAACTTAATATAATAGGATAACCTATTATATCAGAATAATTTTTAATATTATTAATGTTTTTAATAATTCTATCAGCAATTTTTTTACTAATTACTACTTCTTTTTTAATAGGTAATTCACCAATCAAAATCTCGCTTTCATTCTTTTCTACAGGATAAATATAGCAAGTAAAATCAACTGATTCGCTACGTTGCGTATTATATTCAAATCTAAATTCACCTTCAGTTTGATTAACATTATATATATTATCAACCAAATTATTATCTATAAGAGTCATAGCGGTACTATAATCATAATTTCCTGACAAATAATAAAAACTATTAGTATTTAAAGTATAATAAACATTATTTTCGTCATTAAATGAATAATCATTTACAACCATAGTTTGAGAAAATAATATAGTACATATAGCAATTAATATTCCAATACAAAAGAAAAAAACATGAAATATTCTTTCTTTCTTTTTTACATTGAAAAATGAAAGAAATGATTTCTTTAATGAATTAAAAAATAAAGAAAAACTATTTGATTTAACATTATTATAAAATGAAATATCAAAATTATAATCTTTAATTGAATTTGTATCTAAATGCTTATAATGATCATCTATAAAATCAATATTACTTTGATTTTTAATAACTAAAGGCTTAGATGATTCAACAATGATAGTACCATTTTTTAAAACAAGCCTTAAATCTACTAATTCATCTAAATTGTCTTTATATAAATCAATTGAAATAGTATTGGTATCTATATTTTCATAATTCAAATCCTTTAAATAAATTTGTCTATCATTTTTTATATCCAGTTTTTCATTATTACAACAAGAATTATCATTTAAAATACATCCATCTTTCAATTCTATTATTCTATCAGCATAAAAGCTTGCGACATCTTTGTTATGAGTAACAACTAAAACTAAAGTATTTTCAGATATCTTTTTTAAAATATTCATAATCTCAATAGTATTTTCACTATCAAGATTTCCAGTAGGTTCATCTGCAATAATAATACTACATTTTTTTAATAAACTTCTTGCAATACTGACACGTTGCTGTTCTCCACCTGATAATTTTCCTGCAAGTTTTTTTCTATATTTAAAAAGACCAACAGATTTTAAAACATATTCAATTCTTTTTTGCTTTTCCACCTCATCATAAATACCAATAATTTCTAACGCAATTCTTAAATTATCATAAACAGTTTTATTTTCTATCAATAAATAATTTTGAAAAACATAACCAATATTATTCTTTCTAAATAAATCCATTTTCTTCATGTTATATTTTTCCATCTTTAAATTATCATAAGAAATTGAACCACTATCCGCCTTATCTAAGCCTCCAATTACATTCAATAATGTTGATTTGCCACTACCTGATTTACCAATAAAACAAATTAATCCAGTTGAAGGCAATTCTAATGATGTATCATCAATAACATGAATTTCATTATTCTTTGATTTGTTATAATATTTATTTAAATGATTAATTTTAATCAAAGAAATCATCTCCCTTCAAGCTATTAACAATACTAAATTTAAATAATCTTTTATTAAACCTATCTCCTATTTTAAAAATAAAAATATTACTTACAATAAAGTAAATTAAAATAGTTAAAAATTGAAAATGAAATAAATATTTAAATTGTTCAACAAAAATAGTTAGTATTAAAAATGAAAAAAATCCTATAACTAATCCACTTAATCCAATGCCAAACACTTCATAAAAAACAATCGTTTTCATATCATTTTTAGTTATACCAAGTGTTCTTATAATTTCATAATCATCTTTCTTTGAGGAATAAACCTTAGCTAAAACAAAATATGTAATAAAGAAAACAATAATTAAAAATAAACAACACATACCAATATTAAAATACCCAAACAAGCTATTAATAAAAGAAAAAATAGTTTCTTTTCCTTTAACTTCAGCTGGAATATCTACTTCATACCCTAAACTTTTAATTGATTGAGTTGTTTTATCAACATCAGAATCATAAACACTCAACTCAAATACATAATTATTATATATATAATTCAAATCACCATAAGCTTCAATAATATCACCATCATAATAAATGACCTCATAATCATCTATTTTGTATAACTCATTTAATATTATATTAAAATTCATATTACTATCTTTTAAATTATTAGGAATTTTAATTTTTATTTTACTATTAGTTCCTACTAAATCATTAATTTCAATAGTTCCCTTATGACCATTAGTTTCATAAATAATTTCTAAATACATATAATCGTTTCTTACTTTATTAATTAATTTATCTTTACAGCCAACTCCAATTTTAGAAATAGAATTTGTTTGTGCATAACCAACTATTTTATAAGAAATATTATCATAAAAAATATGATCATATTTTTTAAAATAATCCATATCATAAATATAATCATTTGAAACTAAAATCATAACCTCATCATCACTTTGAGGTATTCTTCCCTCAAGTAACTGATAGTCATTTGGATATCTCATAAATAAACCATAATTAATATAAGAGTTTCCATCAAAAATAAAAGGTATTTCTTTATCCTCAAAAAAAGGATTAATAATATATTTATCATTATTTTTTATTACATTAGAAATATCTATTTCTCTTTTATCATTAGTATAAACATACAACCTATCACTTTGCTTATTATTATATACATTGTAAATATCAATACTTTGATTTATTGAATATATTAATTGAAATAAATATATTGTTATAAAAAAAATAACAAAAAATATTAAAAAAGTAAAAAAAGATTTTTTAGGAGTAAACATAATATTATTTTTAGCTATCTTAGCCTTAGTTTTATTATTAATAGGCTTATAATCTAAATCAAGTATTTCATTATCATCACAAATTGACTCAATAAATTTAGTATCCTCAACAATTTCTCCATCATTAATTCGTATTTTTCTTGTAGCGATATTTTCTACTAAAGAATAATCATGTGTTACAATCAAAACAAGCTTATCTTTACTAATTTCCTTTATTAAATTGATAATCTCTTTACCAGTTTTACTATCGAGATTACCAGTTGGCTCATCACAGGCTAAAATTTCACAATCAGATGCTAAAGCACGAGCAATTACACATCTTTGTTTTTCTCCACCTGATAATTTACTTCCTCTATTTTTCCATCTATTAGATAATCCAACTTTGTTTATAAGCTCTAAAGCTCTTTTTTTAGCTTCATGATTACTATATCCTAAAAGCAATAATGGTAACATTACATTCTCTAAAACAGTATATGACTCAATTATATTATAATTTTGAAAAATAAAACCAACCTTATTTTTTCTAAAATCATCCATATCCAAGAGTGAAAAATATGATGTTTCATTACCCTTATAATAAATTTCTCCCTCATCAAAGGTATCTATTTTAGTAATAACATTTAACAATGTTGATTTGCCACTTCCTGAATCTCCTGTTATTGCAACAATTTCATTTTTATTAAATTTTAAATTTATATTCCTAAGACCTAAATTTATAATACCATTAGAATTATAAAATTTATTTACATTTTTTAATTCAATCATATAACCACTCCATTTTCATATTTTTTTAATTATATCATGAAATGAATAAATTATTAATAATTATAAAAAAAATATAATATTAATCAAAATAAGCATATTTATAATTATAAATACCTCTAATTAAATCAATGTAAAACAAATTCATTCAATTTTTATATTTAAATTAAAATATAAAAAAAGGGATGTAAAGAAATAATCAGTCCTCGATAAACAAAAATGATGATTGTGTCAAAATAAATTGTGTTCTTTTTAATGTTAGTTCTATTCTTAAAAAAAATTGGAGAATTCTTTCTACTTATTATATTGACGTCGAAGGTAAAAGTATATATAACCATATTCAAAAGAAGGATACTAGCGCTACCCAAATACTGATTGATGCTTCATGTGTTCACAAAGATATAGAGGAAGCATATAATTTGACACAAGAATTTTTGTATGGAGTTAGAACTG
>CAKQBG010000072.1 GCA_934216145.1 uncultured Anaeroplasma sp.
AGTACTTTTAATAGTGCGAGAGTAGGTAGTTGCCAGGCTTTCTCTTTGATTTAATACTCAGTAATGAGTATTTTTTTATAGATATTTTATTGATATTAATGATATAGTCTAGTGATGATGGCAAAGTGGATACACCTGTTCCCATCCCGAACACAGAAGTTAAGCACCTTTACGCCGATGGTAGTACTTTTAATAGTGCGAGAGTAGGTAGTTGCTAGGCAATCTTTTAATATAAGTACTCATCCTATGATGGGTATTTTTTTTATTATTAAATTAAAACTTATTGGGATATCAACTGGTATAATGCCAAAAAGCCTAGGGCTAATCTAGGCTTTGACCGGTATTATTGTTTCATTTTTTTCTTTTTATTGTATATATCAATAGGAACTAATTTAGGTTTCTTACAATGTGGACAATAGCTAATTGGATATGGTCTAGTTTCTCAACATTCTTTAATAACATCATATGGAGCTTCTTCTTGATAATCACAATTTAAATATTTTAATTCTAAGTATTCTTCATATTGTTCTTTATTTAATGCATCAATAAAATATTGTTTATCTTTATTAGATATATGTTCCATATTTTTTTCTATATCAGTTATAGATAATGGTCCTGGATCTGATAATAATTTTTCAAGTCTTTTTCTTCCTCTAGTTTTTTCTTTTATCAGGTAACCTATGCGTATACGAGATCTATACGTACGGTGCAATGAGAGGGACGAAAATTTTATTATTTTCTTTCTACCCTATTATTTATTTTACAATATTTCTATTCTTAACTGAAGTTGAGAAGACTATTTGTGTAGCTGTTGTCCCATATTTTTGGAGTGCCCCTATAAAAGTGTCAAGTTCCTGCGTTGTTTTAAAAACAATCTTAATTAGCATAGAGTAGGTACCTGTAACACAATCGCATTCTAATACATTATCAACTGATTTTATAAATGGATAAAACTTCGGTTTTAATTTAGGATCCATTTCAAGATTAATGTAGGCTTTAATCAAATAACCGAGCTTTGAATAATCTATTTGGGCATGGTATCCTTCAATTATACCTAATTCTTCTAGACGTTCAATTCTACTTTTGACTGCTGGTGCAGATAAGAAGACTATCTCAGCTAATTCTTTAGCTGTTATTCTTGCATTCTTGTCTAATTCTTTAAGTATTTTCAAATCAATTTCATCCATAATTCAACCTCAACTTTATTTTATAAACTATTTATTTAAATACAAAAGAAATTATACTACTATTTTTAAAAAAAAATAAATAAAATGTTAAAAAAAATTTATTTTATTAAGTTAAAATGATGACTTCATGAATTATATTAATAATTTAGGAAAAATTAAAGAAAATTATCGAAATAGTGGTATGATTTCAACGTAAAAATTAAGTGAGGTATAATATGAGAATAGAAAAAGATGCAGTTGGTAGTTTAGAATTAAATGATGAATTATATGGTGTTCAGACAAAAAGGGCTTTGGATAATTTTCCTGTTACTGATCAAAAAACAGATCTCAATTTGATAATTAATGTTGTAAGAATTAAAAAAGCAGCATGTTTATGTAATTATAATAATAATGCCTTTAACAAAGAAGTATTTGATGCAATAAATAAAGCATGTGACGATGTGTTAAATAGAAAGTATGACTCATCATTTGTTACTCCAACAATACAAGGTGGAGCAGGAACTAGTATTAATATGAATGTAAATGAAGTTATTAGTAATCTTGCATTATTAAATATGGGTTTTAAACCTGGAGAATATAATATTATTAATCCAAATGATACTATTAATAAATGTCAGTCTACTAATGATGTTATTCCTACAGCTATTAAGATGACATTAATTGAATATGTAAAAGAATTAATAGTGGAAATACAAAATCTAAAGAAAACTTTATTAAATAAAGCAATTGAATTTAAAGATGTTATAAAGATGGCACGAACACAATTACAGGATGCAGTACCTATGATGTTAGGACAAGAATTTAATGCATATGCAACTATGCTAGATAGACCATTAAATAATTTAAATAGAATTATTAATGAACTTCATATTGTTAATCTAGGTGCTTCAGCATGTGGAACTGCAATAAATGTTACGCCTTATTATCTAGATAATATTATTAATTATTTAAATGACATTACTAATGATAATTTTATCCAAGCAAATGATTTATTTGATTGTACATCAAATGTTGATATTTATTCATCATTATCTGGTATTTTAAAAACACTTGCTTTAGGTTTGTCAAAAATGTCAAATGATTTAAGATTATTATCTTCAGGACCAATAACAGGATTTCAAGAAATTAACTTACCTATAAGGCAAAATGGTTCTTCAATTATGCCTGGTAAGATAAATCCGGTAATTCCAGAGATTATAAATCAAATAGCATTTAATGTTATAGGAAATGATACTACAATAACTTGTGCAGTTGAAGCAGGACAACTTGAATTGAATGCATTTTTACCAATTATAGCTACTAAATTATTTGATTCATTGCTTACATTAACTAAAGGAATTAAAACTTTAAATGAAAATTGCTGTATTGGTATTACTGCAAATGTAGAACATTTAAAGAATAATGTTGAGCATAGTGCAGGTATTTCTACAGCTTTATGTCCATATATTGGTTATTTAAAAGCAAGTGAAGTTGCTCATGAAGCAGTAAATAAGCATGAAACTGTTAGAGAAGTTGTTTTAGAAAAGCACATTTTACCTGAGGATATGATAAGCAAAATTTTAAATCCTTCATCAATTGCTTGTGCTCACCATTTAAAATAATAAATTTTTTATATATTAAAAATAAAAAATATATATTTTGTGGAAAATTAGTCAAAAAAAATTAAAAACTTACAATACGTAAAATTGACCCTACAAAGTAGGATAACATTTTTTATGTGTCCACTTTATAGGGTCTATTTTATTAAAAGACGAGCAATCGTCTTTTTTTTGTATAGTGAAAAATATAATAATGAATAATAAAATATTTTGATTTATAAATTTAAGAATAGATTTAAAACTTATTGACAAGTTAGTTATATCTAACTATAATATAATCGTTAATTATAACTAACGGTAATTTGTGGTATTTTGAAAATTACTATTAAATCAATTTAAGAGAGGGAGATGTTAAAATGAAAATTGTTGAGTTTCAAAATGTTTCAAAAATATATAAAGCAGGGGATCATGAGTATAAAGCTTTAGATAATATTAATATAAGTTTTGAAGAAGGTAAATTTATTGTTATATTAGGTCCATCTGGTGCTGGAAAATCAACTTTTTTAAATATGCTTGGAGGTCTTGATTCACCAACAAATGGAAAAATAATAGTTGATGGTGATGATATTGCCAAATATTCAGAAAATGAACTTGCTGATTATAGGGCATCAAAAGTTGGATTTGTATTTCAGTTTTATAATTTGATTCCAACTTTAACTGTTCACGAAAATGTAACATTAGTAAAAGAAATATCACCAAATCCACTTTCTGCAACTGAAATGCTAAATGAGGTTGGACTTTTAGATCATTCAAAGAAATTCCCATCTGAATTATCTGGTGGAGAGCAACAAAGAGTTTCAATAGCAAGAGCACTTGCTAAAAATCCTAAGATATTATTGTGTGATGAACCTACTGGAGCTTTAGATTCAAAAACAGGAGTACTCGTTTTAAAGCTATTATTAAAAATGGCTAGGGAAAGAAATAAAACAATTATTATTGTTACGCATAATCAAAATATTGCCAAAATTGCTGATATAGTAATACATGTTAGAAGTGGACAAATTAAATCTGTAGAAAATAATGAAACTTCAGCAAATATAGATGATGTGGAGTGGTAATAATGTTATTTAAAAAAATTTTAAGAACTTTTTTAAGTTATAAAGCTCAATTTATTTCTATGATTGTAATGGTATTCCTTGGAGTAGGTATTTTTTCAGGATTTAATGCAGAATGGTATTCAATAGAAAAAAACATAAATTATTTTTTCGATGAAAGTAATTTAGCCGATTATAGAATTTATATTACAAATGAGATGAAAAATTCTTTAACCGGTTTTAGTGATGATGATTTAAATAAGGTTTTGAATATTAATGGAGTAGAAGAATCTTCTAAAGTTGTCGAAATTAATACAACAGAAACAAAAGAAAATGATACAATAAAACTTTGTGTTTCTACAAATACAAATGTTACTAAGCCTGTGGTTATAAAAGGAAATGAATATGATTCAAATAGTTCAAATGGTATTTGGATTTCTGAAAATTATGCTGAAAGAAATAATTATAATATTGGTGATGAAATAACATTATCATATGGTAAAATGTTTAATTATACCTTTAAAATTGAAGGAATTGCTTTATCAGGAGAGTATTTAATTAATACAGATGGTATAGCAATGATGCCAAATTTTGATACTATAGGATATTCATTTATTTCCCCTTTGGCATATAAAGAAGCACTTGGATTTGATTTTTACACTCAAATAAATATTAAATCAAATTTAGAATTAGATAATCTTTCTAATTTGATTGATGAAACATTAGAAAATAATTTTCAAATCCTTAGTAAGGACGACTTGGCTTCCTATAGTGAAGCATATGGAGAATCTGATGAAGGAAAAACAATGGGATTATTGTTGCCAGTTATTTTCTTATTAATTGCGATTTTAACTATGGTTACAACAATGAATCGTTTGACTCAAAATGAAAAAATTCAAATTGGAATATTAAAAGCTCTTGGCTTTAAAGATAAAAAAATAATTTGGCATTATACATCATATGCATTATTTGTTGGTATTGTTGGTTCTATTTTAGGTATTGGTCTTGGGTATGGAGTAGGTTATTTTGTTTTTTCAAAAAATGGATCAATGGGAACTTATTTTGAAATGCCTTGTTGGAATCTTTATATGCCTTGGTTTGTTTGGGTTGGCATTATTGGAATCATTTTGTTTTTAACTTTTATTGGTTATTTATCAGTAAGAAAGATATTAAATGGTACAGCAGCTGACGCTTTAAGACCTTTTGAGCCAAAGAAGATGAAAGCCTTAAAAATTGAAAAAACAAAAGCTTTTCATAAATTGGGTTTTGATGTTCGTTGGAATTTAAGAGATATTTTTTGTTATCCTGCAAGAACTTTTATGACAATTTTTGGAGTTTTCGGATGTACATTATTATTATTTGCAACATTCGGAATGCTTTCAACTATGAATGCTTTTATTAATTCTTATTACAATACATCTCTTAATTATGAAACTAAGCTATCTTTATCAGAAGAAATAACTAATGATAAGGCTTTAGAACTTGTTAATTTATATTCCGGGGATTATTCTACAACCATCGCTATAAAAATTAAAGGTAAGACATATACATTAGATATATTTAATAATTCAAATGATAAATATGTTCTTTTGGATAATGATTCTAAAAAAATGCTTAATGTTGATAATAATGGTTGTTATATATGTCAGAGAGTTGCTGAGGAATTTAATATTAAAAAAGGTGATATATTAGAATTTTCTTTATATGGAAATAAAAAGACATTTAAAGTGGCTGTTATAGATACAATTTATTCATTATTTGAAGGTATTGTTATGACAACAAAAGCTGCAGATGAAATAAATGTTCCTTATACTATTAATGCGATTTATACAGATACTTTAAAGGATGATATTTTAGATAGCGAATATATAACTAGCGTTTATACTAAAAATGATATAATGGAGACATTTGATTCTTTTACAAAGATACTTAATGAGATGATTGCTTTATTGGTTGCATTTTCATGTATATTAGCTTTTGTTGTTTTATATAATTTAGGAACAATGAGTTTTATTGAAAGATATAGAGAGCTTTCAACTCTTAAAGTTTTAGGATTTAAAAATAAAAAAATTAGAATAATAATTCTTTCACAAACAATTTGGTTAACAATTATTGGAATTGTTATTGGTGTTCCTTGCGGAATGCTTATTTTAAAATTATTAATTAAGCTTTTAGCTTCTGATTATGAAATGAAGATTTATTATGCACCATATGTCTATATCATTAGTATTCTTCTAACATTTGTTGTTTCTGCATTGGTATCTTTCCTTGTATCAAGAAAAATTAAAAATATAAATATGGTTGAAGCATTAAAATCTGAATAGAACGTATTTCAGATCATAATTTAATATAAAAAATAAGAATATTAATTTGAGTAGTAGTCTAGTTATAGCTAGATTACTACTTTTTATTTCGATATAGTTAAACAAAATATTTTATTATCATTAATGATTTTCCATTTTTTGACAAAATGATTCTTTAAGGATACTAAAATATTCTTTTGATAGGTAGTATCAAATAAGTTATAAAAACTGGCACATTTCAGATAAGAAAAACTAATGGGAAATTTAAGTTGCCATCAAAGCTTATTTATAGTGCCAAAAAAAGATGTTCTTTGACAAAAAAGAACAATAATGAAAAGCCTATATTTCTACAGGTGTTTATGCTGTTTGAATATAAATTAGCTTATATAGGATTTGCTTATCTTTATAAGTTTAATACATTTATATGGCATTAATGATGTATTTTTTAATCCATTTAATTCTATAGGTGTTTTAAAATCTAGTTGGCAAAAAAAGCTGAATTTCAAGTAGAAAGTGGAATTAAGTGATAAAATTATAAATAAATTTTAGTAATTGTGTTATTTGTTATT
>CAKQBG010000073.1 GCA_934216145.1 uncultured Anaeroplasma sp.
ACCTACTATTTGAAACCGAGTTTGATATACAGCTTAACACCCCAAATGAAGGGTAGAATCCTAAATTCAGGTTATATAATAAGATAAATTCTTTCTCAAGAGAAAAAATAAAAGATACATATTTTTAGATTATAGTACAATATTATTAGAGATGAAATTAATGGATTACAATAAGGTAAGTACATATTGTGATACATTAGACTCTAAAACAAATAAGCTAGATGAGGATTTATTAAAAAAATTGATGAATATATTAATTCTCATAATACCGGTGCATTAACTACAGGATATAAAACTGATATTAGATTCACTCCAATAGAATTTAGCTATTATAATAGCTATTTTTATTTAATAAGTGAAGGAGGACACAAATTCTTATATCTAAAAAAATAAAAAAATGTTTCTTTAGCTATATTTTATTTCTATAAAGGATTTGGTGATTGCAATGGCATACAAATAAGTGGAATTGCTTCTATAATTGAACCAAACGATTAATGAATATGTAGAAGTATTTAAAAGAAAAAATATTTCAATGAAAGCATTAGCTAAGCTAAATCATACAATGTATCTAATTAAAATTGAACCAATTGAAATTAATTTACTATCTTCTAAATTTAAAAAATGGGACTTAATACAATGAGACAAAAGCTTGTAAAATAAAGAGGGGGCTATACCAATTAATTTTGGCATAGCCCTTTTAAATATCTAAATTATTTATATCAGATATAGTATATCCTCTTTGTAATAAATAAGATTTAAGCTTCATTTTAGCTATATAAGAATCATATTTATTATATTTATCCTTATTCTTTATATAAAATTTATTTAAAAATTCATAATATAAATCATAATCCAATTCTTCTAATTCCTTATCTATTACTTCTTTAGTAAAGCCTTTATCAAAAAGCTTTTTTTTAATCATTAAAATACCATTATAAGTAGATATTAAATAATTAATTTGTCCCTTACATAAAATATTATCATTTAATATCTTTTTATTAATTAATTCCTCTACTATTTTATCAGCATATTCTATAGAGCATTCCTTATCTATTAAATATTTCTTTATCATTTTAGATGGTTTACCATATTTAATAGAATAATTTAAGGCCTTATTATAAAAAGACATATAATCATTATATTTAATTAATGATGATAAAATATCTTCATCAATAATAGAATTAGGAAATAAGCGATATTTTAATACAACTTCCTCATCTAATATATATTTCTCATTATCAATTGTAACTATATAGCTACTTGAATTATCCTTTTTCTCTAAAGAAATAACTATCACTTATATTCACCCTTTACTTCCTTACAGCTAGTAACAAAGGTAAAGGCTTTTTTATCTACTTCTTCAATTAAAGGCATAAGCTTATAGGCCTCACTCTTATCCATTGTACAAATAACCATAGTATAATTTTCTCCAGTATAAGAACCAGTAACATTAGTGAAGGTAGCTCCTCTTTTAACAGAATTATAAATAAGTTCCTTAATTTCATCAGGCTTTGAAGTTATTATATAAGCTGTTCTTCTACTCTTGGCATTTAAAATTACTGAATCAATAACATAACCATTTCCTACAACACCTAAAGAACCAAATAATACTAATTCTAAATTGTAACCAAAGCTAGCTTCACCATGGAAAACACTAAATCCAGCAATAAAAACAATGACCCAATCGGTTAAATACATAGAGATTGAATATGGAACATGGAAATATTTAGACATAATTTGCTGAATTACATCAAGTCCACCAGTAGAGCCATTATTTTTGATTGAAATTCCAATTCCAAAGCCAACACAAATAATAGATACTGCAATTGAAACTAAATATGTAGATGTACCAGCATGAACAACTCCATCAACTATTGAAAAGTCAGAGATACTTTGCAAAAAGAAATAATGATCACAGGTATTCTCAAGAATTAAAACAATTGTTGGTGATAATAATGTAGCATATACTGTTTTACCAAAAAAATCACGTCCTAAGAATATAGCTCCTACTATTAAACAAATAATATCTACTATATACATAAATATACTTGTAGTAAACCAATCTCCTATTTGAGTATAAAAGGGCTTTAATATAGTTGCGAGCCCCATAACACCACCAAGACATAAATTAATAGGATCTAAAAAGAAATAAAATCCAATATTCATCAAAATAACGCCAAATGATATAAATGAATATGGTTTAAGTTTTTTTAAAATAAATTCCTTAATCATTACTTTTACCTGCCATAAATTTTAAATATGCTTGCATGAAGCCTTCAATATCTCCATCCATTACTGCATCAATATTACCCATTTCATAATTAGTTCTATGATCCTTAACTAATGTATAAGGACAGAAAACATAAGATCTAATTTGGCTTCCAAAATTAATACCCATTTGTTCACCCTTTAAAGATCTAATTTCCTCCTCTTGTTTTTTAATTTCAAGCTCAATTAGTTTAGATTTTAAAATCTTAAAACAAATATCCTTATTCTTAATTTGGCTTCTTTCATTTTGACATGTTACAACAATACCAGTAGGTTTATGCGTTACACGAACAGCTGAATAGGTAGTATTAACACCCTGACCACCAGGACCTGATGAACAATAAGTATCAATCTTTACATCCTCATCATTTATAACAACATCCTCTGCTTCTTCAATTTGAGGAGCAATATCACAGCTACAAAAAGATGTATGACGTCTAGCATTTGAATCAAATGGCGAAATACGAACTAATCTATGAACACCACGCTCAGATTTAAATAAGCCATAGGCATAAGGTCCACTAATAGACATAGTTAAGCTTTTAATACCAGCCTCATCACCTGCTTGATAATCTAAAACAGTAACCTTAAAGCCTTTCTTCTGACAAAAACGAGTATACATTCTATATAGCATATCAGCCCAGTCCATTGATTCGGTACCACCAGCACCAGGATGAAGCTCTAAAATACAATCATTAAAATCATATTTTCCACTTAATAACGCATCCTCTTCAAGCTTAGTCATATAAGATTTTAGATTTTCCATTTCATCTTCCATTAAAGTTAAGGCATCATTATCATCATCTATCATTTCAACTAATGATAGAATATCATTATAAATATCATTAGCCTTATTATATTTATTAACTATTTCTTTTAAAGCATTTGCTTTAGAAATAATACTCTGAGCATGTGTAGGATCATTCCAAAAATCAGGAGCCTGAATTAATGAATCTAATTCTTTAAGCTCAGGAGTCTTTTTTTCTATATTAAAAGCTTGATATAAATCATTAAGCTTTATTTTATATTCTTCAATAAATTTATTTATTTCATACTTTTCCATAAAGAGTCTCCTTTCCAAAAATACTTATTTATTTTAACACATCAAATTATTATTTTCAATTTCCGAACAAAAATAATCAATTATATTTATATTTTATCTTTAAATTAATGCAATTATTCTTTATAATGTTAATGGTGATTTAAATGATTATTAAAAGAGATTATAATGATACGATATATTCTAAAAAAAATAGATTATTAGGTAACTGCTTTACCATAATAGAAAATAATGAAAAATTCTATTATGAATTTCAAATAAATAAAAATGAAGCTAAAATTGTAAGTAGTAATCTAGTATTTATAGAACATGCCATAAAGGAATTTAGAAAATATAATAAAAATATAAATGTATTTTATAATGAATCTAGAAGCTACTATAGAGCCTTTGATAAAGAATATACCTTTAAGCTCCCTATTAAATGTATTCAGCCTAGTAAATTTTTTATTAACGAGGAAAAGCTCAATATTATAGAGGAATATATAGATGAAGATGATATCTGTGTACCTGTTTGTATAATAGATGATGAATATGTTTTATTAGATGGTCACACTAGATTATATTTAATGAATCAAAATTATAGAAAGCTTGTTGATGTTTATATAGATGAAAAATATCCTCAAATTGAAGATTTTATCTATATGGCAAAGGAAAATAATATACGATCTATTTCTCAAATGAAGCTCCTTTCAAATGAGGAATACCATAATATTTGGGATAATTTTATAAATGAATATTATAATAATGAGGACCTTAATCATAAAGACTAGGGTCCTTTTAATATTAAATTGATATTTAAATAAAAAAGCCATAGGCTAATAAAAATTAATTTAATGCCTATAGCTAACTTTTAATCTATAAATTCAAATTCAAAATCAAAGATTCGTACAGTATCTCCATTTTTTACTCCAAGCTTTCTTAGCTCATCATCAAGACCATAAGTTCTTAATTGACGGGCAAATCTAGCTCTACCTGTATCTGAATCAAAGTCAGTCATTTCAAATAAACGAAGTAACTTCTCTCCAGTAACATTAAAGATACCATCGCTATCCTTTTCGATATTAAAGAATTTCTTTTCTTCCTTTAATCCATATTCAACAACATCTAGCTCATCCTCTTCAAATAAGCTAAATTCCTCTGTATTTTCAAGAGTATCAGCTATCTTATATAATAGCTCATTAAGATTTTTCTTCTCGTAAGCTGAAATACAAATGATTGGATCACTTACCTTTTCTTTAAACTTACGTAAGTTCTCTTCTGCACCTTCAACATCCATCTTATTAGCTACAATAATCATTGGACGCTTAGATAAATTCATTTTATATTCCTTAAGCTCGTTGTTAATAATACAGTAATCCTGATATGGATCTCTACCATCTACAGCACCCATATCAATAACATGTACTATAACCTTACAACGCTCAATATGACGTAAAAATTGTAAACCAAGACCAGCACCCTGGTGAGCACCCTCAATAATACCTGGAAGGTCAGCCATTACAAAATCTCTTCCATCAGGTAAACGAACCATACCTAGGTTTGGTACTAAAGTCGTAAAATGATAGCTTGCGATTTTTGGTCTAGCCTGAGATACAGCAGCGATCAATGTTGACTTTCCAACACTTGGGAATCCAACAAGTCCACAATCTGCTAAAACTCTTAGCTCACAACGAATATTCTTTTTTTCGCCTGGTTCTCCTTTTTCACAGAAATCAGGACATTTTAAAGTTCCTGAGGCAAAAGCCATATTACCTCTACCACCACGGCCACCCTTACATACAACAACTTCTTGATTATGAGTAGTAATATCACCGATAACTCTATTAGTTTCATCATCAAAAATTGTTGTTCCAACAGGGACTAAAACAATAGTATCTTCTGCATTTGCACCAAATTGACCTTTATTTCTACCCTTTTCACCAGGTTTTCCTTTTAAAATACGATTAAATCTTAAATCTAAAAGAGTAGACATTCCTTCATTTCCTTTAAAAATGATAGAACCACCCTTACCACCAGATCCGCCAAAAGGTCCACCTCTTTCGACCTTTAGCTCTCTACGGTAAGCAACGATACCATCTCCACCCTTACCAGCTTCAAGCTCCATTTTTGCTTGATCAACGAACATATGCTTCGCCTCCTTTTTTATGAAAAAAATGCCCAAAATACTTTGGGCACAATTATTTATTATTCAGCAATAGGATAAACAGAAATTTGCTTCTTGTCGCGTCCCTTGCGTTCAAACTTTACTGTTCCAGTTACCTTAGCATATAAAGTATCATCGCCACCACGACCAACATTTGTACCAGCAAAGAACTTAGTACCTCTTTGACGATATAAAATTGAACCTGCAGAAACAATCTCGCCATCACTAGCCTTTGCGCCTAAACGCTTAGCTTCTGAATCACGGCCGTTCTTAGTAGAACCAACACCTTTTTTAGATGCGAATAATTGAATGTTAAGCTTTAATAACATATTAGAATCCTCCTAGTTCTTTCTTTTTATGTATTTAGGATATTGCTCCTGTAAACTATCTAAGGCATCAACTAAATTTTCAAAAATTCCTTTTGAAACCTTATCGTTTAATTTGACTTGTAATCTGAAGTACCCTTCTTCTACTACTAAATCTAAAATGTTGTAACTCAAATCTAGCTTTTCGTATAGATTAGCAGTCATAATTGTTATAGTTGATATTGAAGCACACACAATGTCAAAGCCACTATCAGCATACCCACTATGTCCATTCAATTCAACTGTACCTTCATCGTTTTTAAATTTTACACTATAAGTAGTCATAATTAAGCATTAATTGCTTCAATTACTAACTTAGTATATGCTTGACGATGACCCTTCTTAGAAGCACTGTGCTTCTTAGGACGATATTTATAAATAGTAATCTTCTTGCCTCTTCCGTGCTTTTCACACTTAGCTGCTACAGTAGCACCCTCAACATATGGAGCACCAACCTTAACATCATCACCAGATACTAATAAAACCTTATCGAAAGTATAAGATTCGCCTTCAGCAACCTCAAGCTTTTCAACATAAATTGCTTGGCCAACTTCAACCTTAACTTGCTTTCCACCAGTTTCTACAATTGCATACATGTCGTATTACCTCCTTGATTATTTTTAAAAGACACACTATTAGGGTAGAGCTTAGTCATTTATAACCCTTTCTATGTGGTGCATGTTACAACAAATGTATTATATCTTATAAAGATTCTCATGTCAAATTATTTTTTTAAAAAAATTGCCCTTTTTATAAATCGTGAGTTGTAAAATGAAAGTGGAATTATAAAACAAAGGGTTAAGGGGAATGTGTCCTCTTACCTGCGGAGCATAT
>CAKQBG010000074.1 GCA_934216145.1 uncultured Anaeroplasma sp.
GTACCAATTTGAACAAAATTAGTACCTTTTAGTAGATTATTAACTTAATCATAGCACAACAACTGCAAAACTCGGGTTATATTACAATTTGTATTAATTTTAAAATATATTGAAACACTTCTTATAAAAATTCCACTACCTATAGGTATAATAATATTATCAAATGAATAATTATTTATTATTTTCTTTAAATCATTTTCATAAACCTTAAATGACAATTTTATATCTACCAAATTTAAAAAATATGATTTTTCAATTTCCAATGAAATATCCTTAGCTAAATCAATTAGTTCCTGATATCCAAATAAAGTTGTAGCCTTAATTAAATTGGCACCATTATTAACTAAAATATCTTCTTTATTTTTATCAATATCATCAGGAACAATCAAAATATGCTTAATATTCTTGGAATTTAAATAATTAGATAGGCTAATAATACTACTACCTCCTCCAAAAGAAACAATAGTAGTATCATTAACTATAGCATTTTTATCTAAAAGTGAATCAATTAAATATTTTATACTAATATCAGTATGATTAAAACAATAAATTTCCATTAAGCTAAATTAGCCTCAAGTTCATTTAATAATTCCTCAAGTCTCTTAACAACCTCGATAAATGGTTCTTTAGTAGATAAATCAACTCCAGCATTTTTAATTAATACAACTGGATCATTACTACCACCTGATTTTAATAAATTAATATATTTAGCAAAATCATTACTATCTCCATTCTTAACTTTATTATATAAGGCTAATGAGGCACTATAACTTGTTGCATATTGATAAACATAATATGGTGTATGAAACAAATGAGGAATACTAGCCCAAACCATATCTTTATATTTTTCGTTATTTAAATCTATATCATAATATTCCATATAAAGTTTTGTCATAATATTAGATAAATAATCAGCTGTTACTGCATTACCAGATTCAACCATTGAATGAGCTTGATACTCAAAATCAGCAAATAATGTTTGACGATAGAATGTCGCAATTAAATCATCAATAGCTTGTTCAAGTAAAACTATTTTTTCATCCTTATCATCAATATTAGCTACTAAATAATCTAAGAATAATTGTTCATTAAATGTAGAAGCTACTTCAGCAACAAATATAACATAATCTGCAGTTTCAGGTTTTTGAGCCTCATTTGCATATAATGTATGAATTGAGTGGCCGCATTCATGGGCAATTGTAAACGCACTGGATAATGAATCAGTATGATTTAATAAAATATATGGTCCTTCTTTATAAGTACCTGTTGAATAAGCCCCTGTTGCTTTTCCATCAGATGGATATACTGATACTCTACCAAAATCTAAAGCTTTTAAAGCTTTATTATAATAATCATCACCCATTTTCTTGCAAGCTTCTAATACCATATTTCTAGAATTTAAATATGAATATTTTTTATTTGATTCTTTTAAATGTATAAATCTATCATAAGTATGAAGCTCATCTAATTTAAAATATTTCTTTCTTAATTCATAATATCTTTTAATTAAATTAGTGTTTTCCTTTGATGTTTCAACTAAAGAATGAAAAACCTTTAAATCAATATTTTCCTTAAATAGTTTACAAGCTAAGGCTGATTCATATCCTTTGTTTTTAGCAATATTATAATCAGTATCTAATATACCATTATAAATACCAGCAAATGTATTCTTATGATCATAATAATATTTAAAAATTGCCTCAAAGACGATTCTTCTATCTTCTTGATTAGTAAGCTTACCTAAATAATACCTGTAATTAGAATTATTAACTGTTAATTTCTCATTATTAGATAATGTAACTGTAACATCATAATTATCAGCTATAGCTAATGAATCATAGAGCTTAACAATATCATTTTCACATGAATCAAGTGAAGCAATTACCTCTTCAACCTCACTGCTTCTAACATGTTCTTCTAGTCTAAATAGTTTATTTAGACTATATAAATTAGCCTCAATCTCACTATCCTCTTTACACCAATCTAAAATCTTTTTGCCAACTGATAACATCTCAGGATCAGCAAAAGCTATTTTTTGACTAAATTCACTATAAATTCCGTAAACTCTATTTAAATCCTTTTGATTATCTAAATTTTTTTGATTTAAATCTTTCTTCATATAAGCATAATTAAATATCTTATTTAATAAAAGGCTAGCATCCCTACTCTTTAATAAAAATTCTTTAAATAAAGTCTTATCATTTAATTTTCCCTTATAACCTAATAATTCATTACTAAGAGCTTGAAATTTTTCTAAATCATTATTCCAATCATCCTTTGTCTTATAAATAATACTTAAATCCCATTCTAAATTTTCCATTATTAATCTCCTATTCTAATTCCAAATTACCAGTAGCCAATTCATAATAAACACCCTTAAGTTTAATTAAATCATCATGATCGCCACGTTCAATAATTTTTCCTTTATCTAATACCATTATAGCATTAGAATTCTTAACTGTCGATAATCTATGTGCAATAACAAATACAGTTCTATTCTCCATTAATCTATCCATACCCTTTTCAACTAGTAATTCTGTTCTAGTATCAATAGATGATGTAGCTTCATCTAAAATTAAAATTGGACATTTAGAAATAGCCGCTCTAGCAATAGATAATAGCTGTCTTTGACCTTGAGATAAATTACTACCATCACCATAAATCATAGTATCAAGACCATTAGGTAATCTTTTTATAAAGCCCCATGCATTAGCAAGCTTACAAGCATCTATTACTTCTTCATCAGTAGCATTTAAATTACCGTATTTTATATTATCCTTTATAGTACCTGTAAATAAATGGGTATCCTGTAATACAATTCCAAGTGAATGCCTTAAATCATTCTTTTTAATAGTTTTTATATCAATTCCATCAACAGTGATTGTACCACCCTCAATTTCATAGAAACGATTAATTAAATTAGTAATAGTAGTTTTACCAGCACCAGTTGAACCTACAAAGGCAATCTTTTGTCCAGGTTTTGCATAAAGGCTTAAATCAGATAAAATTCTTTTTCCTTCAATATAAGAAAAATCAACATTATGGAATCTAACATCACCTTTTAATAGAGTTAAATCACCATTGTTATTCCAAGCATATATACCTGTTCTTTCATCATTAATAACAAGCTTATCATTTTCATATTTTGCATTAACTAATGTAACATTACCTTCATCAATTTCACTCTTTTCATCCATAATTCTAAAGATTCTTTCAGCACCAGCTAAACCATTAAGTAAAATATTAGCCTGGTTTGTAAATTGGTTAATTGGTAATGCTCCTTGACGAACAAAAACTAAATATGATGAAATACCACCAATAGTTAATGTTGAAATAGGAATATATTTCATAGCAATTAATCCACCAATAATTGCTACAATAGCGTAATTAATATATGATATCGCAACAACCATAGGTACCATTGAAAAGGAGAACCTTAAGGCTTGATAATTAACCTTCCTTAATTCTTCATTTCTTTGTCTAAAAATTTCATTATTATCAGCTTCATGATTAAATACTTTTACTACCTTTAATCCAGTAATGGTTTCTTCAACAAAGCCATTAACCTCTCCTAACACCTTACTAGATTCATAAAAGGCATTTTTACTTTTCTTTGAGGCAAAGATAATATAAGTAAACATAATAATATAAAAAACAAAACAAATAATAGATAATAACCAGTTAATAATAAATATAATAACAATTAATCCAACAATCTGAATAAAATTATTAATTAGCATTGCGAAAGCATTATTTAAAGCATCAGATAATGAATCAATATCATTAATATAATTACTCATTATTTCTCCATGAGTCTTTTGATCAAAATAAGAAAGTGGTAATGTTTCCATTTTATTAAACATATCACATCTCATTTCATAAATAACCTTTTGAGCAAAGGATGCCATTATTTGAGAATAGCCTAATGTAGATAATACACCAGTTAAATATATAGCCCCCTCAAGGACTAGCATCTTCCATAAATCATTAAAATATTCATCAGTAGTATATTTATCAATAATAGGTTGTAAAAAATAAATTCCTAATAAATTAGCTAAAGCGGATAATATAACTAATATTGCGACAACTAAAAGGATAAGCTTATGTCTACCCATGTATTTAAGTAATCTTTTAATTGTCATTTTAAAATTTTGAGGTCTTTTATTCTTCATTTTTCTTACCTCCTAGTTGACTATTAACAAGCTCTCTATAGATATTAGAGCTTTCTATAAGCTCATTATGATTACCAATACTTGCGATTTTACCCTCATCCAAAATAATAATAAAATCACAATCCATAACAGATGTTACTCTTTGTCCAATAATGATATTAGTAACATCCTTTAAACTTCTAATTCCCTTTAATATTTTTCTTTCTGTTTCCATATCACAGGCTGATGTTGAATCATCAAAAATAATAATTTTAGGATTTTTTAATAGAGCTCTTGCGATACATAGTCTTTGACGTTGTCCACCAGAGACATTAACTCCACCCTGACCTAAATTATAATTTAATCCTCCAGGTAGTCTATTAATAAATTCATCACTACATGAAATACTAACAGCTCTTTCAATTTCATCATCACTAGCATTCTTATTTCCCCATAATAGATTATCTTTAATAGTACCAGAAAATAAAACATTATTTTGTAATACAATTGATATACTATCTCTTAAATTAACTAAATCAAAATCTTTAACATTCTTATTATCAATTAATACCTCACCACTAGAAACATCATATAATCTTAGTATTAAAGAAACTAATGTTGATTTAGATGAACCAGTACCACCCATAATTCCAACACTTGCTCCATGAGGTATTTTTAAATTAATATTTGATAATACATATTCCTCACTAGTTTTCTTATATTTAAAGAATACATTTTTGAATTCAATATCACCATTTAATACTTTTTCATTTCCAGTTGATTCAATATCAATTTTCTCATCAAAAATTTCAACAATTCTCTTTGATGAAGCAAATGATCTATTCATTAATAAGAATACATTTGATAACATCATAATTGAATTAATAACCTGTAATACATATGATAACAAGGCTGATAATGTACCAACTTCAAGTGTATTATTATGTACCATTACAGAACCAAAGGAAATAAGCATAACAGTAACTGAATACATTGCTAATTGAAACGCAGGCTGATTTAAAGAAGAAATTCTAAAGGTATTTTTAGTAATATTAGAAACATTTTCATTTGCTTCGTTAAACTTCTTTTCCTCATAATCCTCTCTAACATATGATTTAACCGTTCTTATAGCAGTAACATTTTCTCTAACTTTTTGGTTTAAATCATCAACATTATCTTGTAATACAGAATATGATGGTGCTACCTTTTTTATAATTAAAAACAAAATAAAAGCAAGAACAGGAACAACAATGGCGAAAATCCAACCTAATGATGGAGCCATAACAAAAACAAGAGCTACACCCATAAATAATAGGATTGGAGATCTAACTACTGGTCTTACACTTCCTGCAAGAGTATTTTGAATTATTTGAACATCATTTGTAGCACGAGTTACAAGTGATGATATTTCAAAATGATCTAAATTAGAAAAAGAATATTCTTGAATCTTAGAATAAACTTCTTCTCTTAATGTATATGAAAAATTAGTAACAAGCTTAGCATTGAATATTGAATAGAAATGACCAAATACCAAAGATACTAAAGCACACAGTATAATCCAACCTCCTGAATATACAATAGCCATCATATCCTGATTCTTAATTCCATTATTTATAATATCCTTCATTAAAAAAGGAATTAATAATTCAAAGGCTGTTTCTATAATGACTAATAAAATAGTCATAAATAAATTCTTTTTATCTTTTTTTAGGTAACCTAAAATTCTCATCAAATCATTCATTTTAAAAAACCTCCTATTATATTATACAAATCAAAAATTAAAAGACAAGAAAAAAATGGAGGTGTGAAAAAATAGATTTTTTTAAATCTATAATGTTCACACCTCCTTTTGATCTAGATTAATACTATTAATAAATGAAAAAATGTAACTTTTAAGGCGAGAATCCCCCTTACCCCATAGTTACATTTT
>CAKQBG010000075.1 GCA_934216145.1 uncultured Anaeroplasma sp.
AATAACAAATAACACAATTACTAAAATTTATTTATAATTTTATCACTTAATTCCACTTTCTACTTGAAATTCAGCTTAAAATAAAGGAAAAAATATTCCCATTCATAGAATGGGAATATTGATATTATCTTAATCTAGCATTATATTCCTTAGCTAAATGATCTAATATATTCTTTACTACATTATCTACCTCTTGAGTCTCAAGAGTCTTTGTTGAATCCTCAAATGTTAGCTTGAATGCTAAAGACTTTTCATCCTCACCAACATTTTCACCTGTATAAACATCAAATAATGAAATATTAGATAAATACTTCTTTGATGACTTCTCAATAACTCTTTGAATATCATAAGCATTTATTGACTTATCACAAACGATAGCTAAATCTCTTTGAATTGATGGAAATTTATTAATGGATTTATATTTTAGAGTTAATTGTTCTGTAACTAAATCCTCTAATGATATTTCTAATGCTACACATCCTTCAACACCTAATTCCTTTTGAACCTTAGGATGAATCTCGCCAATTATACCAATTCTATGACCATTATGAATGATTTCAGCACATCTGCCTGGATGGAATGATACAATCTCATTATAAGGCTTATATGATACTTCAAAATTAAGCTTAGAGAATAATGACTCTAATATACCCTTAAGTAGGAAGAAATCGCTAATTTGTTTACTACCCTTCCACTCTTGATGAGAGTATACGCCAGATAAAGCAATAGCTAAATGAAGATTTTCTTCATCCTTACTATAAACATTACCAATTTCAAATAATGCAAGATTATCAATCTTTCTAGCCTTATTATATTGGATAGCATCAACAACACCATTTAATAGGCTTTGTCTCATAACAGCTCTATCCTCAGTTAATGGCATTAATACCTCAACTGGGTCTTTAATCTCTTTAACCCATAGACCTAAATCCTTTTTAGCAATTAATGAATAAGAAACAACCTCATTTAATCCCATAAATGCTAAAATTTGACGAACTAATCTAGTACGCTTTTGACTATATGTTAAATAGCCCATATCTCTTGTTTTAGCAATAGTTGTTGGAATATTATTATAGCCATACATTCTAGCAACATCCTCAATAATATCCTGTGGAGATTCCTCTAAATCCATTCTTCTAGATGGAAGCTTAATTTCATAAACCTCACCATTTTTCTTATATTCATAAGCTAATCTATTAAATAGCTCATCAATATATGAATCCTCTAATTCAGTACCTAATACACTATTAATTTTTTTAGTAGTAATAGAAACATACTTAGGCTCTAAAGTAACTCTAACGTCTCTTTTAACCTCTTCATATACAGTAGCATCAGCATACTTTTCCATTAACTCAGCTGCATAATCTAAAGCACGTTCAACTCTATCATAATCAATATTACGTTCATAACGAATACTAGATTCACTCTTTAAGCCTAGTTTAGTTGAAGTTTTACGAATAGAAAGTGGATCAAAATATGCACCCTCTAATACAATATTCTTTGTTGTAGATTCAACCTCAGTAGATAATCCACCCATAACACCAGCAACACAAATTGCGTCTTTACCATTAGTAATAACGATATCATCACTATTTAGCTCACGCTCAATTGTATCTAATGTTTTTAGCTTCTCACCATCATGTGCTTGTCTAACAACAATAGTATTACCTAATGAATCAGCATCAAAGGCATGAAGTGGTTGACCCATTTCAATTAATACATAATTTGTAATATCTACTACGTTATTAATAGGTCTAATTCCACTAGACATTAATCTAGCCTTCATCCATTGTGGAGATTCCTTTATAGTTACATTAGAAACATATCTAGCATTATATTTGTAACATTTATCAGTTTCAACTTTAACATTAATAGGATTTGGCATAGAAACTGTATGTAATAGAGGTAGATGTGGAGTGATTTTCTTATTTAATGTCGCACCCATATCATAAGCAACGCCTTCAATTGACAATAAATCAGAACGATTTGATGTTAATTCTAAATCAATAATAGTATCATCAAAGCCTAAATATTTTAATGGATCATCTCCAACTGGAGCATCATCATTAAATAAATAAATACCATTCTTAAATTCTTCTGGTACATATTTTTCTTCAATGCCTAGTTCCTGTAGACTACAAAGCATACCATTAGATTCAACACCACGAATCTTTGAAGGTTTAATTTTAAAATTACCAGGTAAAACAGCACCAGGTAATGCACAAATAACCTTTACACCAGTTGTAACATTAGGAGCACCACAAACAATTTGTGAAACCTCATTAGGTCTAATCTCAACCTGACATATATGTAAATGATCACTATTTGGATGCATTTGACAATCTAGAACCTTAGCAATTGTTAAATTAGTAGCATCAACAAGCTTTTTATATGACTCAATCTCACATACATGAGCATTTATTTTCTTAAATAATTCTTCATCAGAATAACTACTTAAATCAATATAATCACTTAACCAATTCTTTGAAACCTTCATCTTACTTTTCCTCCTTAAATTGATTTAAGAAACGAACATCATTTGTATAGAAGTTTCTAATATCATCAATTCTATGCTTAAGCATTGTAATTCTTTCAACACCAATACCAAAAGCAAAGCCTTGAATCTTTTCAGGATCATAGCCAGACATTCTTAATACATTATCATTAACCATACCAGCACCTAATACCTCAATCCAGCCAGTATTCTTACATGTACTACAGCCCTTACCTCCACATAATCCACAAGAAACATCAACCTCAACTGATGGTTCTGTGAATGGGAAGAATGATGGACGTAAACGAATCTCTCTATCAGGGTCAAACATCTTTCTTGCCATTTCAAGTAAAGCACCCTTTAAATCAGCAAGAGTAATATCAGTACCTAATACTAATCCCTCACATTGCATAAATTGATGAGAGTGAGTTGCATCATCAGCATCTCTTCTATATACCTTACCAGGACAAATAATCTTAATAGGTTCACCCTTCTTTTCAAGCATTGTACGAACCTGAACAGGACTTGTTTGGCTTCTTAAAAGCTCCTCAGGGTTAATATAGAATGTATCCTGCATATCTCTAGCTGGATGTCCCTTAGGTAAATTCAATCTTTCAAAGCAGTTCTCATCAGTTTCAATTTCAGGACCTTCAGCAACTGTATATCCCATACCAATATATAAATCCTCAAGCTCCATAATAGTTTGGTTTAATGGATGAATTCCACCAGCAGGAAGATTAACACCAGGTAATGTTACATCTATTGTTTCATTTTGAAGCTTAGCATTAATAATAGCCTCTTCAATTGATTTTCTCTTTTCTTCAAATTTTTCCTCTAATGCTTGCTTAATCTTATTTGAACGCATTCCAATTTCTTTTCTCGCTTCAACAGTTAAATCACGCATTCCAGCCATAGCTTGAGCAATAATACCTTTTTTACCCAGATAATTAGCTTTCTTTTGTTGTAATTGATTTAAATCATTAACGTCTTTTAAATCTTCATCAAGATTATCAACTACATGTTCTAATTCTTCGATTTGACTCATTTTCTTCTCCTCCAAAAATAAAAAAATCCTTAGATTACTCTAAGGACGCTTTAATCGTGTTACCACCTTAGTTCCTAAAATATAAAACACTTTAGGCACTCAATATGCTTTAACGCAGCTAACGGATGTTATTAGCATCATTCCGAAAGTGAACTCATAGATATTTTATAAGAATTTTTCACCAATTAATTCTCTCTCTAAATAAAATTCAATCTACTATGTCTTTCATCTTCAAATTAATATCAAATGTATTATACTAAAATTCAAATAATAATTCAAGTGAGATTTTTTTGAATGAATGCTATTACAATTATTTAATGTAAGGGAATATATCCACTTTTTTCAATTAGTCTTTGTCCTTGATCTGATAAAATCCAATCAATTACCAATTTAGTATTACCAGTTGGTTCTCCATTTGTAATCGCATAAAAATTAACTGTAAAAGGATAAACACCTGACTGAATATTTTCTTTAGAAGGACTAATTCCATTAATATTTAAAAGTTTAACCTGACTTGGATACATCGTTGTTGCAAAATATCTATATGAATATCCTAATGCATTTTGAATACCATGATATTTATTACTAACAGATAAGATAAGACTATCTAATGGTTCATCATAATCAAGCGGTAATGGTTGCGGTTTAACAATAGGTAATCCCTTCATTATTCCTTGTAAACCAGTTTGACTTCCAGAACCTTCAGGTCTTTGAAAGCAAATCATTTTGCCTCCTTCATTCCATCCTAATGTTTTCCAATATTGTGTTTTACCAGAATAAATATTTCTTATTTGTTGAATTGTTAAATTTTCAACAGGATTTTCTAAACCAACTATAAAAACAAAAGCTTCCTTTCCAATAGGTGTAAAAACCAAATCAACATTTTTCTCTCTTGCTTTTTCAAGTTGAGTTTTAGAAGCCATAGCAGAAATAATTAAATCTCTTTCATTATCAATAATTCCATCAAATGCCTTCAATGTATTCGTAAACATAACCTCATCAGTATAGGAATTTTTATCATAAATACTTTCTGCAATTGCCGAATATACCGGATATAACGCTAACGCTCCATCCATTACAGGAAGGCTTTCTTTCAATAATAAAGTTGATTCTTCATCTAATTTCACAGTTTTATTATTTTCCTTATATGGAGCAAATTCTGAAACATCCCAGTCACTTCCACCAGAAACATTATGACCCAAAATAAACCAAGATCCTTTAATTGATAAAGGGAATAACAACAATGAAAATAATCCTGTAATAAAAAAAGCTATAACAATTTTTCTCTTATTTTTCTTATCAAATAACCAAATAGCGACAGTAAAAGAAATACATAAAACAACTAATAATGACATTGGCATTATTCCAATAAAATTATCAATTTGACTAAATTCCTTAAAATATTCATACTTTACCAAATAAAAAATTACAAAAAATAATATTATTGCTGTAAATATTGTTTTACCAATAATTATAAAAATTCTTTTTATATTCATATGATTCACCATCACATAAATCTAATAAAAGCAACACCTGTTGCGAATAAAACTACTAAAACAATAATAATTACTATTGGTAAAATTACAGCAATTAAATTTAAAATTAAGCCTACTTTATTATCTTTTTCTTTTGAAAGTAATCCTAATATTCCCAAAAATAAACTAAAAAAAGGAGAATATAAAGAGCTTGCAGCAACATATGTAGATATAACACCACAATTAGGAATATAACCTATTAGCATTCCTATAAAGTAAATTATAGCCGCAATTGGATAAACAATAAAAGCCCATATTCCATATTTTGTCATTTTTGACATCTTCTTCATTTTTGTTTCTTCATTTAATACTTCACTCATAAAACATCACTCCTCGTTTAAAAAATTTTACAAAAGTATAAATATTTTTTTATAATAAAATTATGTATAAATGACATCATTAATATAGTTTAATAAGTAACAACTTTTAATTCTTTACTTATAGTATACAATAAAATGTAAAAAAAACAAGAATGAAGTAGTTTTTATGTTAAAATTGAGTGAATTTATAAAAAATGTAAACAAAATGTAATATAAACTAATTATTAAATATAAAGACTAAAACTTATCTCTTTATACTAAACTGTCTATTAAACACAGTAAACATACCATCTATTGATGATATTTGCATATCTAAAGCCTGTAATATGGCTTTTTTGTATAATCACTTTTATCGCTATATCATTTTGTTTATTGAATACTAATAATCAAAAAATAAGACTTAATATAAAAAAGGAGTAACTTGATAGTTACTCGCAATTTAGGTTCTTTAAATTCTGAGGTAGGTAGGTAGTTACCCTCTTAAAAATTGAGGTAGGCAATAATTTAATACCTCTTTTCCATTTTAAGGTAGTTATGTATACAAAAAATGTATGTTTCCTTTTATAATAGTAATTGGACAAAATACTTAAGAAAGGAAACATACATATGTATTATAAATCATTAAT
>CAKQBG010000076.1 GCA_934216145.1 uncultured Anaeroplasma sp.
ATGGATGCTGAATTGAAAGCTAAGAATGCAACCTTAGATCAAATAAAAAATGAGAATATAGCGATGAGTGAAGCACTGGCAGAAAAAGATGAAGCACTAGCTAAGAAAGATGAAACAATAGCTAAAAATAATGAAGCACTAGCTAAGAATAATGAGTCTTTAATTAAATCTGCTAAAATTCTTAAACAAAAAGGATTAACTAATGAAGAAATTTCAAATATAACTTCATTATCAATAGAGGTTGTTGAAGCATTATAATAATATTTTAGTATTTACGAAGGGGCTGTGAAAAAACCTAGGTTTTGAAAAAGTATCAATCTCTAGGTTTTACAGCCTTTTTAATTTGCATATTTATATTTACTTTTAGCCTCATCGTTAACTGATTTTTGTTTAACTTTTGAGACTTTTTTTGATAATCGTTTAGCGCTTGGCTTTTTAAACATTTCTGGTTTTATATCGTCTGGGGCTTTCCAATAGTCAAACTTAGCATTACCATCGAAATGTTTAAATAATTTTCTAATGTTATATCCTAAACATACTAACATAAATTCTGTTGATACTTTATCTAAACTTCGTCTTCTGAATCTTTCATATTGAATATCTTGTTTTATAACACCAAATGCTCCTTCAACTTGAGATGATCTATTAACTCTCATTTCAATTCCAGCAATTGAAAGAAGATTTGCTTCAGCTTGTTGTATATATTTTTGCAACTCAATCGTAACCTCAAATATTTTATAATTTTCATTTTTGTCTTTCATAAATCTTTTGCAATATAAGTTGAATTGACATTTATTACATCCTTCCACTTTATAGAAGGTTGAATTAGCTTTTTTGTGATGCCAACTTAATTGAATTTTATGGCCAATGTTACTATTTAAACAAGTAATAGTTTCATCATCATTTAAATAATATTGACTTGGGTTTTTACCAGACACATTTCCTTGCCAACTGAAATACTTTACAAAATTATCAATCTTATGTTTGTCTAAATATTTATAGTTTGTTAATGAGCCATAACCAGAATCAGCACATAGTTTTTTCGGATATGAACCATAAAATTTATAGTGAATATCAAGAAGAGGTGTAAAATCATTAATATCTGTCCTTGACTGTGTTACTAAATATGCAGTAATTAAACCATTTATTACTCCTATTTGAGTATTATATCCAGCATGCATATTACTTCCTAAACCAGAATAATAATCTTCTTTTAAGCACATTGCTGTTGCGTCATTATCCGTTTTATAATAAGAGTTTCTATTGGGACCACAAATCCTCTCTTTCTCTTCGTATTCTAAACTCTTTTCTAAATACTGAACTAATAATTTGTAATTGTTATTATGTATTTTATTTTCTTTTAAATCTAAATCATAGTTTTTTAATATATCACTTAATTCATTGATTTTATTTGCGATAATTTTTGATTCTATTATTCCTTTAGATGGCAATCCAGTTTCAATATTATATTCTTTCAAAAGCTTCCTGATTTTATCACTTAATTTATTATGAAAAGTAGTAGGCTTCCATACGAATTTATATTTATTTGCATTTGCCTCAAATTTTGAGCCATCTAAATACATATTATTCATTTCTAATTTGCATTCATCAAATATTGCTTTAGTTATCAATGAAAAAATTTTTTCTCTATTAGGTAGTATATAATCATTAATAAAATTGCCTATTGATTTATAAGATGGATTTTCACCTTGTAGAATATAAATACATCTCAAATCATTCCTACATTTATCTTCAATATCTCTTAATGTAGATTTATTGAACGCAAAATTATATATTATTACAGCTAACATATTATATGGATTATATGTTGGCCTTCCTCCTTTATTAATATCATCATTTTTCATGACATCTTTTAACAGATCACATACTCCTGATTTATCCAAAAGTGCCAAGAAACAGTCAATTTTTTTGGATTGCTCCACATTACTAGTGTAGCAGTCTACCAAAAAAGTCCGCATTATGTTATAATACATTGTGTATTTTATTGTAGTCCAACGATATTATACCATTAAGACGACTTTGGAGTCTATTTTCAAGGTCGTTTTTTTGTTTTATAGCAAAAAAGGAGCTGTTACTCCAAAATCTAAGTTTTTTAAAACCTAGGTTTTTTCACAGCCCCTTTTTTTGTGAAAAAAATCTTCCTAAATTAAATGAGTATAATGTGTAATTCACACTTAAAATTTAAGGATTACCACCTCTAAACGAGTAGAGTCGTTATTCTTTTAAACCGGATTGGAATGAATAAAAAAAGCTAATCAAGTATCCTTTTGTAATTAACTTAAGGTAGGATAGTGATTAGGTTTTATTAATTATTTTATACAAAGGTGTAAATGGTAAAATAAAAATTTTTTGATTGACAATTACATTAAGTAAAAAAAACTTAGATTTTTATTAATTTCTTTTTTTTGGATAAAATCCTCCTAAAATTCTTTATTGTATTAATATATTATTTTATATTAATTAATCAATAAAAAGAAATTAGGAGAGAATACAATTCTCTCCTATAATTACCTACTTAAATAAATTAGTCATTATCAACCTTTTCCTTGACTTTTTAACTAGTTTATTCTAATTTATTCATCCTTTTTCTTAGAAACCATTTCTTTGAATTTTTCCATATCATCTATATATTCAAATCTAGCAATATAGAATTCATTTCCCATCGCGCTTGATAATGCATCACTCATACGCTCATGCATTTGAATAAAAGGATAAACCTTTTTTATATCTTCATAGCTATATTTATATTCTAAGCGATCTCGTCTACCAAAATAAACACAATAATATTTAGGATGATTCATATTTACATTTACAATTTTATCATAACAAATAATATCAGCATAAATTTGATATGTATCTAATGATTGGGCAAAATTAATCATATCAGGAGTATATCCTCCAGGAGGACGCATATTAACCTCTAAAGCTACTATATCACCTATTTTTCCTAATCCTTTTTTTTCTTTAGTTAATCTAAAGAATTCTAGATGAAAATATCTTGATTTAATATTAAAGGCTTTTAATACTCTTGAACCTGCATCATAAATATCCTGAGGTACCTCTTTATTAACATAATATGAAACTTCAAGATTATCATTTACTATATCCATAATAGAAGGAGGGAACACTTCATTATCACAAAATACTACATTACTATTAGAATCACAAATTCCATCGAATGATGTAATATTTCCTTCAATAAATTCCTCCATTATATAAGGAACCTGATGATCATATTTATAAAAGTTTCTTAAATCCTCTTCATTTTTAATTTTGTATGTAGCTTGTGCGCCAACTCCAACATTTGGTTTAACAATAACTGGATAATCTACTTCATTTATAAAGGCTAAATCCTCATCTATTGTTGTACAAAATTTATATCTAGCTACAGGAACTCCTGCCTTTATATAAAATTCCTTCATATTTGATTTAGATGTAAATGATATAACATCATCTATTTTAGCTCCATTAATATTAAAGTCTGTTCTTAATCTTGCATCCTGTCTAAGCCAATATTCATTATTTGATTCTAAACCATCAATTTTACCATATTTAAATGCTAGATAAGCTACAGCACGATACATTTCATCATAGCTTTCAAGAGAATTAACCTTATAATATTCTGTAAGTGACGCTTTAACCTTTTCATCTAGCTCGTTATATGGTGTATCACCAATTCCTAATACATTTACATTATTTTTTTTAAGTCTATCACAAAAATTATAATAATTTTTTGGGAAAGCTGGAGATATAAAAATAAAATTCATACTATCAACTCCTTAAAAAAAATTATAGCATATATTTAAAAAAAAGAAAATATTTTGTGTTATTCTCTTTTTATTTTTCTATAGAAAAAGCTTATTATTTATAGTATAATAAGGATAAGTTTCAAAGGGAGGTAATTCTATGAGAAAAAAAGAAAAGAAGAATGAAGTAAAAGAAGAAAAAATAATAGACAATCAAACAGATGAAATAGAAGAAGAGACAGTAGATAATCAAGTAGATGTAAAAGAAGAAAAAAAGGAAGAAACTTTAAATAAGAAAGAAAAGAAAAAGAAGGAAAAAATCTATAAGGAAAAGACAAGCTTAAAGGAAAAAGTAGATAATAATAAGGTATATCAAGACTTTAAAATGCATAAGTTTATTATTAAAATTGTTGCCGCAATTATATTAATAGCTTTCGCTATATTGTTATTTATTTATCAAGATGCCGCTATATTTGCTGTATTATTAATTACAGGTGGTGTTTCTACCTTTGGTGCTTTAATTAGAGTATTTATTGTTTTTAGAAATGAAAAGAGCAAAGGCTCTAAGGTAATATCAGGTATTGAGCTTGCTATACATGCATTCTTTGGTATTTTCTTAATTATTGGTGCTTTTATTTATAAGAATGCTGTATCAACAAGTAGTTTTATAGAAGCAAGTAAGGCTTATGGCTTTGATAAGAATCAATATTTAAAAAATAATAATTTTATGGCTTATTTTGTTCAATCTTATTATCCATATTTCTTAGCTGGTATTCTATATATTCGTGGTGTAGCATATTTCTACCATACTGTTATTAGTCAAGCCAAAACTCATACCTTTACATTTTGGTTACATATTTGCTGTATCACTTTAGCTGTAGTAATTGCTGCATTAGCTTCTAATATTGATACATCAAAAATCGTTATTACTTTAGCTGTAATAGCTTGTCTATGTGCATTAGTTATTGGCGGTGAGGCTGTTGTGGGCTATATTAACTTCAATAATAGTAATAAGAAACTAAATGAGGTTAAGGAAGAAAAGAAAAAATCTGATAGTCAAGAGGTAAATCCTAATATTTTACCTAAGGATGATAGAAGTCAGGATTCAATAGTATCATAAAAAGAGGGAGACCTCTTTTTATTTTTTTAAGTAATTTTATAAAAGCAGATTAGAAAAAATTATATATGCTAAATGGTTTATTTAGTAGAACTAGTTTTATTGGTGGTGGCATTCATTTACTGCCACTAAAAAAACAAATGAGGAAAAAAACTTTTTTATAAAATATTTTATTATTAATTTTGAAGAAAATACTATCAGATAGTTGATGCATAGAATGCGATATTAAACTTGATAAGAAAATGTGCTATGATGTTGGTTATAATACATCTAGTTTATTTATAAACATTAAAGGTTTTGATATGTATTGGTATGCTTAAGAAGCTAAAACCTTAATAGATTGGTATGTTATTTATAATGATAAAAAAATATATTGTTAAACCTGATACTTCATATGGCTATAGAGATAAGAACTGGGGAAGAAATTTCACATTTCCTTGAATATGGTTATCTTCTTGGAATTTATTCAGTAATGTATATAATAAAAGGTTAAATAATACCTGCTTTGAGATTGGTAGAGGAATACCACGCTCTTTTAGAATAACATTTAATAATAAGCTTCTTGCTAATCTGTATTATGATGGTAAAAAGATAGAGTTTGATTTTTCTAAATTTTGAGTTTTTCCTTATGTTCCTTCGATTGCTATTAGGATGATGAAAAAAATATTGGAATGTGTTTCATAAATAAGAAAATATGAATTTAATATATATTGAGTGTTTAAAGAAGGATATGCTTTTATTAATTATGAAGCTCCTAATGGAAAGAAGAAAATTAAGAGTCTATTTAATGACAGAAATGGTTATGGCTATTTAAAGATATATGAGAATAAAAAGTTTATTGATAAAATAAGTTGTAAGTATGTTGAATGTAAATATGGAAGATATAAATCTGAAGGCGATAACTACTATAAAAAATAAAGGGAAAAACAGCTTATTATAGTACTAAATTAAGGGCATTTAATAAAAATTTTCTTTACAAAATTGAAGTTTATGCTACCTGAATTTAGGATTCTACCCTTCATTTGGGGTGTTAAGCTGTATATCAAACTCGGTTTCAAATAGTAGGTCTAT
>CAKQBG010000077.1 GCA_934216145.1 uncultured Anaeroplasma sp.
CCTCAAAAAAAGGGAATGTGGATAACTTTTTAACCAACATCCCCAAACCAGCGGCCTATTTACGAGTGAACTGTAACATTTTTTTAATCAAATTTATTCTTTTTTTTAAAAAAAACTTGAATATTAATATAAATTAGAGTATACTGATAAGGCTGAATTAAATTCACACAAGGAGGTTAAAACATGGCAAAGTGTTACATTACTGGTAAGACAACTATTACTGGTAACAAGAGATCTCACGCTTTAAATGCTACTCGTCGTACTTGGAAGGCTAACCTTCAAACAGTACATATTAAAGATGAAAACGGAAACGTTAAGAAGGTTAAAGTTTCTGCTAGAGCTTTAAAGAAGGGAAATATTGAAAGAGCATAATTGCTCAAATTAAATGCGCATCTAACTGGCTAAGCCAGTTTTTTTGCTTTTTATAGGACAAAAAAACCTCACTAGGATCACCTAATGAGGTTATTTTTATTTAACTTCGTAAAGGCTTATCTAAAGACTCATTATGAATCTTATCAAGAATTTTTATATCTTCACTTGATATTCTAAAATCAACATCAAGATTTTCTTCTATTCTTTCCTTATGAATACTTTTAGGAAGTGGTACTGTGTTCTTTTCAATACAATATCTAATACAAAGCTTAGGAATACTAACATTATATTTTCTAGCGATATTATTTAAATCAGGATTATCTAAAAGCTTACCAGTAGCTAAAGGCGAATATGCTTCAATAACTATTTCATGTTTTTGACAATATTCAGTTAATTGACTTTGAGTATTTCCAATAAAATATCTAATTTGATTAACCATTGGGGGTACATTAGTATATTTTGTAATTGCTTCTATATCTTTAATATGGAAATTAGATACACCTATACTCTTAATTAAGCCCTCATTATAAAGCTCAACAATTGCCTTCCATACCTCACAATTACCGCTAGTACAATCAGCTCCAACATTACTCCATGGCCATGGTGCGTGAATTAAATATAAATCAATATAATCGACATCAAGATTCTTTAAAGACTCAAAGAAATGCTTTCTAGCTCCATCATAGCTTTTAACATCTGCAGGACATTTAGTAGTTAAAAAAATTTCATGTCTTGGTACCTTAGAATCCTTTATAGCTTTACCTACAGCCTTTTCATTACCATAAACATAAGCAGTATCAATATGCCTATATCCACATTCTAAAGCATATAATACTGATTTATAGGCATCGTTACTTTCACTTTGCCATGTACCAAATCCAATAATAGGCATCTTTACTCCATTATATAATTTAATAAAATCATTCTTTACCATTTCAATCACCTAATCACAATATAGCATTTTTCAATCAAAAAAAAAGAGGATTTAACCTCTTTTCTTAAAAAACATATTCCAAAGTGAAGAAACCTTCCTTGGTAAAAATATTATGATGAGATGGCATTTCAAATTAATCACCATTCTATCATATGTATTTAAATATTAAATATTCTTAAGTTTATTTAAAGCATCCTGTGGATTACTATTATTACAAATAAATGAACCACTAACAGCTAAATCAACATATGGTGCGATTAATGGAGCAGTTTTATCATTAATACCACCATCAATATTAATTAAATAGCTATAACCATTCTTTTCCTTTAATTCCTTTAATTCTTTACACTTATCAATCGAATTAGGCATAAAGCTTTGACCACCAAAGCCTGGTTCAACACTCATTACTAATACCATATCTACTAAAGGTAAATATTCTAAAATGTCTGAAACCTGAGTTTTAGGCTTAATAGAAATACCAGCTTTAACTCCATAAAAATGAATTAAATCAATAGTCTTTTTAACATCACAATCAGCCTCAACATGGAAGGTAATATAATCACTTCCTGCTTTAGCAAATTGTTCAATATAATTTTGAGGCTTCATTATCATTAAATGAGTATCAATAGTAGTATTTATTTTTTTAGCTAAAGCTCCTATAAATGAATATCCAAAGGAAATATTTGGCACAAATACTCCATCCATAACATCCATATGAATATAATCTAAATCAGAAATAATATCCTTTAATGAATTTTCAACATTATAATAATCAACAGTTAAAATAGATAATGATACCTTCATTTTCTTTCTCCTTTTAATTCAAGCATTCTTAAATAACTTTCATATCTTGATTTTAATATTTCACCATTATTAACAGCTTCAATAACTCCACAGCCTTTAGTATTTTTAGTATGCTTACAATCCTTAAATTTACAAAAATACTCCTTAAATTCAATAAATAAGCTATCAAGCTCATCAGTAGAAACACCAAGTAAATCTAATTTAGAAAATCCTGGAGTATCACCTATATATCCATTTTCTAAAAATGGATATAAATTAATCTCTCTTGTAGTATGCTTACCTCTACCTAGCGCATATGAAATCTCATTAGTTTTTAAAGAGAATTCAGGATATATAGAATTAATTAAAGTCGATTTACCAGCACCAGTTTGACCTGATAATACTGTAACCTTACCAATTAATGCATTCTTTACATTCTCTATTCCTTCACCAGTTAGACTATTAACATATAAAACCCTATAGCCTAGATTAACATAATAATTCATAGAATTTTTAAGACTTATAAATTCATCAGAAGCTAATTTATCTATTTTAGAAATAACAATAAGTGGTTCTATTTTTTGTTTTAAAATATTAACTAAAAATAAATCTAATAAATAATATGAGAAATCAGGCTCCTTAGCCGCAAAAACTAATAATATTTGATCTACATTAGCTATATCTGGCCTAATCATTTCATTCTTTCTAGGTAAATAATGATCAATCATATCATTATCAACTACAACAACATCTCCAACCTTTGGAGAATTCTTTATAGTAGTCATACTAGCCTTTTTACTTAATGATTTATCATTAACTACTTCCTTTTTCTCACTTCGAAGCTTACCTCTAGCTCTAACTGAAATAATACTACCATCAGCTAGTTCAACTTTATAAACTCCACCATTTAGATTAATTATTCTTCCCTCTTGCATGTATACCTCTAATAAATAAATTTCCTTGTTGATTATAACATAATTTATATAATTTGAATAGTTTAATATAGATAATTTTTAGATACATAAATTTCAATTTTTGAGGTATTATCAGCATATACTAAGCTACCTGGTTCAATTTCTTGGTATATTACTAAATCATTCTCAAAAATAGATTCAAAATATATAATAGTATATTCAAGCTTAAGACCATTTAATCTTTTTATGGCTAAATTAATATCCATTCCAATTAAATTAGGCATCTCTACATAATTATATTCCTTAGCTAAAACCAAATAAATAATATCATTACTATTAATTTCCTCATTAGCCTTATCCTGAGATAAAATAGTATTTTTAGGCTTAATACTTTCTATATATTCTATCCTAACCTCAATATTTAGATCCTTATAATAATCAATTACATTATCATCATATATTTCATTAATAAAGCATTTATATTTATCGTTATCTATACTAGGTCTAAATAATACTACCTCTTCTCCCTGATATATAGTCATACCCTCACTTGGAATAGTATAATAATATAAAGAAGAGCTATCCTCAATTTTGACATTTAACCCTAATTTATTAAGTTCCTCCAGTATTTCATTTTCATTTTTCGATTCAATGTTAGGAATTACAACAATATTTCTTTTTATTATATTTGGATAAAAAAGCATCATAAATAATACGAAAATAAAAAAAATAATATTAGTAACCCATAGAAGCTTTAAAAACTTCATATTATCACCAATATTATTTTTTCAAAATATATATAATTATATACCTATTAATTGTTATTCATATGCTTACTACGTAATTGTCCACAAGCTGCATCAATATCTCCACCTTGTTCCTTACGTAATTGAACATTAATTCTTCTTTTCTTTAAAACATCAAAGAAAGCAACCATTGAATCCTTACTAGATCTTTTAAACGGCTTTTCTTTCACTTCATTATAAGGAATTAAATTAACATATACATTTAATCCATGAAGTAGGTCAGCAAGTTCATTAGCACATTCCTTAGTATCATTTAAATCCTTAATTAAAATATATTCTATTGTTACTCTTCTATTTGTCTTTTCAATATAATACTTAATAGCTTCAATTAATTCCTCAATAGGATATGCCCTATTAATAGGCATAATTTGGTTTCTAATATCATTGTTAGGAGCATGTAAAGATATCGCAAGATTAACCTGCAAATCAAAATCAGAATATTCTCTAATCTTCTCAACTAAACCACATGTCGAAACAGTTATGTGTCTAGCACCTATTTCTAAGCCTAGAGGATAATTTAATATTTTAATGAATTTTATTACATTATCATAATTATCAAAAGGTTCTCCAATTCCCATTACAACAACATGACTAACTCTAACATCTGCTAGCTTTGAAACAGTTAATACCTGTAATACTATTTCAGATGCTTCTAAATTTCTAAGCTTCTTCTTCATTCCAGAAGCACAAAACATACATCCCATATTACAGCCAACCTCAGTTGTAACACAAACACTATATCCATAATCATGATTCATTAATACTGTTTCAATTAAATTACCATCACTTAATCTAAATAAAAATTTTTGTGTTCCATCAAATGATTTTTGAGATGTAACAAGCTCAAGTTTATCTAATGTAAAATCCTTCTTTAATTCTTCAATAAATGATTTTTTAACATTAGTCATTTCATCAAATGATTCAATTTTATGTCTATAAAGCCACTCAATAATTTGAGAAGCTCTAAAAGGCTTTTCTCCCTTTGATACTAAATATTCTTTTAGCATTTCCTCTGTATATCCATAGATACTTTCCACTTTATATCACCTTGAATAATTATAAGAAATATTTAATGAATATGCAAGAGTTATTTATTCTTTGCATAAAAGGCAATTCCGATTGCGTTAGGCCCAACATGAGTACCAATTGTAGGTCCAATCATAGAAATAGGTAAAAAATCACTATATTCCGAATATAAATCCTTACTATTATTAATATAATTTTCTAGCATAAAGTTTGATACACCACTATAACCTAAAGAAAATGGCATATTAAAATCAATTCCACCTGATTTGTTAACTAGCTCTCTTAATAGATTATTTCCATTTTTAGATCCTCTAGCTTTACCTATTAAATCTATTTTCCCATCTATTACTGCTATAACAGGCTTGATAGTTAGTAGCTTTCCAGCTATAGCTACAGTCTTAGAGATTCTACCACCCTTTTGTAGATATTCTAAAGTATCTAATAAAGCTATAACCTTTATATTCTTTCTTTTTTCTTCGAGCTCTCTAATAATATATTCTATATCTTTATTACTATCTCTTAGCTTTATAGCATATTCTACTAATATTCTTTCTCCCATTGCGACATTTAAAGAATCAATTAAATGAATATTAGTTCTATCCTCTTTCGCAAGCATAGCCTGATTAAAGCTATTAGATAGCTTACTAGATAAGCCTATATAAATAATATCTTCATCCTTATATTTATCAAAATATTCAGAAAAACGATAAGCAGTTACCATACTTGTTTTAGGAATATCATCATAATCTATTAATTTATTATAAAATTCCTCTTTAGTTATATCTATTCCATCCATATATGATTTTCCATTAAATTCGACTAATAGTGGAATAACATCAATATTAAATTTAGCTGCTTCCTCTTTAGTTATATCACTTGCTGAATCTGTAATAATTCTCATATTTTCTCCTTTTTATATCACTTTGTGATAAAATGATTATAGCATTAAATTACTTAATGTCAAGAATAAATATCACTTTATGATATTAAAATAAAGGACGTGAGTTGTAAAATGAAAGTGGAATTATAAAACAAAGGGTTAAGGGGAATGTGTCCTCTTACCTGCGGAGCATATT
>CAKQBG010000078.1 GCA_934216145.1 uncultured Anaeroplasma sp.
GGGTCTCTTTCCAGATTTTAAACTGGTTTGAAACCCCATTTTTGTTTATCTAGGACTGATTATTTCTTCACAGCCCCTTTTTTTATTCATGTAATACATAATTACTACCTAAATCAATAATCCTATTTGCTTCAATATCAAACTCTTTAGCAATATATTCTATACTCTTATCTCCTCTAATAAACATTTGCATATATTTATTAAATATATTCCTAATATCAAGCCAATTAGAAATATCACCATAAAAATCAATACATTCTACATCATTATCAATATATTTTTGATATTGAGTTAAAAAATCACTATACTTGTTTCTTATTTTCCTACTAACAAGAATTAGAGAGGTTGAATAATCTAAAAATTCCGATTCATAAATATATTTTAAAAGCTTTTTCGCTACCTCAAGCTTCTTACTATCATTATTATCAAAAATTAAAAAACCAGTTAAAAATTCTGTTTTCCTCCTTCTACTGACGGAAAATTTACTAAACCATAATTACTAAATTCCTTTTCAAAAATAGCATTACATATAAAAATACCTAATTGATTGTTTTTAAATAAGCTATAATTATCAAGAATATCAAGCTCATCAGCATATTCAGGCATATATCTATTATTAATACAATCTCTAATCCACCTAAGACCTGATAATCCTTCACTAGATTCAAGATTAAATCTACCATTACTATCTAAAAAGCTTGCTCCTCTAGATCTAAGTAAACTCATAATATGAGTATCTTCCTGATTGCTTAGAGCATACATCATCATTGGGTATGATAGCTCATCCATACTTTCTCTTAAGCTTTTTAATATATAATCCCATTCTTCTAATGTCCAACTAGAAATAGCTGATTCATTAACATATTTATTTAAACCAGCTTTATTAAATAAATCAATATTATACATTAATACATTTTGCCTATATAAATATGGCATCATATATATTTTATCATTAATTCTACTACTATCCCAAAATCTAGAATAAACATCATTCTTTAATTCAATAGAAATTATATCATCTAATGAAATAGCTCTTCCTAAATAAACATGACTTCTCATAGTAAAATAATCATCAAATAAAATATCACAAGCATTATCAGTACCATATGCTGCATCAATAACACCATATTCTAATTCATTTTCATATTGTGATACATTTATATTTAAATTATATTCATTAGAATACTTTTCAATAAATGATTTTGTTATTTTCATTAAAAGATCATATCCACTCTCAACATCATCCTTTATTACAGAACCATTTAATGTTAAAAATGGTACTTTTAAATTTAAAGTTATAACATCATTATTTCTACAACCTACTAAATTAATAGTAAAAATAATTAGTATAAGCATTATAAATATAAATCTTCTCTTCATCCTAAATACTTTCCTATCACTTTGATTAAATTATCTATTCTAATAGGCTTAGTTATATAATCATTCATTCCTATAGCTAACCCCTTTTTACTATCGTCAATAAATGCATTCGCACTCATTGCGATAATAGGAATATTTATATAATACTCATCCTTCATTCCTCTAATTTTACTTGTAGTAGTATAACCATCCATAATAGGCATTGTTATATCCATTAAAATGATATCAAATGATTTATCCTTACTAATAATATCAAAACACTCTTTACCATTATTAGCTATAACAATACCTATTCCAATATCCTTTAATGCTACTCTAACAATATCCTGGTTTAATTCATTATCATCAACTAATAAAATTCTTTTACCACTAAAGCTTTTGTTTATACTTTGATTACTTTCTTCTAATTTAATTTTCTTATCAATAACTAAAGGAATCTCAACTGTAAATTTTGAACCTATATTTTCCTTACTTTCACACTTTATAGTACCATTCATAATATCAACAAGACTCTTAGTTATAGCCATTCCTAAACCAGTTCCTTGAATATTATTAGAATTTCTTTCCTCCCTAGTAAATGGCTCAAATATTTTATCTATAAATTCACTTTTAATTCCTATTCCATTATCAGTAAAAACAAATTTATAAATACTATTATTTTGACTTATATCTAAGCTAACTTTCCCATAAGCTTTAGTATATTTAATCGCATTTGATAAAACATTTAATATAATTTTACTTAATCTAACTCTATCACAAATTATATTATCATCTATTACATCATAATTAATCTTAAAATTAATTTTCTTCTTTTCAATACTATTACTAACAATAGTAACATTACTATTAATAATATCCTTTAGACTTTCATTACTTTTATTTAAAATAACTCTTCCACTTTCAATTCTACTCATATCTAAAATATCATTAATTAAATTTAATAAATATTCAGATGAATTACTAATCTTATTTAAATAATTTAAAATTAGCTTAGAATTATCATAATGATTAATAGCTAAATCAGTATAACCAATTATCGCATTCATAGGTGTACGAATATCATGCGACATATTATTTAAAAAGGTTGTCTTTGCCTTATTAGCAACTCTCGCATCATCTAATGCATGAGATAAGATTATATTATAATTCTTCTCCTTCTCCTCTTTTTCCTTTATTAGCTTAAATTTATTACTAATAAAAATAATTAATATTATTAAAATAACAAAAACAGATATAATAGATACTAGGCTTAATTCTATTGTTAAAGGAGAAAAAGCATCAATCGGCACCTGAGAAACAAAATACCAATCAGTTCCCTCTAATCCTACTATATAAATTACATATTTAATGTCATTAATTGTAGAATAAAAAATATAACCATCACTAAAGTTAGCATTCTCCTTTATTGTATTAATTTCATTAGAATCAATATTCAAATAATTATAAAAATTATCTCTTTGGCTATTACTATCCGTTCTATTAACATTCACAATAAAAGCGCCATCACTATCAATAAGGCTACTAAAACCCTTACCGTTAAAGCTATATATTTTAAATTCATCATTAAGCCTATTTATATAAAATCTAGTATAAGCATAATCTATTTTCATTTCATTAATATAAAAATCTTTAAACCTTGTACCAATTATTAAATATTCTTTTCTTCCCTCAATAATTGAAAAATCATAATCATCATAGTATATCGCAAAATTACCATCATAAATATTAATAATATTATAAATTTTTAAATCATTGTTAATTTCACCAGTACTAGAATAAGTAACTTTATCAGAATTAATTAAATAGGTAGTGCTTTCAGTAGATAGACTATTTACAGCCTGTAATACCTTAATAATATCCTTTTCAGTAGATAAATTATATTTTTTCACAAAGGTTGATATATAATTAAATGATTCCCAATGAGATTCTAAAGAATTTTTTAATACCTTTTTATCATGAACCGCAATTTCCTTTAAGGTTTCAATATTTGTATCAACAACTATTTTTGAAATTATATGTTCTGACCCAATTATAAAAAATACAACAAAAAATATACTGATAACAATATCAATTAAAACATTCTTGCCTATCCTTCCCACATTTCCATCTCCCAATTAAGTAGTACATTATCCTAATATTCATTAATTATACATATTTTTTTGTCGAATCCTGTATCATTTTGATTTATTAAGAAAAAAAAGAAAAGACCTACTAAATTAATAGTAGATCTAATCTAAAATTGATAAATTTTAATAGTTCTCAGCACAAATTTCAAAATAACTTTGAGGATGATTACAAACAGGACATACATCAGGAGCCTTCTTTCCTACAACGATATGACCACAGTTTCTACATTCCCAAATCTTAATCTCGCTCTTTTCAAAAACTTCGCTATTATCAAGATTTCTAAGTAAAGCACGATATCTTTCCTCGTGATGCTTTTCAATTGCTCCAACAGCTCTAAACTTTTTAGTTAAATCTAAAAAGCCTTCCTCTTCAGCTGTTTTCGCAAATTCCTCATACATATCAGTCCACTCATAGTTTTCTCCGTCAGCTGCTGACTCTAAATTAGACTTTGTATCACCAATTCCAGCTAATTCCTTAAACCACATTTTAGCGTGTTCTTTTTCATTTTCAGCAGTTTGTAAGAAAATTGCAGCCATTTGCTCAAATCCTTCCTTTTTAGCTACTGAAGCGAAATATGTGTACTTATTTCTAGCCTGTGATTCTCCTGAAAATGCCTCCTGTAGATTTTTCTCTGTTTTTGTTCCAGCATATTTGTTTACCATATTAACCTCCGTATTTTATTTTTTTAAAGTATTCTTATATAATTATTATAAATCAATAAAATATAAAGTCAATTTTGAATTATTTATTTAAAAAAGCTTCCTTAATCATTTTATATGGTCCCAAAAAAAATATTATCATGTTCTAAAATAACAGAATTCTTATTAACCTCAAAACTCATATCATTTCTAGTTATAGTTAAAATAGATATTTGATATTTATCCTTAAAGTCACTCTCACTTAATGGTTTATCAATTAATTCTACTGGAATTTTATTAACAATAATATTAGCCATTGCTTGATTACCATAATTATCTATTATATCAATAACATTTTCCTTTGATACATTAACAAGCTCACTATTATCATTTTTAACATTAGAAAATAAATCCTTAATAGCCTGTTGTTCACCGAAAGCAACAATAACATCATTTTTTTGAATAATTGTATCCTTAGAAACCTTAATAACTCTATTTTTTCTTTTAATTATCATTGCATTTAAATTATAATTAGCTTTTAAATTACTCTCAGCTAATGATTTATCTAATATCGCTTCAGGTAATGAATTTAAATATATTTCAGCAATTGCAGATTTTCCATATACATCTAATAATATTATAATATTTTCATATTTACCATTAGTTAATTATTCGTGGGGAATTTTCGGGTAGGTAGGTTTTAATTGCCTACCCGCTTTACATTCCCGCGTGCTTTAATATGAATTATACTGCGGTAAATTGATTGCGCCTACGAATTTATAGATAATTTCTACTTCCTGCATTTTTCTGCCGTCGTATTTCTCGGTTTCGCCGATATAAATCTTTTCAATGAAACTGTTGAGAATTTCCGGCGTCAACTCTTCGATTTCTGTATAACTTTTTACAACTTTCAGGAACTTTGAGAGTTTTTCTTCTTCCTGAACCGATGATGCAAGAGCGTTTTTGAGCTCTTGGATTTTCGTTTTCAGATCGTTACATTCGTCCTCGTAAGATTTTGCAAGAAAGTCAAATCGTTCGTCGGTGATTCTGCCGTTTACGTTATCTTCGTAAAGTTTACGGATAATTTTGCCGATTTCTTCCTGTCTTTCGGAAAGCCGTTTTAATTCGGCTTTTGTTTTAGCCTGAAACTTTACCGTTTCTCTTTTAGAACCGGACAAATATTCGTCCGTAAATTCTTTTTCGTGAAGAAAAACGTATTCGCATACTTTTTGCAAATCTTCTTTAACTATCGTTTCAATGTCGGATACCAAAATTCGATGGCAACTACACAAGCCTTTCTTTTTCTTGCGATAGGTCGCACAAGAAAAATTGTCCATTTTTCTGTTTCGTGCCACACACTGAATCGTTAAATGATTGCCGCAGTCGGCACAGTAGAGCAATCCCGAAAACATATTTGGCTCATTGTATTTTGTTCGGGCGCGTTTTACTTTTCGCATTTGCTGTACCGTTTCAAAAGTTTTTTCGTCTATAATCGGTTCTTGCGTATTACGGTAGATTATCCAATCTTCCTTGGGCAAACGAATTTGCTTTTTTGTTTTATAGGATTTTACTGCCGTCTGAAAATTTACTGTATGTCCCGCGTATGCCGTTTGATCTAAAATATATTTAATACTCATCGAATCCCATATTTCAGGG
>CAKQBG010000079.1 GCA_934216145.1 uncultured Anaeroplasma sp.
TCTCTATAATTTAAAGGTGTATCTACTCCCTAAAATTTAGAGGTGTATATGCTACTCCGTATAATTTAGATAACCAATAGATTAATCTATTGATTCACATCTTTTTTTAAAAATTCATTTATACAGTTATAAAAAAATTGTGTAGAAAAATAAATATTTCTAATCGTTTTTCATCCCATATAACTGTGCGTGTGTTTTTGGCAATAACGCTATATTTATAAGTTCATTTCAAGCTGAATTATAATCAAAAGCGAAGACTAAACATCTTTGTTTCATCTTTATATTTGGTTTTTTAAGCCTAATTTTTGATATTAAGCTTTGTAGTATTTCGAATGTGCTAGAAACTACTCTTCTTGAGGCTTTCACACTAGATATATAACATAACAAGCATAAAAAATTAGATAAGGAAAATCAAGTATTAATTTAATGATTTTTCAATAAATTAACGTATATAATTAAAACCACGACGAAAAAACCTCAAAAAGAGGATTTTTTTAAAAAATATGGTGTATAATAGAAATGGTTATTTAAATAAACAACCATTTTTACACAATGAATAAATTATTCTAACTAGCTTATTCATTGATGCTACTAAGGCAGATTTAGACGCTAATCCATCTGCCTTTTTCTTTTTATAAAAATCTACAATTACAGTATTTCTTGATGTTTTAATCATACATGTAACAGCTAAATATAATAGGCATCTAAGCTTTTTGTTACCCTTCTTAGAAATCTTTAAGTGTAATCCAGATATTTGACCAGATTGATAGATTTGAGGATCTATACCAGCGTATGCTACTAACTGACTTGCATTATTAAATCGATTGACATCACCAATCTCAGCCAATATTCTTCCAGCTAAATTATTACCAATACCAGGTATACTTCTTATAGAATCATAATTTGGTAATGTTTTAGCTAGTTCAACAATCTCTTCTAGTACTATTTCTAAATGTTTAATTTGAGCATTTAAATTGTGAATAACAGTATCAAATTGTCTAACTAAATATGATTTGGAACCACAACCTGATGCACAGTTTTCAGCGTATTCTTTTAGTGTTTGAGCTTGTCTGATGCAATAGGCTTCCTTGTGACATGTATGTTTTTCTAAAAACTTCGCTATTGTATCTAATCTACGCTTTCTAATAATTTCTGGATGTGAATATTCAAGTAAAAAAGTTTGTATAAAATCACCATATAAGTCATCATACACTCTATCAAATCCAGGATAAATAATATCTAATAATCTTCTGAATTCTATCTTCCAACGTTTCATTTCATCCATCAAAAAGTCATAATAACGGCTTTTTTCTTTTAAATCATCGTATATTTCATCTGTTTTGGAATAAATTCTTAATTCTTTAAGATAAAATACTTTAGCTATAGATGCGCAATCCTTAGCGTCTGTCTTAGTACCTCTAATATCACTTTTACGTACTTTTGCAGATAGTAATGGGCTAATTATAGTATACTTAAAATTATGCTCATCAAGATAAGTTTGAAGTGATCTATGATAAACACCAGTAGATTCAAATACCACTACACAATCTTCATTATATTCCTTTCTTATTTTTTCCTTTAACTTTAATAACTCTTTAAAGCCTTCCAAGTTGTGCTCTATCTTTTTTGATTTAGTAATTGGTTCATCAAAACCTTTAAACCCTTGATAGAAGCTTGATCCCTTAGATACATCTAGGGATATACAAAATCCTTTCATGTTCTTTACCTCCAATATTATTTATTTCTTTGAAAGTTAGTTTTAATTTCAATTTAGTATCTATACCTATTTTCGTTTGCTTTATACGAGATGCATATGCTCTCAATTAGATTTAAGCAGATTAAAATATTAAATTGAAATTTGGACATTTTTTTATACGAGATATATTGCTATTCTCCAAAGCCTAAACGCGTCCATAGTTTCAAAAACTTTTTCTTAATTATATGCCTACAAAAAAGAAAAAGCTGGGAGTCAAAGATTCTCTCAGCTAACTTATTTCTATAGTGAAGGAATGATCTTAATAACAGTCTAGCTGTGAAGATTTTAGCAGGGTCCCTAAATGCCCTAATGATTAATATAAACATTCCTTCATTACTATTATACTATAATATTTGAAATAAAAAAACTAAGAGATTAACTCCTAGTTTTAGTATACGAAAAGCATTAAAGATATCTCTAATGCTCATCTAAATATTTAAAAAATCCTTTAAAATTTTAATTACTTCATTAAAATCAGTTTGTCTATTACATAAATCCTTTATCTTAGCACTACCTGGTTTTCCTTTCAAATACCAAGCTACATGACTTCTCATCTCAAGCATTGCTAAATGACTACCCTTTAGTTCTAATAATAAATTATATTGATTAATAATAGTATTGAAAATCTCTAAATTACAAGGCTTATTAATAATTTTATTATTATCAAAATACTCATTTAATTCTCTAAAAATAAAAGGATTACCCAATGCTCCTCTAGCTATAGCAACAGCATCACACCCTGTTTCCTCTAGCATTCTTTTGGCTGTATCAACATCAACAATATCCCCATTCCCAATAACGGGAATAGAAACACTTTCCTTTACTTTCTTAATATAAGACCAATCAGCTTTACCAGTATACATCTGACTTCGAGTTCTACCATGAACTGTTATAGCAGAAGCTCCAGCCTTTTCAATCATAATTGCATTTTCAATACAATTAATATGCTCGTTATCCCAGCCAATTCTAATTTTAACTGTTACCGGCTTTTTAACTGCATTAACAACATTTTTTACTATTTCATATACCTTATTAGGATCCTGAAGCAAAGAAGCCCCAGCCCCAGCCTTTTTAGCAACCTTATTAACAGGGCAACCCATATTAATATCAATAATATCTGCATCACTATACTTATCAATATATATAGCTGCATTCACTAATGATTCAACATCAGCTCCAAATATTTGCATGCTAATAGGATGTTCAAGCCTATTAACCTTTGTCATATTAATAGTCTTTTCATTTTTAAATCCTAAAGCTTTATCACTAACCATTTCAGCCATCACAAGACCTGCACCCATTTCTTTACAAATGATTCTAAAAGCTTCATTTGTAACACCAGCCATAGGTGCTAAAACAAACCTGTTAGGAATTGTAATATTTCTAATCTTCCATTCCATAGATTTCCTCTAAAACATCTCTAAGTTTTTCAGTAGGTAGTCCAATAATATTATTTAATGATCCCTCAATATGAGCAATTAATGCTCTACCAATCCCCTGAATAGCATAGCTTCCTGCTTTTCCATAACATTCACCACTAGAAACATACGCTATTATCTCATCATGAGAAAGCTTCTTAAAATAAACATTAGAAATATCTACAAAATTATATACCTTATCCTTATAGATAACTCCAACACCACTCATAACCTGATGCTTTTGTCCATTTAACGCTTCTAGCATATTAATTGCTTCATCCTCACTATGAGGTTTACCAAAAATCATATCATTTAACACTACAATAGTATCACAGCCAATAAGAATCTTACCATAATCTGTTTCCTTATTAATACTAGCTTTTAATAGACCTAATTTTTTAACATTCTCATAAGGACTTAAACTTATATCCATAGTTTCATCTACATCAAAAGCTTTAATTTCAAAATTATATCCCATTTTACCTAATAATTCTTTTCTTCTAGGGCTTGTACTTTTTAATATAATACTTTTCATTTTATTCACCAAAAAGTATTATATCAAAATGAATATCAAAATTCTACAAAATAAAACAATAAAAGCTTATTAATATAAATTAAGTTACAGTTTACTCCTAAGTTAATACTTAACCTTTATATGCATAAATATAAAAGCTATAAGCATGATATGAATTCAAATTATTGATCTTGAGAAATTAAACTAGATGTATAAGTTATATTATTATATCTTCTAAATGAAAGACTTCTAAATTAAATTATTATAATATGATAAAAAATCAAAAAAAGTGAAAAAAACAAGAAATTCTTTCTATTATTATATTGAGGTGATAAAAAATGACTTGATAGTTAATAGTATGAAATCAATCATTATCAATTTAATAATGGAAGGAATACTTATGAAGAAAAAAGAGAACAGAGAATTTTTTAATTGTTCAAATGATTTAGCATTTAAAATAGTATTTTCTAATAAAAAGGTTTTAAGCTTATTTCTAACAAGCTTTTGGAATAAGCCTATTAATGAGGATGATATTACTATTCTAAATAATGAATCAATTGGAGAGGATGCTGAAGATAAGGTTGTATATTTTGATGTAAACAGTGAGGTCATTGATGATAATACTCGAGTAATACTTAATCTTGAGATGCAGCAATTTAAACCAGCAAATTATAATATATTTGAGAGATTATTCTATTATTTTTGTAGGAATAAAACTAAAAGCCTTAATAGAGGTGAAAACTATAATGATAGTAATAATACTAGAATTAGAACGGAGTGTATTATGTTTACAAGCTTTGATGTTATGGGTTTAGGAGAATGGATATACGAAACTGCATATCAATTTAAAACTAAAGCCCTAACTAATGATAGGATTTATTACATATCACTTGAAAATTATAAAAAATGTCCTATAATTGAAATTAGAGAGGCATTAGAATGCTTTAAAATCAATGATGCGCTAAAAAATTTAAAAACATCTCTAGGAAAAAGGGCTGGTGATATACTTATGGAAATCAATGATGATGATGAAATGAGAGATATTCTTTACAAAAGAAAGCTTGAAGCATATTTTAATAACATTGAAATTAATGGCTTAAAAAATAAAATTAAAGAAGCTGAAGAAAAAGTTATGAAGGTTGAAAAGGAAGCTAATGAGAAAGCTATGAAGGCTGAAAAGGAAGCTAATGAGAAAGTTCTTAAAGCTAATGAGAAAACCAAAAAACTTGAGGAGGCTAATAAAGCAATAATTTTAAATCTAAGTGCAGATGGATTTAGTGCTTCTAAAATAGCTAGCATATGCAATATGTCATTAGATGAGGTAAAGAATATTTTAGAGTCAAAAAAAAATTAAATATTTTTATATAGGCTATTAAATTAGCCTATATTTTTTTGCTTATTATTCATGTCTTTTAATTATTATTTTTAAATATTTCATAAAAGAAAACATTTAATTTAGGTATAATTACAATAAACATATGAATAGATTATTCATAAAAGGTTCCTTAATTATTTTAGTATCTTTTGAAAATATAATATATCTTTCTTTAGAAATTTAATTAATAGTCTACTTATATTATAATTCTACTTATATTATTAAATAGTATCGCTTTTGACACAAAATGGCATTAAATCACACTTTTTTAATTGTCAAG
>CAKQBG010000080.1 GCA_934216145.1 uncultured Anaeroplasma sp.
AGATTTTATTGGTAGAAATACCATTAAAATATACAAAATAAAAGGAGTGTTAAATGTGTGAACTTTTGACACTACCGAATTTGTAGGGAGGGAGTCATTATGAAATGGAATTCAATTTTAAATTTAATATTGGGACTTTCATCTATTTTAGTTGTTGATACTTGTTCTAGTGGAAAAAGACCTAATGTAGATACATTTGAAGCGTTAAAAATATATGAAAAAGGTGTTTCTTTTGATGATCAAAAGAATATTGCTATAGGTAATCTAAAAAGCGGATTTTCATCAAATTATGTATTTGTTCCTTCTAAAATTAATGGTTATACTGTTAGAGAGTTAGGATGTGGGAATGATTTTGGTGGTGGATATGGATATCTTTATTCTAATAGGCCTGAAACAGAAGAAGATCCTGGTTATAGTCTAGAAAGATTTTATTGTCCAAATACTATTACTTATATAATGACTGGTTATATGCTAAATACTAATGATTTAAATGTGTTTTATTGTGGTACTATTTTAAACGTTTTAGTTTTACTGGGAGATAATATAAAGATTTATGTACCTAATGAAAAATATGAGGAATTTTATAAAGCTATTGATAAAGGATTTGAAGATAGTAAAGATGATTTATATCGTGCTAATGTTTCATATATGTTAAATTATGAAACTAATAATCCTTATTATTATGTAGACAATTATGAATATGGAGAAATAATACAATATATTCCACCTGAACCAAAACGCGAAGGTTATACGTTTCTTGGTTGGTATCAGGATCCTGAAGGAATAATGGAATGGGAGTTTAAAGAAAATAAATTATCTAAACTAGAGGAAGAAGAATTTAAGGAAACTAAATTATATGCTAAATGGGAAATGAATAGTTAATATTTGAAAAAATGATTAAGATGTTGGGGATGATTTAATGAAAAAATTTAAGAGTGTTTTATTTATATTTAGTATTATTGTATTTGGATTATTATTGTTTTTAAATAATGATTTAAAGACTTACGCTACATCTATTAATAATACTTTAACATTACATGAACAAACAAAAATTTATAGTTCTAATAATTCAGATTATTTTTATGGATGCGAAGATTATGATGACTATGTAAATCAAGTTCCAGAGATTACAGTTTTGACTCATGGTTTAGGATCCTATGCTCAATATTGGAGTAATGATATATCTATAGATAATGGTGAGTTATTAGCTTATAATTCTAGTTCTTTGATTGATAAAATTTATACAAAACTAAATGGAAATGTTTTAATTTATTTAGCTAAATGCAATAATTCAAAATCTTTTCAATTAACACAATATAATCGTTATTTAACGAAAATTTGTGATACTGAAAGATTAAGTGATGTATCAAAGCATATTTTACTAATATATGAAAGTTTTGATTCATATGCTTCTAATGATGATGTATATGAAGAATTTGAAAATGTATTAGATACAATTTCTATGCAATATAAATCTATTACTAACGTTTTACCAAGATTTAATTTAATAGGTCATAGTCGTGGTGGCATTACTAATATTATGTATGCAACTGAACATCCATATAATGTTGCAGCATTATTTAGTTTGGGAACGCCATATAATGGTTCAGTATTAGGAGGAATTGACTCTATATTAGATGGTCTTCATTTTTACAATTCTAATGGTGAATTCTATCCAGGTGTACAAAGCATACTAGATTACAATGAAGCAATTAAAATTAGAGATAATTGGAATGAAGCATATACAGAAGATGTCAATATGAATGTTGTAGCCTATGGCTCTATGGTATCAATTGATTTTATTGAATGTGTAGTTGAAGATGCAGTTAATGGGACAAGTGAATTTTCTTCTATGCTGAAACCTTATTTTGATTTAATGCAGACAGTAATTAATGTTGTTAGAAAACATCCTAATTTGATAGGAGGAACAGTGGATTTTATTCAAGGTTTAGCAATGATAGCTAATTCATTTGGGATAAATTTATATGATGAGGTTTTAAAAAATATAAATCCAGATTTAGAAGGAGATATAACATATGAAGAAGGACAAAAAATTTTAGGGCTTTATAATGTTATTAATGGACAAGCTGTAATAATGGATGATTTATTTATTGATTTGAATTCACAGCTAGGTTTTGGCTTTGAAGATAATATAAATTTTAATGGATTTAAAAGATATGTAAAAATTTTTCAGCCTGAAGATTTAACCTCTAATCGGTCTATTCCGACTTCTCCAGCGGTTGCACATAATCTTGAAACAATGAATGAAACTTATACCAATGCTATTTCAGGAGCTTTAGTTTATGGAAGTTCTAAAAGTGATATATTAACATTAGAAGAAGGAAAAACAATATCCATTTCAGTACTTGGAGATAGAGTATTTGGTTTTTCTTCTATATATTCGGGTGTTCATAGAGTTATAGCTGATGGAGCAAAGATTTCATTATATGTATTTGATGATAACAATGGGTTGGAATTACTGGAAACAAATACTAATTCAATAACTTTTGATTGTCAAAGCGAAAAAAGATACTGGATTGTTGTCAGTAATAATTTAAAAAGTAATTTAAGTGTGTTATGCGATGTAATTAATACTTTAGCTTTATCTGATAATATAATAACTATTAATAAGGGAAGTAAATGTGTATTAAAATTTGAAACAAATGAATCAGGTTATTATTTGATTTCTTCTAGTACAAAAAATGTTACTATAGATGGTGTGATAAATTATGATAATCTAAAATATTATTTCTATTTATCTACCGATAAACAAAAATATATTTATTTGATAAATAATGCTTCTTATGAGGTGACTGTAAATATTTTTATTTCTAAGCCGGAAAATATTTCATTAGAAGAAGGGGAATTTGTTGTAGGAAGTTCACAAAAAATATTAAGATTTGAAAATCCATATAATGAATCTATTCAATTTAAGCTTAATACTACATGGACAGATTCTACAACCAAATATGCATATATTTATGATGAAAATAATTCCAGTATTTCTTCAGTAGTAACAGGAACTAATAAAAGAACGTATTCCTTTACTTTAGCAAAAAAACAAAGCTGTTATATCATATTTTCAGATATAAAAAATAATGTTAATGCTGATTTAGTAGTTAATCCTTTACAATTAAAATGGAAAATAAATTCTTCATATTTTAAAACTTCAGTAACTTTGCCTAGAGGGAAAAACTATAATATAAAATTGGTTTTATTTTCCAATAATAAAGAATTAGATTATTATTCAGAATGGGCATTTTATCAAAAGGATGATTTTTTCACTTTATCTAATGAGGGCGAACTAGATATTCGTTATGATGCGTTAATTGGCTATGATATAGTTATAACTCCAATAATTTCACCAGATTATTTACTTAATATAACAATTGGATTTGATAATATGTTTTCTTACTCAATTATTAATGATGACAAAATTCAAATTCAATGGAATATGACTTTATATAATGAAGCTTTACAAAATGTTGTTTTTAATATAATTAATGGAAAAAGCATAAGCACATATACTCTTGAACGCAAAAGTGGTATAATGAATTTACTTTCACATATTAGTGATTCAACAGGAACAACTACAATAGAAATTGTTAGTATTTCTATTTCTGGAATTATATTTAAAAATGGAACGGAATTTTTTAACCAAAAAAATACAACTATTAATAATTTATACTTAGGTGGTTCTGGTACTAAATATTCTCCATATAGAATTTCATGTTATCGTCATCTTGAGAATATTAAAAAGAATATTTCTTCATATTACATATTAGAGAAAAATATAGATATGCATGGAAAAGGTGATTGGAGTCCAATTTCAGAATTTCGTGGAATAATTAATGGAAACAATATGTGCATTTCTAACATGAAAATAAATTTAGATAAAAGCGGAAAAAAATATGGATTTGTTGAATATAATTATGGAACTATAACAAATGTTAATTTCTCTTCTACCATTATTAATAATACGCTTAGTAATGTGCCTGATCTAATTTATATTGGAATTATTGCAGGACAAAATGAAGGTACTATAGAATTTTGTAATGTCTCTTATTTGGATTTAAATATACAATTTTTTAGTTTTGTTATTGGTGGTATTTGTGGTTGCAATAATAAAAACATAAATAGTTGTAATGTTAATAATTTGACAATGACAGTATCAGGTAATGCAGGAGGCATTGTAGGAAAAAATATAGGAACTATATCATCTTGCCATGTAAAAAATTCTTCAATTACGTATGTATATTATAATCCGGAAATTCCTAATAATTATAGTGCTTATAATGGTAACATTGGCGGTTTATGTGGATATAATTTAGGAACAATTACTAATTCTTCTACAAATGGTAATATGTATTGGTATAACACATCCGATAAAAATCGTGATATTTATCCTTCTTTAGGATTATTAATTGGTCAAAATGCTGGTATTTATTCAGGATGTAGTTCAACTATGTATCATGAAATTAAATACTTTTATTGGAATTTTATAGGATGGTATGATCAAAGTGGACGTTGTTTTAAGGTTGATAATGGTATGGTAGGTTACCAGCCAGAATAACTTGTAATATTATGAATTTTAGTAAGGGAGAATTAAATATGCTTGAATTGAAAAATGTAAAGAAAATTTATCATACAAAAGAAAAAGTAGATGTCATTGCA
>CAKQBG010000081.1 GCA_934216145.1 uncultured Anaeroplasma sp.
CACCCGTTTAGAGGTGTTACTCCTTCTAATTTAGAGGTGAAGGCACCTATTTACTCCGCAAAATTTAGAGCGCCAATTTTTCTATTTATTTAAATTTTTTAAAGAATGATCAATAGTACCTTCAATCAAAATACTTAAATGCTTAATAATATCTCTAGGCTCTTCCTTCATTCCTTTTTTTATCCATTCAAGTACTAAAGCTACAAAAGCCGATTTATAGAAATTAGCTATAAATACCTTATCCTCTTCTTTAACTAATAAGCCTTTTGCCTTTTCCTCAACAACATTATAGATTAAAGGATAAACAAGTTTATATAAATATGTAATAAGGATTTCTAATGATACATTATGATAAATATTATTAATAAACTTCTCATCAGCCTTCATAAGCTCAAAAACTGATAAAAAGCCCTCTTGCCATGTAGCGTAAGTTTTATTATCCTTTAGTGCCTTTTCAGCATCAACAATACAAATCCATTCAACTAAATCAATAATATCTGTAAAATGATAATAAAAAGTTTGTCTATTAATATCACATTTTTTTGTAATATCATTAATAGTTATTTTATTTAATGGCTTTTCAATTAAAAGCTCCTTAAAAGCATAAGCAATAGCCTTTTTAGTTGTTAAGCTACTCAAAAAATCACCACCTAAATTAATCCTTTAATATTTTTAAGCATTGATAAAATAACCTTACATAAAGTAATCATTGAATCATTATTAGAAATAATCTCATTAGATAATTCCTTATTACCAATAGTTACATTAGATTTAATATCATCACTCATATTAAAAGCTCCACACAATGCTTGCTTGGAAAAATGAACTCCATCACAAGCAAAATTATATAATCTATCAAAGCCAGGATATGATAACGATACTTTTCTTTTCAAATAACCATCACTCATATTTTGTTCATCATCTATCATAATAGATGAAACTCTTTCATTATTGTTTATTAAATCCATAACTTTAACCAATCCAAGTTCTAATACAGATTGAATAGCTAAGCAATTATCACATAATAATCTTAATAATGAAATTTGAACAGTAATAATATAATTTGATATGCAATATTTAGCAACAGATAAAATATCAATAGATTTTTTTATAATCATTGCCGAAAAAACAACCTCTCTTGATAAAGGGGCATGTCTTTTTTCAACTTCATTCATAAATATAATCATTTCATCTAGCATTAAATCTAGTTTTTTTAATTCTTCTTCCATAATACATTAATCCTTAAAATCACTAGGCTTCTCAATAATATCAATTCCATGATTCTTACGATATTCCAAAAAATCATCTTTTGTCATTGGCTTTGAGTAATAATAGCCTTGAATATATCTACAACCAAGCTTATTTAAATAAATCAACTGTTTTTTCTCTTCAACACCTTCAGCTATTAAAGGAATATCAAGCTTTCTAGTTAATTCAACCATTACAGAAATAATAACATCCTTCTTAAATTCATCTCCATCGCTATTTAAAAATTTAAGATCTAACTTTATTAAATCTACAGGTATATTTTTCAATGAATTAAGAGACGAATATGCTGAACCAAAATCATCCATTTCAACCTTTAATCCTGAGCTTTTAAATTTATTAATAACATCAATAGTATATGATAAATCAACCATAACTTCGCTTTCAGTTATTTCAATATTTAAAAACTTAGAAGGTAAATCATATTTTTTCAATAATGAATTTATATATTCATTAATATCAATAGCGAATAAATCCTGAGCTGTAATATTAATTGAAATAGGAGTAGGATATCCCAAATCTAATAACTTCTTACTAAATTCAATAGCCTTTTCCCATACATGCATATCAAGCTTTGTTATTAAGCCTTGACGAATTAATAAAGGTAAAAACTCACCTGGAGAAATCATCTTTCCATCATTTTTCCATCTAACTAATGCTTCTCCACCCACAAGCTTACCATTTAAGCAATTAATTTGAGGCTGTACATAAATATCAATATCATTATTCTCAAGTGCACTAGAGAATAAACAAATAAGATTATTTTCTCTAATAATTCTTTCTGTAATGCTAGAATTATATATTTTTGAACGATTTCTTAGATTAGCAATTTCTACTAAGGCTAAATCAGCCTTATCTATCATTTTACTAACATCTTCATTAGTATCATCAATATCATAAACTCCAATATTGATATTAATTTCATAATTTTCATAAACTAATTCATTAAATCTATCTCTATTATCAATACAACTATTATAAATATTATCTTTTGTATCAAAAAATAAAAATTTAGAATCTCCATATTTTCCATAGATAGAGGTTTTATCTTTAATTTCATTTCTTAAATATTCCGAAAATCTTTTAACAAACTTTTTAGCAACTTCAGTTCCAAACAAATTAACACATAAATTATAATGATTAATTTCAAATATCGCAATTGAATATTTAGTATTATTATCATTAATTAGTTTCTTTTGAACAAGCTCAATAAAATAGTTTTCAGTATATAGACCAGTTAATGAATCATGATTAGCCTTATATTCCCTTCTAGCAAGTTCCATTCTTTCAAGCGTAACATCACGTGCTATAAAATATATACCAATAAGTTCATGAGCCTTATCTTTAGATTTTAATTCATTTTTAGAAACAACAAATAATCTAGTCAAACCATCCTTACATTTAAAATCAAACTCATTGTTATTTGTTTTATTGAATTTTTCAATTTCCATAAGGCTAGGAATATCAAACCATTTTCTTGAATTATAATTCTCAGATATTAAATTCCCCTTATTATCAAATAGAACAAAGGCATAATCAATATCCTTAATCATAAATGTTGAGGTTAAATTTTCTAAATATAAAGGTACATATACATAGGTATATAATGTTGTCGCAAATGTAAAAACACAGTAAATGACAGTTGAAACATTGATTTCAAAAACACCAGTAATAAATAATACATTAAAGACTATTATTATCAATAAAAAAATAAGCATATATACATATTGAAATCTATATAGTGATGATGATTTTTTATATTTTATTATTAATAATAAAAGAGATGACAATATTAAACCATAGGATAATACTAAATGAATATAAAATAAAACATTTCCATTAGGTCTTATTGTTGAAAAATTACTATAATTATAAAATATATAAGATGCAGATAATGGATAAAAAATATTTACCATTTGAATTCCTGCATCAATTATAACTAACATTGAAAGCAAAATCCAAAAAAGCTTTTTCTTAATTGTTAAATTAGTATATATTGTAACATATCTAAATAAGCATAGTGAGCTTAAAGCCATAGAGGCTAAATATAAGCTATATAAAGCCCTCATTACATTCTCATCAAAAAAGAATATTGATAAATAATAAAAAATAAAAGCAAGTGTAGTGAGTATAACATAATTAGTAAAGCTTAAGGTTTGCCTTGATCTATTTTTTAATAATATATAAGTAGCAAAAGCATTCAATGCAAGAATAATAATAAATAACAAAATAATAAATACCGAGCTAATAAAAATCACCACCTCGATTCAATTATATCATATTTCTACAATATCAAATATTTTTTTTAAAAAAATCCTTTTTTATATTAAAAATATCTTTTTTCTTTACTTATTTACTATTATCATTTATAATTACATGGGTTTTAAAGAGGTAATATATGAAAAATTATTTGGCAATATTTATAAGCTCACTTTTATCAGGTTTTATGATAACAATAGGAGCAACCGTTTATATCGCAATGCTCACAATAGGACAAAAACTTTCAGGAGCAATTCTATTCGGATTTGGATTATTTATTATTATTCATTTTGGATTATGGCTATATACTGGTAAGGTAGGAAGTACCCTAGATAATAAGCCTAAATATTTATTAAAGCTATTAATTTGTGTTATAGGAAATATGCTTGGTGTATTTATTCTATCAAGTATAATAAAGCTAACACGTAGTGCATCTACTGACTTTATTAATCAAGCCTATCTTCTAGCTTCAGCTAAACAAAATGATTCATGGTATAGTATATTCATTCTAAGCTTTATGTGTGGAATTATGATTTATCTTGCTGTAAAGGGACATGAAAAATGTCCTTATCCAGCAGGTAAAGCTTTAATTTGCTTTTTAGCCGTAATAGTATTTATTATTTGTGGCTTTGAGCACTGTGTAGCAAATGTATGCTATTACACATATGCTGGAATATTTAACTGGCAAACAGTTTTATATTTCCTAATCATGATCATTGGAAATGGATTAGGTTCTATATTCTTTGATGGAACATTAAAAATTATTAATAAGCTTAATAAATAGGGTAGAGAGAAAATAAATAATATTTTCGTCCCTCCCATTGCACCGTACGTACGGGTCTCGTATACG
>CAKQBG010000082.1 GCA_934216145.1 uncultured Anaeroplasma sp.
CTCAAGGAAGAAAAAGGTAAGAAGTTTTTTCTAGAAGATGAAACCAAAGTATATTGTATGCTTGATATGGGTGCATATGTAGGAAATAGATTCCGTGCTTGGTACGAAGAAGCCCCAGAAGTATGGAGATTAATGTTCTTAGATGAAAAAAGACAAAATGATGAAATTACACATATCGAAGCTTTAACTGATGAAAGAGGTAATTATATCAGATTATCAGTAGATGATGGTGAAGTTAAGAGAACTATACAAATGGATAATGGATTAGTGTTCAATGACTCTATTGTAAAAGTTTCAAATGATAAGGATATGTTCGGAGAAAACTATACTGCATTAGAAGGTGATATATATTCAAAAAATAAAATACCATTAAATGAATACTTATCACAAAAACAAGAGTTCCATTTAAGTGGAAGAGAGTATACAGGTCCTGCAACAGACAATAATTTAATAACTAACTTCTTCATTAAAAATGATGAGTTATTAAAAACTATTGAAGAGAAAAAAGCAAAAACTTTATAATAAAATTTTAATATAAAATACTTTCCTTAAATATATAGTAATTTACCAATTAAAACTATAAATTAAAAGAAAGTATTTTTATATTTATTTAAAAATTAAATATATATCAAATAATAAATATCTTTTAAAATAATGTAAACAATTTTTTATTCTGTGCATATTATATAGTGTACCGTAGGTTTGAAAAGACTTACGTTTATATAGATAAGAGCTAACATCGGTTTAGCTCTTTTTTTGACAAAATATTACCTTAAAAAGTTTTATACTAATAAAGGTGATAATATGTTATATGTTGATTTATTAGTAATCGAAGATCTGATTCTGAATTATTGCGTATTAATTGGTACAAGCCTTTTGCTAAATAGATTAACAAGTTTCCCTAAATTATTTCTATCATCTGTCGTTGGTACAATTCCTTTAATTTTTTTATTTACAACCATAGATAAATCCTTAATTTTTATAATATCATTGCTTTTTTCTATCATTATGTCTATTATTGCTTTTAAATATGAAGATATTATTTATACTATAAAAAACATTATGTATATATATTTTACTAGTATTTTTATCGGAGGTTTTGTTTACTTAATTAATATTTATTTTCTTCCTAAAATAGATAATTATTTACTTAATTTTTTCACACTAATTATTATTGCTCCAATAATTACTTATATCTACATAAAAAGCATAAAAAAAATAAAAACTAATTATTCTAATTATTATGTTATAGACATATATTTAAAAGGTAAAGAAAAAATAACTATGAATTCATATCTAGATACAGGAAATATCCTAAAAGATCCATATAAAAGGCGCCCCATAATCCTTATAGATAAAAATAAAATTAATTATCAAAATGAAAAAATAATTTTTGTTCCCTATAATACAATAGATAGCCATGGTATCCTAGAATGCTTCTTACCAGAAAAAATATACATAAACAAAGTAGGGGAGAGAAAAAATGTTTTAATAGGGTTAATTGATGAAGTGGGCATTGAAGGTGCAGAATGTATTTTAAATAGAAATATAATTGAATAGAGAGGAAATGAAAAAAATGATAAAAAAGCTATTTTTAAAAATAATGAAGAAGTATCAAAAAATATTATTCGTAGGTAGTACTGATATTTTACCAGGACCATTATCTAAAGAAGAAGAAACAAAGTATGTTGAACTATCAATGAAAAATGATAAAAATGCTAGAAATAAATTAATAGAGCATAATCTAAGATTAGTTGTGTTTTTAGCAAAAAAATATGATAACACGGGTACAGATCTAGAAGACCTTGTATCGATTGGTACAATTGGCTTAATAAAAGCAGTTAATACTTATCGCTTAGATAAAAATATTAAATTAGCTACTTATGCTTCTCGCTGCATCGATAATGAAATACTAATGCACTTAAGAAAAATCAAACGTAAAAGAACTGAAGTTAGTTTTGAAGATAGCTTAAGTTATGATTCCGATGGCAATGAATTGCACTTAGAAGACGTCTTAGGAACTGATAAAGATCTAATTACCAAAGGACTAGATGATGAATTAGATAAAAATATTATGTTAGAAGAAATCGAAAAATTAAGTCCTAGAGATAAAGAAATAATTGAACTAAGATATGGTCTAAATAATCGAAAAGAAATGACCCAAAAAGACGTTGCCAGTTTATTAGGAATTAGCCAATCATATATTTCTAGAATCGAAAAAAAAGTTATTAAAAGATTAAAAAGTATTATTAAAAGTTAACAAGTAGTATAAAATGCAACACATTCTTAGTGTTGCATTTTTATATATTTCTATTTATCAAAATAATTTAAAAATAAATCAGAATTACCATCTTTATATAATATTTCATATAAAATATCGATAAATTTTACTCTATATTTTTTTCTTTTTAATAATAGATATATTGAGTTAAGAGTATAAAATCCTTCTACTGTAGAATTTTTAATATATTCATCAATTTTCTTTCTACTTTGCTTGTTTCCGATCATTAACCCTAAAGTATAATTTCTACTACTGCTTGAAGTGCAAGTTAACCATAAGTCTCCAATTCCTGCATAATTTAAAATAGTTCCTCTATAACCGCCTAAATAATAAATCATTTCTACAAGTTCATTTAAGAAAATTGTAAAAAACATACTTTTAGTAGATTCTGAATAGTTTTCACCGTCCATTATTCCACAAGCAATAGCAATTACATTTTTAATAGCACCACATAATTCGACACCCAAAACATCTCTTGTAATCATCGTTTTAATGTATTTATTACAAATACACTTATTAATTATCTTAGAGGTTGATTTGTTATGTGAGCTTATTACTAATCCCATCAAATTATCCATAACCATATCATTTGCAAAAGTACCACCAGAAATAACTCCTATCTTTTTAGATTTCAAAATATTTTGTGCCATTTCACTTCCAAAAGACAAATCATCTTCAGTAATTCCTTTACAAGCCATGCATACATGCTGTCCCTTTTTATAGTATTTTTTAGCCTCTAGTAAAACATCTTTTATAAACTTAATTGAAGTAGCTACAAAAATAACCTTTGCATCCTTAATAGCTTCTTCCATATTCATTGTAATCTTTATACTCTTATCTATCTTAAATGATGGTAAAGCAATATTATTACAGTGTTCCTGAGTCAACATATCATATTCATCCTGAACCTTAGTCCATATTATAACATTCATTCCATTATCTACCAAAATTTTTGATAGTGCAATTCCATAAGCCCCCGCTCCAAGTATTGATACCTTCATATTATTCCATCCTTATCTTAGTATTAATCTTAAAATTAAAAACATTCGTTGGTAATTCTATTGTTTTACAAGCATTTTTCTTTGGTAAAATAATCTTATTTCTACCAAAATCTTTAAAATAATATTTAATAACATTGTCTTGATCACACATAATAACATCAATATTTTCTTTCATAAAAAACGTATGAATACTATTACATCTATTAAATAATAATGCATCCTTAATGTTTTTCTTAAACATAAAACCTTTAAAACGCGAGAAAAAACTTTTACATTCTGTTATTTCTATACCATTTCCATCATAAAACAATTTCATATCATCACCTTAATATAAATTTTATCAAAAAAAATAATAACATTCAACTATTATTTATTTCTAAATCTTATCTAGCAATCATTATTTACAAATATCATAAAAATATTAATTCCAGAATTATCCAAAATGACTAAAAATGTAAAATAATTTGTGGTAAAAAATAATTATCTGTGCTATACTAACAATAGGTGATAAAATGACAAATAGAGCAAGGAATAGTCG
>CAKQBG010000083.1 GCA_934216145.1 uncultured Anaeroplasma sp.
GTCGGGAAAACAGGATTCGAACCTGCGACATCTTGGTCCCAAACCAAGCGCTCTACCAAGCTGAGCTATTTCCCGATGTATTCCTCACTAGAATGCTCATTCATTATAACACATTCATTTTCCATTTGCAAGAACTTTTTTATGTTTTTTTAAAAAAAATACTTGTTGTTAATTATATAAGTAAATTCCGCTCAATATTATTATTTCTATATTTAATATGGACTCATTTTCAAAAAAAGAGGCTGAATAATCAGCCTACAATTTTATTTATCATTAGAATAAATTAAAGAATCCATTTCTTCCTGATGTAGTTGCATTGCAAATGGAATTCATATAATGAGCTATTGAACGGCATATAATATCCTCAAGACTACAATCTTGGATAATTTCTACTGGATCAGTATTAATAAATGATTGATAATAATCCATATTATTACAGCAATTTGTTCTCTTTGTAATTCTAGCTACACAGTAAACTGCTGTAGGTACATTACATGGAGTACATACTAAATCATATGAATTATCAGTAACCTCATTTAAATTATATTTAAATAAAGTATTATCAACTAAAACCTCATTTGTTTGAGTGTTATTTGGGCATGTAGATGAACAAGACATAAAAAAACTCCCTTCTGTAGTTTCAACTACACTATATAATATGAAGGGAGTTAATTTTAACTTATGATAATTATAATATATGAATTTTAATTGTATCTGTAATTGCGTTACCAACTGAAGAAGCACCAGTAATAATTACCTTATCACCATGATGCACTAAGCCAGTTTGTAAAGCTTTTTCAATTGCATATTTGAATAATTCATCAGTATTATTCTTCTTTTCAGCATATACAGGATATACATTCCAAGCTAGATTTAATTGTCTACATGCTTTTTCATTTACTGTAATTGCAATTACTGGACAATTTGGTCTATAAGCAGAAAGCTTAAATGCTGTTTGACCATGATTTGTAACACAAATAATTGCTTTGGCATCTACTTGATAAGCACAAGATACAGCAGCATTACAAATAGATGATAAGAAGTCATCACCAAGGTTTAAATTATTCTCAACAAATCTCTTTTTGAAATTAATATTTTCCTCTGTATATGATGCAATATCAGCCATTGCTGTAACAGATTCAATTGGATATTTACCTGCAGCAGATTCACCTGATAACATAATTGCTGTTGTTCTATCATAAATAGCGTTAGCTACATCTGATACCTCAGCTCTAGTTGGTCTTGGATTTTGTTGCATAGAATCAAGCATTTGTGTTGCTGTAACAACAATCTTGCCCTTATGATAGCACTTAGAAATTAATTCCTTTTGAATTTTTGGTAACATCTTAAATGGAACCTCAACACCCATATCACCACGAGCTACCATTATACCATCTGATACCTCAATAATGTCATCCATTTTTTCGATACCCTCAGTATTTTCAATCTTAGAAATAATACGAATCTTTCCAGATGTATCATATTCATCAAGAAGCTTTCTTATTTCTAAAACATCTTCTGGTCTACGAACAAATGAAGCAGCAATATAATCTACGCATTCAGTAATACCAAAGATTAAATCTTTTCTATCAGCTTCACTGATATATGGCATATCAACTATTACATTTGGAATATTAATAGATTTTCTATTAGATAGAATGGAATCATTTAAAACCTTACATACAATATCTTTTCCTTCTACTCTTAATACCTCAAATAATACCTTACCATCATCAGCTAGAATTTTAGTTCCAGGTTTATTAACATATAAAGCTAAATCTGGATATGTAAGACCAACTCTAGTTTCATCACCGATTAAATCATAATCACTACAGAAGGTAAATTCTTGACCAGCTTTTAATGTAATCTTACCATCCTTAAATAATCTGACTCTAATCTCAGGACCTTTAGTATCTAGTAAAATAGGTAATGGAATATTTAATTCCTCTCTAACCTTTTTAACACGATCCATACGAACTTTTTGTTCCTCATGAGTACCATGTGAAAAATTCAGTCTTGCACAATCAAGACCATTTTTTATCATAATTTTTAATGTCTCTTCATCATCACATGCAGGACCTAATGTACAAATAATTTTTGTTTTACGCATTTTCTTTAATATAACTAAGCCTGACAAACCTAGTATTCAACCTTTCTAAAAAATAATATAATTTGTGTCAGTAATAAATAGAAATAAAAAGAAATAATCACCTTCATATGCATTATAAAATTTAATTTAAAGAATTCTTCCATCTATAATGATACCACAATTTTTATTATTTTTTAATGTAAACGCTTTTCAAAAGAGAAAATAATAATAATTTTAAATTAAATTAAAATTAATACATATTTGATAAGTATAATTATACATTATCTTTTTATAGTAGTATTTGTTAAAACAGTTATTTTAATTATTACTAATTTAATATTAATATTATTTTTAACATTAAATATAGTTTTAATATTAGAATAAATTTTATAAATACTGAATAACAAACTGAATTTTTATATAAGCAAATAATTATTACTAGATAGATAAATTCGATAATTAATTTTCTGGTTTCTAACTATACCATATTTTTATAAAACACATAAATGATAATTTATTGAACCAAATAGATAGTCATTTTAGAGAATTATATATTGATTTTGAGCAAAATAATGGCCGAATTCCTGATAATTTTAGATATGGGATTTTAGATGAACTATCTAAAGATATCATTTGCGGAAAAACTCCATCAACAAAAAATGAATTGTATTATGGAGGAGACATTCCATTTATTACTATTCCAGATATGCATGATAAAATTTATGTAATCAAAACCGAAAGATACTTATCTGAGGAAGGAGCAAATTCACAGATTAAAAAGTTTTTACCAAGAAATTCAATTTGTGTTTCTTGCATAGGAACTGCAGGTTTAGTTGCATTAGTAAATGAATCTAGCCATACAAATCAACAGATTAATTCGATTATTCCTAAGGAGAATGTATCTCCATACTATGTTTATTCGTTAATGAAAACACTAAAAGATAAGATTATTTCTTTAGGACAATGTGGTAGTACTATCGTTAATTTAAATAAGGTTCAATTTTCTAAGTTAGAGGTTCTAATACCAACTGAACAGTCAATGTCTGAATTTGATCAAAGGGTAAAGCCAATGTTTGAGCAGATCAATTTACTTCAACTTGAAAATGAAAAGCTATCATCTCTTAGAAACTCGCTGTTACCTAAACTTATGTCATGTGAAATTGATGTGGATTCAATTGAACTGTAGATAGATAAATCATTATTTATATTGACAAACCATTCTTGTTCATTTTTAAAATGCAACCCCTTTAATTGATGGTTTGATTTATTAGTTTAAAAATAATGCTAAAAATAAGACAAATTTCTTATTAAACGGTATCTAGCCCTGCTATTTTGGCCGTTTTAGCCCTAAAAATAAAAAAATTGTGACAGATTTCTCGTATCACAATTCTAGTTCTTTTATGGTGCCGAAAATAGGAATCGAACCCACAACCTACTGATTACAAGTCAGTTGCTCTACCAATTGAGCTATTTCGGCATAAATGGTGGAGGACAACGGGCTCGAACCGCTGACCCTCTGCTTGTAAGGCAGATGCTCTCCCAACTGAGCTAGTCCTCCAAAAAAAATGGCGCCCGCTGTAAGACTCGAACTTACGACACCTTGATTAACAGTCAAGTGCTCTAACCAACTGAGCTAAG
>CAKQBG010000084.1 GCA_934216145.1 uncultured Anaeroplasma sp.
TGAGGTTCGCTACATTTGGCGGTAAATACCCGTGACTGGACTTTCACCAGTAAGATTAATGCCATGCCCGGCACACAAGAAAAATGACACTATTTTGTAGTGTCATATCGTCTTAAGCTATTATGTCAGTCTACCCACTTGATAGTAAGAGCCCAAAGTAGAATCACGTTTTTTATGTGTCTACTTTATAGGGTCTATTTTATAATAGGTATCACCATTTTTATTTAATTGCCTTTAATATATAATATCCTCTATCTCTATTAACAATTTCACAATTACCAAATAAAGCTTCTATATGTTCCTTTGAAGATGGAGCACCTTGTTTCTTTTGAATTACAACCCAAAGCTCTCCCTTAGGCAATAAATGCTTGTAAGCACCATCGTATATAGAAAAAACAACATCTTTTCCAGCTCTAATTGGAGGGTTTGTTACTATAGATGAGAATTGCATATTTGAAACTTTTTCATATAAATTAGAATTGTAAGCAATTGAATTTGCATTGTTTAAAGAAATATTCTTTAATATTAATCCATAAGCTCTTTCATTAATTTCACACATAACTGTTTGTCTATTATAAAGCTTAGAAATAACAATTCCAATTGGTCCATAACCAGCACCCATATCTAGTATTGGGGCATCTAGGTCATTAGGTTTAAATTCTTTTAATAAAGCAAATGAACCATAATCTATATAATCTTTAGAAAAAACACCTGCATCTGTATTAAATTTAAAGGTGTGATCATGAAAATTAAAGATATATTGATTAGGATCAGATTTTACGTTTTCTTGAGTTTTAGAATAATAATGTGTATTAGTCATATCAATATAATTAAAAAGGGCTTAAGCAAAGCTTAAACCCTATTATAATCAATTAAGCAAAATTACTTAATTTCTACAGAAGCACCAGCAGCCTCTAACTTAGCCTTTAATTCTTCAGCTTCAGCCTTAGAAACCTTTTCCTTAACAGGTTTTGGAGCGCCATCAACAACTTCCTTAGCTTCCTTTAATCCTAAACCAGTTACTTCCTTAACAACCTTGATTACACCAAGCTTAGCAGCACCAGCAGATGTTAAAATAACATCAAACTCAGTTTGCTCAGCTGCAGCAGCAGCACCAGCACCAGCAGCAGGAGCAGCAGCAACTGCAGTTGGATCAATACCGAATTCCTCCTTCATAGCGTCTACTAATTCTTTGATTTCAAGAATAGTCATTTCCTTTAATGATGCAATAAATTCATCCTTATTTAACTTAGCCATTTTATTTATCCTCCGTTTTATATTTTTTAAATTTGATTATTAGGCTTCTTGTCCGTTTTCAACTAACATATTTAAGCCGATTGCTAATTGACTTAATGTTCCTAACATACCAGCAGCTAGTTGAGTTAATAATGTCTCGTATGATGGTAATTGAGATAATGTCTTTAATTGATCGAATCCAAAAACATCGCCATCAACAACACCCTTTACTATTTCAATTTTGTTACATTCTTCGTCAGCAGCTAATTGGAATAGAACCTTTGCAGGAGCTACTACATCTGTTGCAGCAAATACAACAGCAACTGGACCACTGAAAGCGTCAGTAACATCATTGTAACCACATGCTTCAGCAGCACGTGTAGCAATGTTGTTCTTTAAAACACAAACATCGCAACCATTTTCACGCATAGCTTTACGTAGCTTTTGGAAAGCCTTAACTGTTAATCCTTGATATTTGAAAACAACGATTGCAGCTGAGTTCTTCATTTTTTCTGTAACTAAAGCTACTTCATTTTGCTTGCTTACAATGCTCTCTTTCATTTGTACACCTCCATTTAGTTTAAATGAAAAATCTTCTTCTACCAAGGTAAAAGAAGATTAATCTTCAATATTCCTCGGTAGGAGATTAAGGGCTTACGCCCGCCTACTGTCTTCGGCTTTAATTTTTATTACTTGCTAATAGTTTCAGCGTCAACCTTAACGCCAGGGCCCATTGTAGCTGCTACGCTAATATTCTTAACATAGCCACCCTTGATAGTTGAAGGACGAGCCTTAATTAATGTTTCATATACAACCTTTAGGTTCTCTAAAAGTTTTTCAGGACCGAATGAAACCTTACCGATAGTCATTTGGATATTACCAACCTTATCTGGACGGTATTCAACCTTACCTGCTTTAATTTCTTTTACTGCTTTACTAACGTCCATAGTTACAGTACCAGTCTTAGGGTTTGGCATTAATCCCTTAGGACCTAAAACACGTCCTAAACGACCAAGTTGTCCCATCATATCTGGTGTAGCAACGATAACGTCAAAATCGAACCAGCCTTGTTGAATCTTGTTGATCATTTCTGCTTCGCCTACATAATCAGCACCAGCCTCTAAAGCTTCTTGTTGCTTTGCTCCACGGCAAATAACTAAAACCTTACGAGTTTTACCAGTACCATTAGGCAATACGATAGCACCACGAATATTTTGTTCAGCCTTACGTGGGTCAATATTTAAACGGAATGCAACATCAACAGATGCATCAAACTTAGCTGTAGAAGTTTTGCAAGCTAATCCTAGAGCTTCGATAGCTGGATATAACTTAACTGAATCTACAAGCTTTGCTGCTTCAACGTACTTCTTTCCTCTCTTCATATTTATCCTCCTAAAATGTGGTCAAGCGGGATTTCCTCCCACAAGTTTTAGGCTGTTATTAACAACCAAAATTAATCTTCTACTACGATACCCATATTCTTTGCAGAACCACAAATAATGTTTGTAGCTGCCTCAATATCATTTGCATTTAAGTCAGGCATCTTCATCTCTGCAATCTCTCTAGCTTGTGCTCTAGTGATCTTTGCAACAGTATGCTTCTTAGAATTTTCAGAACCCTTTTGAATACCTGCAGCCTTCTTTAATAAATCAGAAGCTGGTGGTGTATGAACAACAAATGTAAATGAACGGTCCTCATAAACTGAGATAACTACTGGCAATGTATATCCCATCTTATCTTTTGTAGCTTCATTGAATTGAGAACAAAATCCTGGAATATTTACTCCTGCTTGTCCTAATGCTGGACCAACTGGTGGAGCTGGATTAGCTTTGCCGGCTGCAATTTGTAGTTTTACAACTTTTACAACTTTCTTTGCCATAAAGTATTTCCTCCTTCTTTCAATGATGTGGTCGAACAGATTATTAAACGTAATCCTCCCACTCAATATACATGCACGCATACACGTGCTTTTATATTATAGCAAAGGTTTTTGAGATAGTCAAATATTTTTTATTTTTTTAATGCTGTTAATTTTTAAATTGAATTCCGGTATTGAGGCTTCTATTTTTAGTATTATTATGAACATAAGTAAAAATTAGATTTTTACTCTTGAAAACTTAGATTACTCTAAGTCTTAATGGTATCTGAACCTCTATGTCTTAGATTATCTATTACTAGATTATCACAAACACTTTGTTCCTCTTCTACAATTCTTCTTCCGATATTCCAATATGTTTGAAGCATAATTGTATTTAATTTCGAATAAGTTCCAAATCAGGGGGAGAAAACATTTAAAGTATACCCCTGATTTTGGTATTGCTTTTTTTAGTAAAAAATTGTAAAAAAAAGAACCTCGTATTATTATA
>CAKQBG010000085.1 GCA_934216145.1 uncultured Anaeroplasma sp.
TATACTTTACAATTTTATCCTGAAAAAAGGGAAAAATATTTGAATATTATTAATTCGGGTTTTATTCATTTTGAAGGCTCTTATAAAGAAAAAAATTTTAAAAATACATTGAAAGAATATAATAAAATTTTTAAAATTGATTAAAATCTTTTATAATCGGATATTATTATGATAATGAAACAAATTTATATTATTTAAATAGTAGATATTATGATTCATTCACCCATAGATTTATATCAATTGATAGTATTGAATATATGGATTTTGATACTTTAGGTGGATTGAATTTATGGGCATATTGTAATAATAATCCAATAATGTATGTTGATCCTGATGGATACTTTTGCATTTTAACAGCAATGTTAATTGGTGCAGTTGTTGGGTTGATTGCGGGTGGAACAGCATCGGCATTAACCCAATTTGCTACAAATCATAGTGTTGATTGGAAACTTGTGTTGTCTAGTGCTTTGTTTGGAGCGATTGATGGAGCTTTGTCAGTTACAGGACTCGGATTTGTTGAATCAGCAATTTTAAGTGGAGCACTATCAGGAATTCAATATATTGTTGAGCAAGCTATAACAGGTGAAGAATTTAGTATTAATGATTTCTTTTTGTCAATTGCAGCTGCTGTCATTTTTAGTAAAATAATGCCAAGTAATTTTGATGGACATGAAATGGCAGGTATTTATAATACATCAAAGGGTTATTTAAAATCACTTAAATCAGCTAAGAAAATAGCTTTATATACATCAAAGATTAAAATGGTTAGAAAAACAATTATAAAAAAAAGCATATTGTATGCTTTAGGAAGTATTGCTACTTCTGCTATTCAAACAGGATTAAATTATACAGTTAATAATTTTTTAGGATGGAATTAAGAATGAGTACTAATATTTATTATGGTATTGGCCATGTTAGTTGTCTATTAACATTAATAATTGTGACAATTACTTCAATTAAATATCTTTTTATAAGAAAGAAAGCAGATATATATTTAGAAAAGTGGATTTTTATTTTTGCTTGTTTTGCTGTTTATATTCTACAATATTTATAATATATGCTGATTTTATTATAAAAGTACTTCTTGATAATTGGCTTACATTAATAATTTTTCTTGGCTTTCATTGGGTATTGGGATGGTTTTTATTATTTATATCATCAAATTATTATGGCAAAATAAAAGAAGATAGTTTTATTATTCATAGTATTTGGTTTTCAAAATTTGAAATAAAGAATGAATATATACACAAGAACACATCATTTAATGTATTTACAGGTGATCCTTATCTTTTTGATGAATATCTCATTTTCTTTTACAATGATAGATATTATATAATGGCTATAGAATATTCTTTTATCGATATTAAGAGTATTCTAAAATATACTAAATATCATACTAAACTATTAGGTAGAATTAATAATAAAAAAGATTTTATTAATTTTAGGAAAAAAAATAAATGTAAATCATTAACTCTTATGTTTGTAAATTTAAATAGAAAAAAATGTAAATAAAAATTTTTAATATCAAATAAATAATTAGTAATTAAAATATCAGAATTAAATTTAATGAATGAAAATTGTTATGTATCACTTTATATAAGAAAAAATATAATAAATTAAATCAAAATAAGTAAGGGAATAAGCTATTCTAATTTGATTAAGTTTTAATCAAAGCAATTGAGCCTATTCCCTTTTTCATTTGTAATAAAATAAAAAAATAGTTGAAATTGTATCTCGGCCGATCCTTTTTCATTTATGTGGAATTCCACATAAATGAAAAAGGCCATGTCGAAAATTCAGGTAAACTTGTTAGAAAGGAATTATTTAGTTTAAATTATGAATTTGAATCTGAAGAAGCTTTATATAGCTATTATTCTAAAGAATTAGCTAAATATAATGAGAAAGCATTAAAAGAATTTGAAATAGAAAAAAAGGCTTTAAAATCAAAACCTCAACATGATTATTTAATATGTGATTTTCAAACTTGTACTGTTTCTTCTTATTCTTTGGTAACTATAGATAATAATTTTTATTCAGTACCTGATGATTATGTAGGAAAGGATATTATAGCAAATATTTTCACTGATAGAATAGTTTTATTTTATAAGGACCATCAAATAGCATCACATATAAAAAAAGAAGGCTTCAAAGAATATAGTATAGAAATTAGCCACTATCTCAATACATTCCTTAAGAATCCAGGTGCACTTAAAAATTCATTAGCACTTAAGCAAGCACCAGATACACTTAAAAGTATCTTCTATGGAGATTATAACATGGATGCTAAGAAATTCATAGAAGATTTGATAAACAATGAATTAAAAACTACTATAAATAGTAATGTAATGAAAATAGATACTATAACTGAATTGAGTGAATCTCAGCTAGATTATATATCAAAATTATTTGGACAAGGAGAACAAAATGAACGACATAATGACATTGGCAGCTCAGCTACACCTTCCTTATATTAAAAACAATTATAATGAAGCAATAAATGAAGCTAGAGATAAACAATTTAGCTATGAAGATTTTTTAACTTTAATACTTAATAAAGAAATTGACTTAAGAAAACAAAACAGAATTAACGCAAGAATTAGGAAAGCAAAATTTCCTTATCTTAAGGTTTTTGAGGAGATGGACTTTACTGCCTTCTCCTTAGAAATATCAAACAAAATAAGAGAATTACAAAGTCTTAATTTTGTTAATACTGGCCAAAATGTTATCTTAGTAGGTAATCCTGGTGTGGGTAAGACACATACCGCTATAGCTCTTGGCGTGAGAGCCTGTATGGCAAGTAAATCTGTTTTATATATTACTGTTCTTAATCTAATAACAGAGCTTAAAGAATCAATGACTATCAATCAATTAACAGCATATAAGAAAAAATTCATCAATTATGATTTAGTCATTCTTGATGAATTAGGATATATTTCTTTTGATAAGCAAGGTGGGGAATTATTGTTTAATCTTTTATCAATGAGAAATGATACAAAATCAATAATTATCACTACCAATTTAGCCTTTAATAAGTGGCATGATATATTTAATGATCCAATACTTACAGCAGCTATGGTAGATAGATTAACATGTAAGGCACATGTAATAAATATTAAAGGCGATTCTTATAGAATGAGAGAAACAAAAGAGTGGCTTAATAAGTAAATAGGGCGGCTCAATTTTCTTTTAAGCCTATGGCTCAATTTCGTGTTGACAAATGCATATAGTCTAAATCTACTTTTTACTGTTGCTTTTTTCCAAACCCATGTATATTTATTCGCATTTGCTTCAAATTTT
>CAKQBG010000086.1 GCA_934216145.1 uncultured Anaeroplasma sp.
ATTTAATTTATTCAAGTGATGGTTTAACATTTATTTATGATGATAATAAGGTAATAGGATTTATTTATAATAATAATAATTATTATTTTTATAAATATGATTTATTAGGTAATATTAATTATTTAATTGACTCTAATGGAAATATCATTGTAAAATATAAATATGATAGCTATGGCAATCATAAGATATTTGATAATAATGATAATGAAATTTCTGATGAACATAATATTGGATATATTAATCCTATTAGATATAAAGGATATTATTATGATAATGAAACTGGTCTTTATTATTTAAAGGCTAGGTATTATGATCCTAAAGCTTCTAGATTTATTAGTCCTGATTCTTTAGATTACTTAGATTCTAATAATATTAATGGATTAAATTTATATTCTTATTGTGGAAATGATCCTGTGAATAAGTGTGATCCTAGTGGGCATTTTAGTATCTTATCATTATTAATATGTATAGGGATAAGTTTAGTGTTTGAAGTAATAGAAGATGCATTAGATGGAAACGGAATGGATCATGATTGGAAGGATTATTTAGGCGCTGGAATTTCTGGGGCATTTGGAGGTCTTGGTGGAAATTTCATTCAGCAAATAGTTTTTACTATAGCTGGAGGAATGATTGATGCATGGTTATCAGGAGATTTAGAACAAAATGGATTTGGAAATTCGCTAGTATCCATAGCATTATCTTCTGTCATTTCCTCCCAAGTAGGCAAAATAACAAATAAATTAGCCTCAAATTTAAAAGCCACTTCACTGAAAAAATTAAAACATAATATTGCAAATAAGCAATTGAAAACTATTGGATTAAATATTAAAATAGGATCTAAAATAGTCAAAGAAGACAAAGCTTTATCGTCAATAATAAGAAAAGAATCAAATTGGATAGGGAATATTTTTTCTAAAAATATAGGATCATCAGTATCAGGAAGTGTAATTTCAATAAGCTATAGGCAAATAATTAATTATTTTGGAATTAATTTTTAATAAAATTTAAGGAGTTCTTGCATGAAAAATGAAAATTTTGCTTGTTTTATAAAATGGTATTTTAATTTTACTAGTGAAAAATTTTTTATAAAACCAGTCATTGGTAGTTATATCACCAAAAAAGAAAGAATATTTTTGATTCCAACGGCTTATTTACTTTTAATTTCTTCTGGATTTATATTTTTTTTAGATGAAAACTATAAGTATTTTTTGTTTTGTATTCTTATTTATTTTTCTTTTTCTTCATTACATAGTGCAAAATTCAGTTTGATATTTTATTTTGTTTTATATTTGAAATCAAAAAAAAAATATGATTCTATTAACGATCGTATCCTTATAGAAGAAGGTATGATTTATAAAACTTATCAAAAATTTAGAAATGTTATAAATCAATATTATAAAATAATTAGAGTAAAAGGTACAATGTTTTCTTTAAAATATGTTTTAGTCCTTAGAGAAACAATAAATTATAATAAAACAAATAATAAAAAAACTATTCTCAAGATAACTTCTAATAAAATTTTCTTAAATAGAAAAAAAATTTCCAATAAAAAAATAACAACTTTATTAGAATTAAATAATTTATTACAATCGCAATTAAAATAATAATAATATTCAATCTAAACTTTCGTGATAATTTTATATGTATTCAATTTTATTAATAATTTCATCTATATATTTCGTATTAATTTTCAACTTAAACAATACCTCATTTTATTTGACGTATTAATGCATATCTTAATGACTACTAGATTTTTATTTATAATAATAATTATTATTTTTATAAATATGATTTATTAGGTAATATTAATTATTTAATTGACTCTAATAGAAATATTACCTGAATTTAGGATGCTGCCCTAAAATTGGGGTGTTAAGATTGAATAGGTTCCACATCAAACTCGGCTTTGAAAAGTAGGTCAATGTCATTTTTTGTAAGATATGCATTGCCAAGCTTTGAAAGACCGAGTTCTTTTTTTATTTCTTTGTAAGTATCACTTACAGTTGAGGTATTAATAAAAGTATTTCCATAACCTTCAACAACATTATATTGTCTAATAAATTCAAATAGTTTTGATGCTGGTAATTGATCTTTAAATATTTTTAGTTCTAGTAATCTCATTAATGTTAATGATGAATAACAAATTGTAAAATGACCAAGTATTGTGTTTTTGTTTGAAACATATGCAGGAGGTGAAACTAATTGAGTTTTTAATATTCTAAATGACTCCTCAATTCTCCATAAATTATGATATGTTATATATATCTAGTAATAAGCATATTATATCCAGCAAATTCCAAGTCTTTATTAACCTTTTCCATATCAATAGAACTAACGATTTTTACATCTTCACACTCAATTATTTTAGCACTAAATTTTACATATTTAGCCGAATCACCTAATTCCTCTCTAACTGCTTGTTTATAACTTATAAGTTTAGATATTTTTTCTACTTCACGCAATATTTCCTTTTTTTGTTTTTGGGCTAATTTTGGATTATAAGTGACAATCCTTTTTTCTTTTACTTCAAATTTAGTTTCTTTTTTATTATCAGGATCAATTTTGCACCTATATTCATATGTACCATAATCTAAATATTCGTGCCCATTTAATCTTGTTTTTACTAAATTGGTACTAGAGGAAAGGATAGTTAGTTGACAGTAAAATGTCAATTAACTGGGCACTTCTAGTGCCTTTTTTGTTGTATGACACAATCATTCATAATATAAGTAATATAAATATAAATAATTATAGTATTAATAAAAAATATGATCTCAATAATAGATTAGTTAATTAT
>CAKQBG010000087.1 GCA_934216145.1 uncultured Anaeroplasma sp.
GGATATTGCAAAGGCTTAATTTTTCAAAAAAACTAGTTAAATAGAAAAAATAGTGTTTTGACTTTGCGAAAGCCCTACAGGCATCTAAAATATCTGCAATAAATAGTGGTAATCTTCCCTGTTTTGGTGTATAATAATCATCGGTCAATGATGTATTATTTAGGTGTTGATTTTCTATATTTTCCATACCTAAATTATACAACAAAATGGGGTTTCTTTCCAGATTTTAAACTGGTTTGAAACCCCATTTTTGTTTATCGAGGACTGATTATTTCTTCACAGCCCCTTTCATTCTATTTTTGATTTTCTTCTTATTAATAGTTAGATTCTTAATAAAGAATTCAATCATTCTTTCATTCTCAAAGCCATTTTTAAGAACATATAAATCATCATATCCGTCAAATACAAGTTCATATAAATCATCATATTCATAAACTTTCTTTAGATCCTTGTAATTATATGTTGCTTTAACAGTTTGATATAAAGTATTACCTTCAACATAATACCAAATACTAATATTATTACTCCAATTATAAGCATTATAAATGCGAAAATATATTTAGTATAAATATTCTTCTTACTAGTTCTAACTAAAATTTCAAAAGTCTTGTCATCAACCAATGTTGTATTATTACTATCATAAAAATATATACTCATTAAATAAGTCTCAAATGTATTTCATTACATTCTATACTATTTTTAAAGAAATAATATTTATTTTTTTATAAGAATATCCATATAATAAATGATGCAAAAAAGCTTAGTAAATTAGCCAATACACAATACACCATAATTGAGCCTTTACCATTTTTATTTTCACAGAATTTTAAATAGATAGCTTCTTCTATAAATAAAACTAATAATTCAGCAAAGGCATAAAAGAAAAATATAAAGAAGCTCTTTCCTGTATTAATATAACAGAATGTTAATATTAAATTTAGAACTATTTGTGTTACAACATTAGTCAATGCAATTATTAATAATGATTTTTTAATAAATCTAAATAATAATGCTAAAAGCAATTCTATAGCAAGTGTAACTACTAGTCGTAAAAAGAATTCACCTATATTTTTCCATATATATGAGGCTTTTGCAGAAACAAATTCAAAATCAGTATTTGTATAGTCCTTAAATGAAAATGAATAATGTGATTCAAATCCATAATTATTTATTTCATTAGAAATAAATGATTTATTATTTACTAAATCATAAATAACTATTTTATAATCAGTAGTTGGTGCCATGTAGAGACATTCAAAAAATATAGATGTAGTATCAGAATACTTTCTTCCAATATCTAATAAATGGTATCCTTCTGGAATATTAGCATTTTCTTCTACTATTTTAAATAAAGACTTCAATTCATCATCTTTAATTCTATCATAGTAGCCATGTGGTCCATATGCCTCTTTTTCATATACTACCGCAACAAAATAGTCAGATTTTTCTAGATCTGTAATCGTAAAATCACATGAAGGCTTTGGACCTGTATCTGCTTTAATTATAGTAAATGACAAAAATGTGATTAACAATCCTAATACAAAAAACAAATATAATTTTTTCATTTCCCCTCAATCCTCCCTATTTAATTTTAAAAAATTAATTTTATATTAAATTTTACATTAATATATTTAAATATTACTCTTTATAAAAATATAAGTCAAGTAAAAGAACTAAAAGCAAAAATTATGCCATCCTAAATGGTACCAGATAACAGTAAATAAATTCCTAGTTCTTTGTTGTCTTTTTGGGTATAGTTTTAAAATTATTTTTGTGGTCATTATATCTGTAATTTCTTCAATTCCATTTAATAATCTATAAAATCATATTTTAGCTTGATTTATAATTTGATTTATAATTTTTCTTATAGTTTTTCCTATTGCTTTTAAGTTGATTATATTGTTAAAAATTAAAATTTTAGATAACAAGTTATATAATACTTGCATTCTATTATATTTTCTTACTTTTATTTTTTTTAAGCCATATTGTTGCTTCTTAAATTTAAAATTTCCCTCAATTTTCCATCTTAAAATATAATCTTGTATAACTTATAATACTTTATCTTTACCTGATATATTTTTTGATGTAATCAATGCCATATATTCATTAGTACCACCAAATCCTTTTATAATTACTAATTGTAAATGATGTTTTTCAATATTTTTAACATCTCTATTTTTAATTACAATATTAACAGATGCCACTTTTAAATTTATAGTCTTACCATCAATTTTAGTTGTGAATTTATAGTATCCTTTTAGTTTTTTAGTTGTTTCTGATACAGTTTTTTTATTACCATTAATATAGATATTTCTTTTGGGATTTCTAGCTCTTACAATAAAATAACAACCCATTTCTATGTTTTTGTGCATTAAAATAGCTCCATAGAAGCCTCTATCTAGTATATAAGTTCCTTTTCCATAGGTATTACTTACAATTTTCCATTCTATTGAATATAGTATAATGAAACTGAGCCATTTATGATAAAATATCCTTACTAATATTAGTATGGATATAAAAGGAATGATAAATATCATAAACAAGAATGCGGTGATAGTAAAATATCAAAGTGGTGAATCAAAAAGAGAAATAGCGAATCATTAGATTTATTACGTTATGGTTTTAGTAATTACGAATTAAAGGTTTTATTAAAAAAGGACAC
>CAKQBG010000088.1 GCA_934216145.1 uncultured Anaeroplasma sp.
TATCATTCATTTCCATAAAATGTTTACTTTCAGTCCAATTAAATAACCAAAAATGACGATTTATTTTATAAGTTTTATATCCTTTTACAATCATAGAATGAAGAGCATAATTACCTCGAGCTTGATTCCATAATGCTGGATATTCTGAATTTATATTATCTACTACTTGACTTTTAAAAGACCATAGTAAATACATTTTAACGTAAGATGAATACCATGGTGAATGATATCCCATTTCATCTAAAGCTTCATTAGCCCATTTAGCCATACATGTAGAAGTCCAAGCATAAGACTTGGTTGTATAATTATATCGCATTGCAGCTTCTCTAATTTTTGCATAAATTTCAGGCACATAAGTTCCACCTTTGCTTCTATATTTATCATAAAAAGAATCATTTTTTGGATTAATATAAACATCATTATATGGTAATGAACTAAAACTTTTATTATCTCGTAAATATCTAAATATGCCATAGAAAGCAGAAAGAGTACAATTCCCTTCATTCGAATATAAAGCATAGTCTTCTTGATATACATCTTCATAATTCGTTAAACTTTTGCTATTGTCTGTATCTAAATACCAATCTTTTCCACCATATCTTGATTCTAAATATTCAGGAATATTAATTATAACATCACTTCCATCATCATAACCTGAAACTTTTCCATTGTAATTAAATTCATATTCTAATAGTTCTTCTTCTGTAATGAAATCAGCATCACATCTAACATAATTTTCATCATCATCAAGATAAACTAAACCATCAAAATCATTCCAAAAAACTTCATCGCTTTCTCTTACTTTTTCTAAATCTCCTGTAGTTTCGACCTTTAACAATTCATAATTTTCATCTAAAACTATGTATCCATTTTCACCATCAAAATCAATATAAGAATAAGTTTCACCCGAATTTTGTTCTAAAACATTTGTCACATATTCAACTGAACTAGCCTCCCAATTTGAATCAAATTCTTGGTTATATTCATACACAAATTGATCAACATTATCAGTAATAAACTCGACTTCACTAAGCAAGTCTCCATTAGGTTCATATACTGATGCTGCTTTTAAGGATCCAAATGATAATGAATTTAAGCAAATACCAAAAATTATTACTAAAACTTTCTTTTTCATTTTTTTCAACCTTCCTTCATTTTTATAAGGTAATTATACATCTTTATATTTTACTTATCAATATTATATATGTATTTTTTGTTATTTTTTATTAAAAAATATATAATAAAATAAGTACTTTGTTTTTTTATTCAATAATAGTTTGTTTTAAGAAAATAATATTCAATGTTTTCTTTTTTGAAAATTCAAATTTTTATAATCATAATAAATAAAAATCCTCATATATTCGAATAGAGGATGATTAAATGAAAAAACTACTATCACTATTTTTTATTTTGAGTCTATTTCTTCTACCATTAACTATTCATGCAGAAGAAAATAATGAAGTTGTTAATAATGAATTAACTCAAGAAGTTGATACACCTAATTTAATTCCAAATAGTCAAGCTGGTATACTAATTGAAAAAGAAACAGGAAAAATTTTATTTGATAAAGATATGAATCATAGATTAGCTCCTGCTTCTATGACAAAAATAATGACATTATTATTAGTATATGAAGCATTAGAAAATAATACATTAACTAAAGATAAGGTATTAACAGTTGATGAATATTCTGCATCAATTGGAGGCTCACAGGTTTATTTAAAGGTTGGAGAGGAGATTACAGTTGATGAGGCATTAAAATGTGTATGTATTGCCTCAGCTAATGATTGCGCTACATTGTTAGGCATTAATATAGCTGGTACAAATGAAGAATTTGTTAATAAAATGAATGAAAAGGCCTTAAAACTAGGATTAAAGAATACTCATTTTTCAGATAGTACTGGATTGTCAAATAAAAACCATTACTCTAGTGCCTATGATATGTCTATTATAGCTAGAGAGCTTGTAATAAACTATCCAGATATTTTTACATATACCTCATTAAAGGAGGATTATATTAGAAAGAATACTGATTCTCCATTTTGGCTTGTTAATACAAATAAGCTTGTAGGTAGAGTTGATGGAATTGATGGACTAAAAACTGGCTACTGCTCTTTCTCAGGATATAATATAACGCTTCATATGACTCAAAATGGAATGTCATTAATTAGTGTTGTTTTTGGCTATAAGGATTCTAAGACTAGAAATAGCGAATCATTAGATTTATTACGTTATGGTTTTAGTAATTACGAATTAAAGGTTTTATTAAAAAAGGACACCTTACTTGAAGAGATAAAATCAGCCCAATATAAAAATCCTGTAAGAGTATTAGTAAAAAATAATATATCAATATTAACTAAAAAGAATGAAGAAATTGATTATACCTATGATTATGAATATGTATTAAATGATTTTTTAGATGGTAAGGTATATGTATATGTTAATAACTCTACTATTGAAGGAGAAATATATACTGATTCAATAATTAAAAAAAGAAATTTATTTGAAATAATGGGCTATTTAATATCAAATGCTATATAAAAGGAGGTGTGAAAAAATAGATTTTTTTAAATCTATAATGTTCACACCTCCTTTTGGTCTAGATTAATACTATTA
>CAKQBG010000089.1 GCA_934216145.1 uncultured Anaeroplasma sp.
TTCTTTCCAGATTTTAAACTGGTTTGAAACCCCATTTTTGTTTATCGAGGACTGATTATTTCTTCACAGCCCCTTTTAGTTTATATTAAAATTCTTAAAATAATTGTTTGATTCATTAAAGCCTTCAATCTCATTATCTTTTATAATAGATGTTTGATTTGAATCAGCTGGAGCATAAAATAAAAATCTACTCTTTTTATTACAGCCTTTAGCATAGAGCTTATTATTAATTATATTATCCATATAATTATTCATTTTCAAATCATTAAGCATAATAAATGTTGAGTTTTCATTAATATCCTCTTCATAATTATAATTAATTTCATTACTTTCTACTTCATCTATTCCTAATAAAACGTCGGTTACCTTTAGATTAACATTAATCTTATTATTTTTAACAATATCAATGTTATGTAAAATGTGTACCTGAAAATCATATGTATCTAATAATGAATCAATATTAATTGAATTATTAGAGAATTCCTTAATATTATTAATACTGCCTTCTATAGCTCTAAAGTTTCCTGTCCCTTTTTTTGCTTAAATGAACATTTAAATTGTTATCCTTAATAATAACATTTTCTCCCTTAGCCCATATCAATCCACCAGTTGAGCAAGCGTCAACCTTGTTACCAATAAAGCTGATATTTCTATGATTACTACTTGTCCCTAAGGTAAAATTCATTACACTTGATGATACTCCATCATCTGGAACAAGAAAATCATTATTCTTTATTAACACATCAGAAATAATTCCCATAAATACTGCAATCATTTCATCATGAGCAATTTTATAAAATGAAAATTCAATACTTTGCAATCTTTACTGCCAAGTCCATGAAAATCACGAATCCATAGTGATCCTCCAGCCTCACTATCACATAAATTATTAAATGTGCAATTATTAATTATTACATTTTCCCAATTAGTATATAAATCCATAATAGTATATTCACTATTATTTTGTACTGATGAGGAAATGTCAAAGATACAATCAACAAATTCTAAATGCTTACTTTTATGGACTCCAAGAATTGATTATTAAGCATTCCACTGATATGTTGACCGGTCCAGAAATATTTTTCTTCATCTATACAATTAGAATATCGTGCTGAATGATCTCCTCTTTTTAAATAATTATAATAATTAGGGGAATACACTTTTTCTTCTTTTAATAATTTTGCAACCTTCGTAGAACTTTTTAGTTTTTCATATAATTGGAATATCATTTTAACATTTGGAGCAGTTTCAGGGTCTGGAACTCTTTCTGACGATTATGCTGAATTCAGGATAATCGTCAGAACGCGCAGCGAAATCCCTGATTTTAGGAAGAAAAAACTTCTTATTTTGCGTATCAGAAGTTGGTGCTGAGGTTTCTACAATTATATATAGTATTGTAGAAACAGCAATAGCAAATCAACTAAATGTAAATGAATATTTAATATATGTATTTAATAATATGGCAAAAATTATAAAGAATTCAGAAAAAGACATACTTGATGAAGAAACTATTAGAAATCTTCTACCATATTCTAAAACATTGCCAGAAAGCCTAAAGGTAAAAAAAATAGCCTAATTTAGGCTTTTTCGTGTTGTAGAAAAAATTATCCCCAACATTTCGTTGAGGATTTTTTCATTTTATTTAATACTGTAAATACCATAACTGGTGTTCGAAAGGGCATACCGTTTCATTTTTAACGCTTACGTAATCTCCTACATACTATTATATTGCTTTTGTTCTTGCCATAGAATAACATCAACTATCTACTTGCAATTTTTAATCATATCTTATTAAAAGTTACTGTTTTTTCTTTCTTTGATATTTTACCAACCTCATAGTCATATTCTTTTAGTTCTTTTTTATAAGTTAAAAATGAATGGTCTATTTCAAATCCTAAAATAGATTTGATTTCTTCAAAAGTTAATTTATAATTTACTTTTTGTTTTTCTTTTATATAATTCCATAATGGTTGATACTTACTCACTTTTAACACCTCGCTAAATTGTAATTTATATTTATCTTTTCTTAACAGGAAATTGAATCTCCGTTAAATAATCTTCTTCATTTTCTTTATTCCAGCATCCATCAATATAACATTCTCTCGCATTATCTATTATCTCATATCCATTATCTTCAATGTACTTTAAAATAATATT
>CAKQBG010000090.1 GCA_934216145.1 uncultured Anaeroplasma sp.
AGAGGTTAGTAAAATGATAGAAGAAAAGGATATTCAACAATTTAGTGCACAATGCGAGAATATATTTAAGCAGATTTCTCGTGATGTCATCGGTCAAAAGGAAGTTGTAGAGCATACAATTATAGCAATGATTTCTGGTGGTAACGTACTACTAGAAGGTGTACCAGGAGTTGGTAAAACACGTTTAGTTCGTACATTAGGAAAGGTATTTGATTTACCATTCTCACGTATTCAGTTTACACCAGACCTAATGCCAGCCGATGTTACTGGTACAAATATTATTGTTAAGGATGAAAATGGAAATTCGAATTTCCAATTCCAACCAGGTCCAGTATTTAGTAATATCATCCTTGCCGATGAAATTAACCGTGCTACACCAAAAACACAATCAGCATTACTAGAAGCCATGCAGGAGCATACAGTTACAGTAATGGGTGTATCAAGAAGATTGAGTGAGCCATTCTTCGTACTTGCAACACAAAACCCAATTGAGCAGGATGGTACATATCCACTTCCAGAAGCTCAAATGGACCGTTTTATGTTCAAGCTATTAGTACCAGATCCAAGCCTAGACGAATTAATGCAAATTGTTGATATGACACAAAAGACAATGGCAGAAGTTGCAGAAGCAGCTTGTAATGGTGAACAATTATTAAAGATGAGAGAAACAGCTAATCATATTCCATGTGCAACAGAGGTATTAAAATATGCGATGACATTAGTAGCAGCAACAAGACCTACAGGAGAATATGCAAGTGAAGCTGCAAAGAAATATGTACGTGTAGGAGCATCTCCACGTGCTGGTCAAGCAATGATTTCAGCTGCAAAGGTAAAAGCATTAATATATGGACGATTCAATGTAGCTTATTCAGATGTTAATGAATTAGCAGTTCCAGTATTAAGACATCGTTTAAAGCTTAACTTTGAAGCAGTAGCTGAAGGAATTACAGCTGATGAAATTATTAAAATGATTGTAGATGAGGTTAGTAAGAAGTATAAAGGAAAATAGTCTTATAAATGCCCATAAAAAACATGGGCATTTATAATTAAAAATATTAAGTATTGGAGAGAGCTTATTATGAATAATACATATTTGAATGATCGATTTTTTGGTCGACTAGAGACTTTATCTTTAAACCTAAAGTCAAATTTAACTGGATATTTTGGTGGAAAGCATCTCGTAAATACATATGGACAAACAGTAGAATTCGCCGATTTTAGAGAATATCAGCTAGGTGATGATATTAGAAGAATTGACTGGAATCTATATAGTCGTTTTGAAAAATACTTCTTAAAACTATTTACAGATGAAAGACAGATGCAAATTCAAATATTCGTAGATGTATCAGCATCAATGGGAAAAGATAATGAACAAAAAGCATCATATACAATAGCAACTGCCGCAGCCTTAGGCTTTTTAGCAGTTCAAAATATGGATAGAGTAACATTTCAAATTATGAATGGAAATGTATCCGAAAATCCATTTGGTGTAATTGTAGGAAAAAATTCATTCTTTAGATCAATGGCTCAATTTGATAAAATTCAATTTGTTGATGAGGTTGATTTAGAGTCATGTGTAACAAAGTGTTCTGATACAGGAACAAAGAACGGCTTAACAATTATTATTTCTGATTTCTTTACAGATAGTAATTGGAAAAAGGCTGTAGATTATTTATGTTATAAAAAGCGTCAGGTACTATTAATTCAAGTATTATCACCTGAAGAGATAGATCCATCATATGAAGGAAGAATCCATTTAATAGATTCAGAATCTGGAGCTATTGATGATCCTAAAAATTTAAAATTAAAAGTTACTAGAGGTATGATTCAAGCATATCTAGATGCCTTAGTAGACCATCAAAATGAAATTAAAACATTTTGTAAGAAAAGAGATGTTGGTTTCTTTACTGTAAGAACTGATATTCCAATTGAAAAGGAGTTATTTGGTGACTTGTTGAAAGAAGGTATAATGGTATGAGTATATTATATCCTTTAGGTTTAATTGCCTTGGCAAGTATAATTATTTTAATTATAATTTATTTAATAAAGCCAAATTATCAAAACAAATTTATTTCATCTACATTCATTTGGAAGCTAAGTTTAAAATATAAAAGAAAAAA
>CAKQBG010000091.1 GCA_934216145.1 uncultured Anaeroplasma sp.
GGGTCTCTTTCCAGATTTTAAACTGGTTTGAAACCCCATTTTTGTTTATCGAGGACTGATTATTTCTTCACAGCCCCAAATATATATTACTTAATTAGTCCGCTTTCCTTTAATAGAATCTCTAAATCAGTACCAGCAGTTTTCTTTAAAACAGTCTTTAATAAAGCCTTTTCCTTTAATGATAAATCACATTCGCTAATTGGCTTTTTATCTACTGCGTAATAACAAGCCTTTAATAGCTCACGAGCATCATATTTGCTTCCCCAAACCTCAGGTACAGCTCTATCTACATTAAGAAGTGCATATACAGCCTCCATACCAGTTCTAATTGAATATTCTGTAGTAAATATAGTATCTCTTGGTGTTTCAGCAAATTGACCAATAAATGCAAAATTTTTAGCTCCATGAGGAACAACTAAAGGTCTATCCTCATTTTTTCTAGGTTGGAAGAATGCATTAATATATGGCATATAACATGTAGTAGTATTACATCTATTTGTTGCATAATCTGAAATTTTATCAATATCAATACCAATATGGTATAACCATTCTTCACATACTTCTTTACCAGTACATTCTTTCATAGGTTTCTTCATAAAATTACCTTCCTTATTAGTATTTAAAGAATATACCCATATTAATACACTACCTAGTTTTTGACTTTTGAATTGTGGTTGACGATTAATAGTCCAAGATAAATACCAATTATCAGTACTATCCTTTACTGTAACAATACCACCAGTTGTAACTTTACCTTCTCTTGGATCTCTCTTACAAACATTAATAATATGTTGAATAATTTCCTCATCAGATGTCTCAATAGTTGCACTCATCCAATTTGTCTTATCAACTGCACTACAGAACTTTAATGGATTGCCAAATTCATTATGTAATGCCTGTCTACTAATATTCTTCCATAAATCCCAAGATTCACCACAACCATTTTTAATCTTTGATAAATCAGGTTTCTCATTTTGACTTCCATAACAAGAAGTATCAGTACAGCATCCATTTGTAATAAATACTAAATCATCTTCAATTAAGTCAATAGATTGTTCCTTACCATCCTTAATATAGATGATTTGCTTAGCTACCTTCTTATTTTCTTTATTATCAATAATAACATTTTTAACATTCATTCCATATTCAATTTTTACATTATGAGCTTCTAAATATTTAACAAGAGGTAAAATCATTGATTCATATTGATTATATTTAGTAAATCTTAACGCTGAGAAATCAGGAAGACCATCAATATGATGAACATATCTACATAAATATCTCTTCATTTCTAATGCTGAAGACCATTTTTGGAATGCAAACATTGTTTGCCAATATAACCAGAAATTAGTATCCCAAAATGACTCAGGTAAAACATCTGAAATCATCTTATCCTCAAGATCTTCTTCTTTTGTTAAAAATAATTTTGATAACGCTAAAGCTGACTTTTTATCTAGTTTAAATTGTTTATCAGTATGAGCATCACATCCACGATTAACTGACGCTCTACATAAAGAATAATTAGGATCATGCTTATTTAACCAATAATATTCATCTAATACTGAAATTCCTTCAGTCTCAATTGATGGTACATCACGATACATATCCCACATACATTCAAAATGGTTATCCATCTCTCTACCACCACGCATATAGAATCCCTTAGTGATATCCTTTTTACCATCACATGAACCACCAGCTAGCTCAAGCTTTTCTAAAATATGAATATGCTCACCCTTCATTTGTCCATCTCTAACTAAATAAAAGGCTGCTGATAGACCTGCAAGTCCAGTTCCGATAATATAAGCTGATTTTTTATCTACACCCTCTGGCTTTTCTGGGTGTGCAAATGCTTCATAAGTTCCTGCTCCATAATACATAATATTTGTCCTCCTTTGTATTATTTACACCATCATTATAAAGCTTTTTTCAATCTTTAAAATAAACAAAAATACCTCCTTGTCTAAGAATTAGACAATTGAAAAAAATTGAAAAAAAATTAGACAAATAAAGCCATTTGTCTAAATTTTTCGGTTATCTAAATTATACGGAGTAGCATATACACCTCTAAATTTTAGGGAGTAGATACACCTTTAAATTATAGAGAGT
>CAKQBG010000092.1 GCA_934216145.1 uncultured Anaeroplasma sp.
AACCCGACTTTTGCAGTTGTTATGCTATAAAAGGCTTGTCCTAGATTTTTCTAAGATAAGCCTTTCTACTTATTAGTATTTAATTGACTCTATATATTTGTTAAAATCATTTTGACTAGAATATGAAAAATAAGCATAAGAATTAAAACTTTCAATAATATTTAATAAATCCATTATTGTTTCATCATTATCTATTAATTTAGTTGTACTTACTAATTTTCCATGCTTATCAATAACTTGTTTGTATGATTTAGTTATAGTACCTCTTACAAGATGTATTATTCCTTTTTCTGGTATTGTACATCTACATGAATTTAATGCTTTTACTATTCGCTCTGTTGAAAGTTTATTTTTTAATTTTAATTGTAATAATCTAATTATTACGAGTGCTGTATAGCAAATCATAAAATGTCCATTTATATGTTCAGTAGTATTTACATATATTGGTCTTACTTCTAAATCTGATTTTGTTATTCTAAAACTTTCTTCTATCTTCCATAAGTTCCCGTATACTTCTAAAATCTTTTTATAATCATAATCTAATTCGCTAGTAATTATACAAAAATACCCATCATATTTAGCATCTTCTGATACTTTATCATTATCTAATACTCTTTCTACTTTATCTGCGATTTCTCCTGTTTCATCTACTGTATGAAGTTCTTTGATATATTGTTCATATGTGTGTTTAATAGCATATGCATTGTTGCCTAATGATTTAAGTGCTCTAGCTAATTTATCGTCTCTTTTTTTGGCTTCTAAAATCGCATCTTCTAGTTTCCAATATATTAGTACTTTTCTTTTCCTTGTTTCCTTTTTACCTTCTAAATTTATAATTTCATAATCCTCTTTAAATAATTTATATTTAAAGGTTCCATTTTGATTGTATGTATAATTGCTTTCTTCAAATAGTTGTTCATGATATCTGTTTCCTTTTTTACCTTTTAATATTTGACTTACTACATATCCATCATTATTGTTTACTATATAATTAATATTTGAAGTAGAATTTAATCCTTTGTCTGCTACTACTATTAGCCTATTTAAATTATAATTGGCTTTTATTTCTTTCATCACTGGTTGTAATGTTTTTGTATCTGAAGTATTTTCTTTAAACAAACTCATACTTATTGGTAATCCGTTTGAATCAATAAACAATCCTAATTGAATTATTGGATCTACTCTATGTTCTTTACTTACCCCTCGTTGTCTTAAATCATTTTCATCTTTTGGAAAATCAATCTCATTATAATAATTAGTGACATCATAATAGGCATAAGAAGTGTCTCTTCCTATTATTTCTTTTATTTTATCATTAATATATTTTTGTAAGTCTATTTTATATTTATCAAATATATCTAAAGATCTATATACATCATCTAAGCTATAATCATCAAAGTATTTATAAAAACTTTGAATGTTTTGAAAAGTAGCTCTTTTTGAATCAGGATTTAATATTCTTTGAAAAGTTAAAAACTTAAATATTTCATTTAAAGAGTATTGACCTTTAAAGTTAATAGAGGTAAAAAATGAGCCTAGATCAAGTTTTTCGTAAATAGCTTCTAAAAATCTATAACCATAATTATATTCAATACTACTGGTATCTTCATGAAATAAGATATTTGTTGGTTTTTCAATTTTAACTCGCTTTGATTTTTTATAGTTATCATTAAATTCTTCAATCATTTTCATAAAAGCTTCTTGATTTTCTTGGTCTTCCAAGTAACCAAAAGTTTTTATAGTTTTTTGTTTTACTTTACCAAATTGATCTCTATATCCCTCAACAACTCTAATTTCAGTTCTAGTACCATATTTAAATTTTCTAATATCTTTTCTAATCATAAATACACCTACTTTATATATAATATTATAGCATAACAGTGCATTTTTGTCAAGCGATATATTTATATTAATTTTAATTGGTTTTATAATAAAAAACTGCTATTTCTCGAGGAAATAGCATAATAATTTAATTTATAGCATAACAACTGCAAAAGTCGGGT
>CAKQBG010000093.1 GCA_934216145.1 uncultured Anaeroplasma sp.
TCAATAGAAGACAAGGAAAGAGCATATAATTCTGATATGTATTATTCTCGCCTTAAAGGAATTCAACAAGGTAAACTCGAAGGTTTCCAAGAAAAACTTCAAATGATAAAATCATTATATGAAAATGGAGTATCATTAGATTTGATTTCTAAATCAACTGGTCTATCAATTGAAGAAATTAAAAAGATTATAGAATAATTTTAATGTTCTTAAGGATTGATAGCACTATATTCAAGTTAGAAAAATATATTTAATATTTATTACAATTGAAGAATTGATATTAGGAGGGATTTTTCCCTCCTAGTTTTTTTATAAACAAATACCAAATTACATCTGTTATATACAATATTTTATATATCTAAATTATTAAAAAAAGAATTCATTTATAACATCATGAAGTCCTTCTTTTTTAACTACTCCAGCCTTAATCCAAATAGCTCTATCAGCTAAAGCCTCAATACATCTAAAATCATGAGTAATAGTAATAATAGTATTATTATATTTTTGATGCCAATAATTAATAATATTAACCATATTCTTTAATGATTCATAATCCTGACCTACTGTTGGCTCATCTAATATAATTAAATCAGGTAATGATGCTAAAATAATCGCTATAGTAAGCTTTCTCTTTTGACCCTCAGATAAGCTTTGAGGATGTCTATTAAGAATAGACTCAAGCTTAAATAATGATATAATCTCATCTTCTATTTTCTTATCCTTACAAGAAAATTCAAGCTCTTGTTTAACTGTTGGCATAAATAATTGATAATTAGGATTTTGATAGATTACTCCTACATGCTTAAACCATTTTTTATTACCCTTTTTAATTTTTTCATCAATATATTGATTATATATACCAGATGTAGGCTTAATTAGTCTTGAAATGATTTTAGCAGTGGTAGTTTTACCACAACCATTTTCTCCTAATAATACTATTTTTTCCCCCTTAAAAACCTTAAATGAAATATCCTTTAATATTTCTCTATCCTTAACCTTATAACTAATATTTTTAAGTTCTAATAAAGTATCCTTAATATCACTTTTATATTCATTAGTAATTTTAATAATTTGAGATTTTAAATAGCTATCGTTATCCTCTATTTTATTAACAAGACCATTTTCAATATGATAAATATCATCTACATATGATAAAACCATATCTAATCTATGCTCAACAATTAATATTGCATATCCTTCTTCCTTTAATCTCTTTAAAACATCTAATAATATAATACTACCCTTTTTATCCAAATTAGCTAAAGGCTCATCAAGTACTAATATCCTTTGACCCATAGCTAATACTGATGAAGTAATAAGTCTTTCCTTTTGTCCACCTGATAAAGTTTTAGTTTTCCATTTAGGATTTAAATCCATAACACTACTTACTTTATCAATTTCACTTTTAATTTTATCACATGGTAATCCAATATTCTCACAGCCAAAGGCTATTTCATCCTCAACTATATCTTGAATTATTTGACTATCAGCATTTTGTAAAACAATCCCTACTTCTCTAGTAATATCATTAAGCTTTCTATTCGCTATTGAATTATCATTAATAAATATTTCTCCTTTAATTAATCCCGAAATAACATTAGGAATAATTCCTGATAATAAAGAAATAATTGTAGATTTACCACTACCAGATAATCCTGATAATAAAGTAATTTTATTATACTCTACCTTAAGAGAAACATCATTCAAAACTATAGGTAATGATTTATCATATTTAAAATAAACATTCTTAAATTCAATCGCACTCATAATATCACGTATAATCAATATAGATGGGTTTGATATCTTAATTGATTAATTCCTTTCTCTTGATTTATCAAGTTATTCC
>CAKQBG010000094.1 GCA_934216145.1 uncultured Anaeroplasma sp.
GATGGCAACTTAGGGTTTCCCTTAGTTTTTCTCATCGTTTTTCTTGTTTGAAATGTGCCGGTTTTCATAACTTATTTTACACTACCACAAATTCTATGTATTTAAATTAGTATAATTAATATTCTTATATTTTGATTAAAATTAATTATTAGTTAATTGATTATATTACAAATATTACTTTTTGTCTATTAATTTTAAGATAATATTAGGATAAACGAATGATTTTTTAGCAAATTTAAACTATGAATTATTTTTTCTTTTTATATTATAATCCAGTTTTCGACATATTTTTATTAGAAGTCAATTCAAAAAAACATAAAGTGAAAAGGACTATAAATTTAGCTAATAAGCTTAATCTATAGTCCTTAACATATTATCTTATAATATCTATAGGTTTCTTCTTTAAATATCGTTTTAATGGTATATGTCCAGTAAATATCATTAATATAGCTGAAAATAATAAAGCCAAAATTGATTCTATATTCAAAAATAAAGGAGAAATATATTCTATTCCCTTATGAGCAATAACATGATTTAAAACCTCACAGGAAATTGCTACTAAAATAGCTGAAAATAACAAAGAGCTAAATGTAATAATTGCTATAGGAATTAAATACATCTGTTCGATATCAGATTTATTACATCCCGAAGCATAAAGTATTCCTATTTCCTTTTTATTATCATTAATTCTATTAATAACTAAATTAATGATAGAAATAATTGAAATGAAAACTGTCATTATCCCTAAAGCTATAAAGAAATAAGACATCATTTTATATGAATATTCTAAATCATAAGCAGCAGTGAATTTACCGCCAGCTAATAATATATCTATTTTTCTTAATTCCTTTAAAACATAATTTTTATTATTAATATTTTTCCAATCAACTATTTTCATAATACAATTTGATAAAAAATAATTGGAGATTTTTCTATTATCTATACTATATATTATATAACTATCTCCTTCTAATAATTCATTATTTACTCCAACAATTGTTACATTTGAAAAAACTGTTTTTTTTCCATTTTTTTCAATAGTAAAGCTTACCGTTTCTCCTAAATGAGATAATGCATTAGTATATGGCTTTCCTTCATAAATACCATTTTGATACAAAAAATTCAAGTTTTCCCATTCAATTTTTGTATCAAAAATAAAATCATATAAAGCTGGAGTAATAACAACATCATTTTTATCAAGTACAATTTTCTTATAGTACTCATCTTCTTTTGATAAAGAACCATAATATCCATCATTCATAAAAAAATTAAAGTTATATACTTCATTTATATAACTAATATTTATAGATGTTAGTTTTTTTAAAATATAATCAGTTTTAACTGTAATATTAGAATCATAATTATTATAGTAAAAATAATTAATTCCAGAGGAAATAGACTCAAACGTCTCCATATTACCATAAATAACATTATATTCACAATAAGTTTTCTTATTGAAATCACCTTGATAATCTCTTATTTCAGAATACTTGTCTATTATTTTTTCATTTTTATTTCCAGTAATATCATAAAAGCTTAAATAATCAGTTTTAATTACTCCAGCTATTTTATATTGAAAAACATCATTATAATATACATCTGTAT
>CAKQBG010000095.1 GCA_934216145.1 uncultured Anaeroplasma sp.
TATCATAATTTATGGAGAATAGAAGAATCATTTAGGATACTTAAAACTCAACTAGAAGCTAGACCAGCATATGTTTCAAATAAAAATACTATTTTAGGTCATTTTACTATTTGTCATATTTCTCTAACATTAATGCGATTATTAGAATTAAAAATATTCAAAGATGAATTACCTATATCACAATTATTCAATTTCATTAGACAATATAATGTAGTTGAAAGTTATGATAACAATTATATAAATGCCTCATCAAAAAGCGATATCTATGAGTCAATAAAGAAAAAACTCGGTTTATCCAAATTAGGCAATGCATATCTTTCAAAAAAAGATATAGACCTTCTATTTGAAACCGAGTTTGATATAGAGCTTAACACCACAAATGAAGGGTAGAATCCTAAATTCAGGTTTGATATTTTTTCTATAATTATCCATAAAATTACTTTTACATCTTAAAAAAAGACAATAATCAATTTTTAAAATTACTAATAATTAAATAAAATAATAAGGCTATAAACTTTCTAATATTAACCAAATAAAATAAAATTTTTGGTGGTAAGCTTTACTAAATATAAACCACTCTCAACGTAATCCTTTAAAACCCAGATGAAAAAATAATCTGAAGCAAATAATATGATCTTGCAACATTCATAGGTTTTATTAAAAAAACTTTTAATTTATTTAAGCAACTTCTAGAAAATATATTATAAGACTATTTAACATTGTATCATTAAAACGGAACTTCCTACTTAGTTGGACTAGCGTTCAGCTTATGACACTATAAATCTCATATCTTAAGACTTGATTCTAAAGAAGGTAAAAGACTCTCAAATTTTTGAGAGCCTCTCAGCAAGGAGGATAGACTTTTTCAATAATCCTAGGAGTTAGAACTATTATCTATTCTTCAATTTCATCATCACCAGCATATTCATCATTATTAGGATTTAACTGGTTAGCATGATTATCCATTTCTGCTTGATATTCACTTGAATTAGGATTATGCTGATTTGCATAATGATCTAATTGCGCTTGTGAATGTGTGTAGTTTAATACTCCATGTCCTTTAATCATTATATCACTTTCATTTCACTATATACATATATTTAGTCCTCATAGATTTCATAGGCTACTCTTGATCCCTTTACACGCTGTGCGTGGAATCTCTTGCCATCGGGATACCAACGAGGAAAAAGCAGATAATTTTCCTCGTTGGTATCCCGATGGCAAACTTCAATATTATCAATCACATCAGCTCCACCTAATGACAATGGTCTAATATGATCTAGTGTTGAATGGAACCAACTGTTTGGATTACCACAAGCCGACTTCTTCGACATTACCATAAAAATGGTTCCACACATCTACTGTATTAAATTTTGACATTTTGAATACCTCCTTTCTACAACATTAATATAGCAAATAAAAAATGAGTTTTCATTTATGTGTCCAGAAAACTGGACAAAAAAATCCTTACCTATTGGCAAGGATCCGATTTCGGTTCTTTAAATTCTGAGGTAGGTAGATAGTTACCCTCTTAAAAATTGAGGTAGGCAATGATTTAATACCTCTTTTCCATTTTAAGGTAGTTATGTATACAAAA
>CAKQBG010000096.1 GCA_934216145.1 uncultured Anaeroplasma sp.
TATATAGACAACAATCCTTAAATAGATTATCATTATAACAATAATAACCTCGAGTCCAAGATTTGGGGTTCACATCATTTTCGACAGTTTATTTAAGCAAAAAGGCAAAAAGTGTAATAATAATGCCATTTTTGCCTTTTATTTTTTTAAAAATTTTGTTGTTAATTATTTTTATTTTAAAACTTTTTTAAATCTTTTATTTATGTATATTGACATAAATAAATCTGCATTTAAATCAATGCCTTTTATATCATTTAAGGCATCAAGGATATTAACAGAGAAACATTGTTGAAAGTTTATAAATTATATCCTATAATAAAAAAAGAGCTATTATTGATAATGACAATAGAGTTGTTCTAGAAGATTATCAATATGTGCAAAAGCCTTATAGATCTATATGTAGAATTTTAATTTCTTTTAATGAACTTTCTGGAGTAGAATATCAAGGAACTGGTTTTTTAGTTGGACCACATACAATTCTTACTAATTGTCATATGGTTTATGATTGTAGTAATGAACATAATTATGGATGGTTCGATAGTATTTCTATTTCATTTGGTACTTATAAGGATTCAAATGGTAAAATTATTAATCCTTATGGTACAATTACACAATTTTCATCTGCATCGTGTGGAAGCTTTAGAGATACTAAAGATAGAAAGGATGATTGGGCTTTAATCGATTTGAATGAAAATATTGGGAACGAATTAGGATATTTTGGAGTTACATCAGAGTTAAGTAATGATGATAGCGTTACGGTTGTTGGTTATAGTGGCGATTTGGATAGAAAAATGGCTTATTCAAATGGGAATGCTAGCAATGTTAATACTTATAAATTTAATCATAATTGCGATACTACTGGTGGAGCTAGTGGCTCACCGGTAATAAAAAAATCGAATAATTTAATATGCGGAATTCATTCTGGTTATTCATATTATTGGTTTTTTGGAAACCATTATACAAATCATGCATGTAAAATTTCCACTTATATAGTTGCTTGGATTGAAGAAAGATTATAAATATAATTTTATAAGAATTTTATTTTATAATTTATTGTAGATTTTTGGAGAAAAAAATGAAAAAGATATTATTATTCTTAACATTAATTTTTTTTATGTTGTTTATATGTTCATGTAGTAAATCAAATGAGGCTAATATTGAGGTGATAGAAGTCTCTGATATTGTCAAATATAAACATATTGGTTCTAAAACAATAAGTAACTATCAAGGAAACGATGATATAGTAATTGAAATAATTTTATATTTTAGTGATACTGATTATAATGCATCTAGTAATTATTCTTCAAATGATTATTATATCATTAATGGAAATGATAAAATATCACCTTTAGATTTGAAAATCGGAGATAAATTATATTTTGATATCAATAGAATTTATGAGACAAATCCTTGTCAAGCCTATGGTGGATATTTGTATTTGAAATGATCTTGGCTGGTTATATCATGTATTTGTAACTAATTTTACTTAATAAATCTTCTACCCGAGTTTTGCAGTTGTTGTGCTATGATTAAGTTAATAATCTACTAAAAGGTACTAATTTTGTTCAAATTGGTAC
>CAKQBG010000097.1 GCA_934216145.1 uncultured Anaeroplasma sp.
TAGTTTCTTCTTTTTGTATATAATCAAATGTTTCGAATCCGGTATTATAAAAATTATTTAAATATTTATTCATATTTGTATTATTCGAAAATAATATTTTATTAGTATTAATTTTTAAATTGTTAATTTTATTATTTTTTATAGTCGGGTTAATTAATTGATTTAAATATAATTCTTTTATATTAACTTTATTAACTTTTAACATTCTTAATTTTAATAGTTTTCTTAATCCATTTTCTGAGTATGCTTTAGGCCTTGCGGTGAATAAGTCAGCAAGTATATGTGATATGTGAGATTCCATAGAACATTTTATATATCTATTGTTTAAATAGGTTTGTCTTTCTTTCCAATTGTTTAAAATATATTTTTGTTTATTTTCAATTGTTTCAATTCTTTCTGGATTTAATTCTTTAAATTGTTCTACCAGTAGCTTAAAATCTTTTTTATTATTTGAATCAACATATTCAAGTAATGCTTCATAAATATCATTATTTTTCTTTGTTGTTAAATTCATTAATGCTTGCTTAAAATGAAAGTTATCCATTGCAAATCGTACTTTAGTATCAGAAGTAAACTTAAACCAATTGGATTTTGGGAATTCTTTAATCCATTTTGCACAGTCACCCATAAAGTTTATTTCTTTTATATAGTTAATATCATAGTTATTATAAATATAATCAACAGTATCTTCAAGTAAAGTATTATCAATTGAAGCACATGCATGTGGATTAATTAATTTATATCTATTTTTGGAGGTTTCCTTCTTTTTATAGGAATATTCCTTTTTGTAATCTTCAAATATGACAGATGCTTTAGTCATGAAATCTTTTCTTTCATTAAATTGTGAACCGATAAACTTTTCATCAAGCATAACAAATAATTTATCTACTCGTTTAAGTTCATTAATTTCATTATATTCAGGATTAAAGGCTAGGACTATATTTCTTGCGGTAGCACGATTAATATTAATATTATTAGAAGTTCTCTTTCCAATTTTATTTGCAATTATTTTTCCAGTTTTAGAATAACTTTCTGTAGTAGCTTGTTCACATATTTCAGCACAGACAAATGGATCAAAATGTTTTCTTTTTGGTAGACCTAAAAACAAATCAGTAAAGAAAAAATATTCATTAGAAGTTGTATCATAGTAATATCGTCTTTTAAAAGTTATTTCACCAAATAAAGTAACAAGATTTTTCCTTTCATAAAAACCATTAGATTTACAAAATCTTTTTCTATATGATGAATTAAAGAAGCATTCATCAATATATTCAAAATAGGACTTAATAATGTCTTTAATAAATGAATCATTGAATGAATCTAAATCATTTATGAAATTATAATAATTAGAAAAAGTACCTTGTTTATCAACGTAATTCATATTATTAAAATAATTTGTTAAAAATTTATTAAAGTTTTTAGTGATTAATTCGTTTAAATTTGTTATAATATTCATAGAAACCATCCTTTTGTTTTTTGTTTTCAAATTTATTATAACACGGGATGATTTCTTTTTTTATATCTACCACAAAATATTTTACACTATC